>NZ_CAXBHN010000006.1:0-164093 GCF_963975605.1 uncultured Zhongshania sp. | reverse complement strand
AACCGCCGACCCTCTGCTTGTAAGGCAGATGCTCTCCCAGCTGAGCTAATCACCCTCTCAATCGAGTGAGGCGCATTCTACAGTAATCGCTTTCGGTGTCAAATACTGGACGCTGTTTTTTTACATTTTCTTTGTAAAAAAGCTATAACACTGATTTTGTTCATTTTTTATCCAAACCCCCCCCCCTAACTAGACCCAACAAATCAATGAATTAAGGCGCGCTGTACAGCGTCGCCAGAGCTGATTACCATTAGCGCCAATCTTGAATCAGATTCCCTGCACGCCCTTTTGATCGTTAAAACTGAGACTGACACGTGGAAATTTACAAAGAGTTCACCTTTGAAGCCGCACACCGGCTTCCCAATGTCCCCCAAGGTCACAAATGCGCCCGACTTCACGGACACAGCTTCCTGGTGAGAATCGTTATCGAAGGTGATATCGATCCCCACACTGGCTGGCTCATGGACTTTTCTGAGGTAAAGAAAGTGTTCGCACCTATCTACGATCAACTAGACCACAATTACTTGAATGACATAAAGGGGCTCGAAAACCCAACGAGCGAGAATATTGCAATCTGGATTTGGAACCAACTCAAACCACGGCTAAGCGCACTAAGTCGGGTCGAAATTAGAGAAACATGCACCAGCGGGTGTGTTTACAAGGGCGAGTGATTTTCAATTGCCGCACCGTTTTTGACCAAGCCGCCGCGAATACCCAACAATAAGTGAAAATACGTAACAGGTAACAATATTTAAGCCTTGACGTAACACTTATTCACAGTTAGGGAGCAAGTAACCAAAATACAGAGCTTAAGACCACAACATCATTAACGACATGCAAAATCATTCATAACATATTGTTTTAATTATATTTTTTAAAAATGACTATTTTTTGAACAATTTGTTAAAGTCCCGATTAGCCCTCTCTCTCCTGCCACAACATACAAGTTACCCACCAAGTTATCCACAGATACTGTGGACAAGATTGTGGCCCAATAACAGTAGCGAGACGTTACTACAAGAACTTTTTTTCCTTAAATTTATCGGCAGATGGCTTGCAATTTTCCTTTCCTATTACACACAACCCTTAGTTTGCCAACTCATGCCGCATGGGCTTCACATCCTAAATAAGCAGCTAGCCACAAAATCAGAAATGTAATAATTCCGTCACAAAAAAACATGTGTGTCATATTTCTGTAATATAAATATCGCAGAATTGCGACCACAATCACTACAAAGCTACCGGCACGACACCTTTGCTTATCGCAGACACTGCTGAACGAGGACGCAATGACAAAATCTATCGCTAATTCACTAGGTGAATTGAAGAACACACAAAAACACTCCCGCGCGCAAATACTTGCCATGTTTTGTCTATTCGCGACTAGTGTCAGCACTAACGCAGCCCCGTCCAGCCAACTAAATCTGTACGTCGACCGCGAGACAAAACAGGTATTTACCGAACCCGGTACCAACAGGGTCAAACTGGGTACATTCGAGCCAGCCAGCGAAGAACTCACCCAATCAGATAACAACCAAGCGCCCACCAAACTCGAGGTAGGCAACAAAGGCTTAGTAGTTACGTCAGGTAATGGCGACTTTGCCATCAGCCTAGGTGGGCGCATACATGCAGACAGCACAACTCATTTGAATGACGAGCTGCAAAAGCGCAGTAATGGCGACCCGGTTGAAGCCGTATCTGGCACAGAGCTTCGCCGCGCGCGATTGGCATTGAAGGGCAGGTTCAATAGAGATTTCACTTACACCATTGAAGGAGACTGGGGCGGCAACAGCGTCTCTATGAAAGACGTTTTGATGACCTACCATGCCAACCCTAAACTCGAAATCACCGTTGGCAACCAGAAGCATGCGGTAAGCATGGAGGTACAAGAAAGCTCCAATGACATTATGTTCAATGAGCGCTCGCTGCTTACTGCACTGACATTGCCACATTTCGACCGTGCGATGGGCGTAAATGTAAAAACGATGGGACAAAACTGGTCATTTCAAAGCGGAGTATATGGCGATGCAATATCAGCCAGTGGCGACGGTGCTGACGAAGGCGGCGGTTTCGGCGCCAGAGGAACCTTCGCGCCCATTAACGAAGCTGGAAAATTACTCCACATCGGCGCCAACGTTGGCCTGCGCAAAGCTAACGACAATAACAATTTGAGCAATAGCAAAACGCCGCGCCTGCGCTATGAAACCACCAATATGTCAGACTTTTACCTCAGCGATACCGGCAGCATTGCTGGCTTTGAGGAAATACAACTATCCGGGCTTGAGCTCGCCGCCATGCGAGGCCGCTTCTCAGCGCAGGCAGAATGGGGACAAGCAAACATCAAGCGCGACAGCGGATCAGACTTACGGTTCGATGCCCACTACCTGCAACTTGGCTGGACATTAACGGGGGAAGCCCGCAACTATAAAGGCTCAGACGGTGAGTTCAAAATGCTGAAGCCCCGCAATAATTTTGACCTGTCTCAAAACCACTGGGGCGCGTGGGAGCTGGCCTTGCGACTCGACGAGTTAAATCTAAAAGATGAAGAAATTGAAGGTGGCAGCCAGCAGCGAATTAGCCTCAATCTAAACTGGTATCTCAACGCCAATCTGCGCATTCTATTTGGTTACAGCCGCGCCTACGATGTAGATGCTGGCCCACTGATTCAGCCTAATGGCGGCGAAGCGGACAATGTAGATGTAATTTCTCTACGCACACAGATGGCACTATAAAAAAAGCGGCCTCGCGGCCGCCTTTAAATCACTTTCATTTCAAACTATGCACGACAACAGCAACGGGTGGATAAACTCCACCCAAGCGCACTGCATCCTTACATAGCGACAGCGCCGAGTACCGTCCCCGCGCGGTTATCATTTGCCTTAATCGCAGACTGCGCGGCCTCTAACGCGTCTAAACGCGTAGCATAAACACCGTTACCTGGCATACCCTTATTCATCCCAGTCAGAATCTTTTGCACAGCAGCATTCATTCCAGCTAAGTACAGCAGCTTACCGCTGCTAGCGGCATCGCTAGCAATGGTCTCTACGGCCAAAACCGCGGACACATCAAGGAAGGGAACACTAGAGAAATCAAGTATTAGCACTCTTGAGCCAACCTCACTGTGCTCTCGCACATGATGACCTAGGTCAGCTGCCGCGCCAAAGCTCAGCGGGCCACTAAACTCAAACAGTGCGACTCGATCTCCGCACTCCGCCAAACACGCCTTCTCCACTTCGGAATCAAGATGTTCAGGCATATTTTTAAGGCTGGCAATCTGTAGCTGCCCCACTTGCTTCACAAATGCTAAGGCGGCCAATACCACGCCTGCGGCAACCGCGGTAATCAGATCAACAAATACTGTGAGCGATAATACCAACACCATTAAAGCAAGATCCCAGCGCGGACCATGATTAGCGCGTTTGATATAGCTCCAGTCGATTATGTCTAAACCCACCTTCACCAGAATACCCGCTAGCACAGCTAGAGGAATATTCGAGGCGAGCGGCCCCAAGCCAAGCACAATGGTTAGCAGCAGCAGCGCGTGAACCATACCTGAAACCCGAGTCTTGCCACCGGAACGAATATTTACCACGGTGCGCATTGTTGCACCTGCACCCGCGATACCACCAATCAATCCAGCAACTGTATTACCAATACCCTGACCAATAAGTTCGCGGTTACTGTCATGTCGTTGACGGGTCATATTGTCGGCGACCAATGAGGTCAGCAAACTGTCAATTGAACCCAACACCGCCAAAATAAACGCGGCCTCCATGATCAAAAGCGCCTTACTTTGCTCGAAGACCGGCCAGTGCAAGCTTGGCAGCCCTGACGGAATATCACCTAATACGGGAACATCGAATAAGAAAAATGCCGCCAATGTGCCGATAATTAAAGCGGCGAGTGGACCCGGCAAATATTTCCCTATCCGAGTTGGCCAAAAGAACACCAGCGCTAAAGTACCCAAACCCAGTGCAAGATTGGCAAAATTGATATCCATTATCGCATTCGGCAACTTCGCCATTGCACCTAGCGGATCCCCTGGCGAATCGTGCCCCAACAGCGGCCCCATTTGCAGGATAATAATAATGGCGCCGATACCCGTCATGAAGCCTGAAATGACAGGATAAGGAACTAGGCGAATATATTGCCCAACACCGAGGAAGCCAAACACAATTTGCAGCACCCCGGCCAACATAACGGTAGTAAATATCAGCGCAACGTCACCTGATAGGCTAGCGAACAAACCCGCTAGCACCACGACCATTGGCCCAGTTGGACCAGAGATTTGCGACGCTGTACCGCCAAACAAGGCCGCAAAAAAACCAACCGCAATAGCGCCATAGATACCCGCCATTGGCCCCAATCCAGACGCGACACCCAGCGCCAAGGCCAGCGGCAGAGCCACCACCCCCGCTGTTATACCACCTGTGATATCACCAGCTATGGTGTCTCGATTAAATGTCATACGGCCGCTCCCTGCTTGGCAGCTAACTGACCATCAATCAAATGACTGTAGGCGGAGTCCATTAATTCAAACTGCTTCCGCTCTTCGTTGTAACACTCAACCTCACCGCTGGCGATATTATAAATCCAGCCGTGTAGGCGAACTTTTCCACTTGCGAGCTTTGCCGCTACAGCAGCGTGGGTGCGCAAATGCTGTAGCTGAAGGAGAACGTTTTCTTTGGAGACTTCGTCTAAATGGCATTTATCGATATGGCCGTGTCGCTCTTTTACAACCTCGCGGGCTGCCCGACAATGCCCTAGCCACTCTTTGACGTGCGGGAGATCGTCTAGAGCGCCTGGATCTATCGCGCCCTTCATCGCGCCGCAGTCACTGTGCCCACACACCACAATATGCGATACCCCAAGTGCCGCAACAGCAAACTCGATTGATGCCGTCATACCGCCGGTTTGATTGCTGTGAGGCGGCACCACATTGCCGGCATTACGGCAGATGAACAAGTCCCCAGGTTGGGTTTGCGTCAGCATGCCAGGGTCAATACGCGAGTCGGCACAAGTGATAAACAATACTTCAGGATTTTGACCATTCGCCAATTTGCGAAATGCAGCCTCCTTGCCTGGATACACCTCGTTTTGAAACTTAGTAACACCTTGAATAAGTTCTTCCACAACCACATCCTCGTTAATAAACAATCTGGATTCAATTTCGAGCTGATTATCCTTTGATAGTTTAATAACAAGGTATAGTATTTGCTGATATCATTAAGTTATCAGAAAAAGGCGCGATCATGGCATCAAAAATAAGCTCCCCCAGCATAAAGCAGCTAAATTATTTTGTTGCAGTAGCCAAGCATGCGAGCTATCGGCGTGCCGCCGAAGAACTGAGAATGAGCCAGCCGGCCCTCACAAACCAGATAGCGATCCTTGAATCCACGCTCAATACTCAGCTTTTTGAGCGCTCCAGAGCGGGGACATTGCTTTCACCTAGCGGCAGAGATTTACTCGACGCCGCGCGGCAGGTGTTACTCAGTATGAAAGAGTTTGAAGACATGGCCGCAGCCAAAATCGACGGGCATCAAACAACCTATCGCCTTGGCGTGCCACCAACCGTTGGCCCTTATTTACTGCCCCATGTGCTACCAGATCTGCATGATCTCCACGTAAACTTAAAACTATACGTTCGCGAAGCCACCCACAGGGAATTGCAAAAAGATTTATTAGATGGGGTTTACGACTTAGCTATTGTTCCACTGCCGCTGACAATACCCCAACTTGCGATGACTCCATTATTCATCGAGCCACTAAAATTTGTCGTCCCGATAAACCACCCACTCTCCGGACAGAAGAGCATTACACCAAGTAAATTACGGGGGGAGAAAATACTAACCCTCGAAGAAAAACATCATTTTCATTTACAGGTGCAAGAGATATGTGAACGTTGGGGCGCCGATCTTCAGCGCGACTACGAAGGCACTAGCTTAGATACATTAAGGCAAATGGTCGTTATGGGAATGGGCGTAGCCTTCTTACCGGGATTATATGTGCACTCCGAAATGCACAACCCGGAAGCGCTCTATGTATGCGAGCTTCGCAATATACCGATTTTGCGAAAGCACGCCTTGGTGTGGCGGGCCAATTCGCCGAATCGGGTTTTTTACAGAGAATTGGCCGCCGACCTTCGCACAATCATTAACAATCGATTGCGCGATGTTATCGTCGCAACGCGTTAGCTAAAACTCATCGCAAAACCAAGCAATTTTGCGACAATACCGTAAAACCAAGTTTTAATAGAAATCAACCAACTTGGCTGTGCACGGCTTTCTTTGTCGACATTGGCCTGCTCTAGAATATACGCGTGCAATGCAAACGCATCCTCTTCTGTCAAAACCTCAGAGAAGCCAACCATACCCGCCTTTTTCATGACCCCATCCAATACAATCGCATTGAAATTATCGTGAAACGCTTTCGGCAAATGACGTAGATCTGGTATCGCACCATTGGAAATCACTTCGGTGCCATGACAGGCACTGCAATAACCGTAATAAAGCGTTCGACCTTTTTCTAAAATCTGCGCGTCGTCAGTCAAACGTGCTGGTGGCTCGTGTCTTTGCTTAAGTGGGTTCGCCGGCAATGCTGGCGCTGTACCACCTAATTTAAAAGTAAGTACCCGGCTTGGTGGTGGAGCAACTTCCTGTTCCAGACCCGCTATCAAACCAAATGCACCGCCCCAACCCGCCAAAATAGTCACATACTGCTCACCATCGACAGTGTAGGTTACGGGGGGTGCCATTACGCCGGTATTGGCTTCAAACGACCAAAGCTCTTCACCGTTGTCGGCACGAAATGCCAGTACTTCGCCCTCGGCCGAGCCTTGAAATATCAAACCGCCCGCGGTTGCCAGCAAACCACCATTCCACGTTAATTTATGCGGAACTTCCCAAACCGCCTTTTGGGTTGCTGGGTCCCAAGCCAATAAAGCTCCCTGAGTAATTTTGCTAGTGAGTAGCTGGGCTAAAATAGGGTCGGCAACCGACTGCTGCTGCATGTAAATGCCTAAATTCCATTGCCCCCACTCATATAAATACTCATCAACCGCTTTATATTCGAACAAACTATTAATCACGGGAATATAAACCAAACCCGTTTGCGGACTGTAAGCCATCGCCTGCCAGTTATGAGCCCCCATGGACGAAGGTCTTATCAACTGCGAGTCCGTTAAATAACGGGCATTTTCAGTTTCGACCGGACGTCCTGTTTCCAAATCATAGTGGCTTGCCCAATTCACATCGGAATACGGTTCTGCAGAAAGTAATTTGCCATTTTCTCGGTCGAGAATAAAAAAGAAGCCGTTTTTCGGTGCGTGCCAAATAACCTTGCGCAGTTCACCTTTGATGTCCATATCCGCCAACATGATATGTTGGCTCGCGGTGTAGTCCCAGGACTCGGCAGGGGTTTCCTGATAATGCCAAATGTATTCGCCGCTATCAGGATTTAAGGCAACAATAGAAGACAAATATAAATTATCTCCGCCCTCTGGGCTGCGGATTTTTGCATTCCACGGAGAACCGTTACCTACACCGATATACAACTGATCTAATTCGTTATCGTAAACAATTGAATCCCAAACCGTGCCACCACCGCCATTCTCCCACCACTTGCCAGTCCATGTTTCTGCGGCGGCTTTCATAGCGTCATTTTCAAATCCGTCTGCTGGATTGGCAGGTACGGTGTAAAAGCGCCAAAGTTGCTCTCCAGTATTCACATCGTAGGCACTTACATAGCCACGCACGCCATACTCTGCGCCACCGTTACCTATAAAGACTTTACCCTTAGCCACACGCGGCGCGCCGGTAATAGTGTAAGGGTAGGATTTCAAATCAGCGGTTTCTACTTCCCACACTTTTTCGCCACTCGCGGCGTCTAAGGCTATCAAGCGCGCATCAAGGGTTCCGAAGATTATCTTACCCTCGTATGCCGCCACACCGCGATTTACTACATCACAACAGGCCATTTTCGCCCATTCTTTCGGAACTTTTGGATCATATTTCCAGAGTAATTCACCACTGCGTGCGTCGAGTGCGTACACCACACTCCAATTACCGGTTAAATATAAAACGCCATCAATAACAATCGGGGTAGCTTCTAGACCGCGGTTAAAATCTGTATCGAAAGACCATGCCAAACTTAAGTCAGCGACATTGCCAACATTAATTTTATCAAGTTCGCTGTAGCGCTGTTCTTTGTAATCTTTGCCATAAGACAACCAATTATCTGGCGAATTAGCGATAATACTTTCGGTATTAACTGTCACCGAAGTGTCCGCGAAGACAAATAACGAATGGAATATTGCGGCAACACAGAGTACCGACGACACAATATTTCTACTCAGTTTTAACATGGTAATTTCCCGCATTTTTTATTTAATTTTTTAACATTTATATTTCGATCAAAAACCAGATTTAAGCCAGCTCGGGGTTAAACCCGACCTTATCTCTATAAAACGACTTTATTTCGATAATATCTTTTTCGTAGTCGCCCGTCGGATAAAATGCCTTTGCAATACCCGTCGTTCGGGTCTTGGTATCAAGAAATCCCAAATAGATCGGCACACCGGCACCAACCGCAATGTGATAGAAGCCCGCCTTCCAATTTTCAACCTTGCTACGAGTGCCCTCAGGCGCAATCAAGACCATTAACTCATCGCGAGCAGCATACTCCGCCACCATTTGATCAACCGTATTGTGTGCCGTCCGGCGGTCAATACCGATACCACCCAGCCAGCGCATGACCACCCCGAGAATCCCCTTGGGAAACAAGGTGTGCTTGCCCACCCAGTGCGGGTCTAAACCTAACACAAAGGCAACTACCATCATGGTTGGGAAATCCCAGTTACTGGTGTGCGGCGCCGCAATCAGCACGTATTTTTTCTCAACGGGCTTTACACCTACAATTCGCCACCTGATCAAGTAAGTAAGCGTTTTAAATATCACACGGAAAAAGCCGCTCACTAGAGGCGTGCTAAAAATAGTACGGGTTTGCATGAGTCGCGGTCGCTCAACATAGACAGAGGGCGAATCCGTCGCTGTATTTATTTTGGTTACAGGGAGTTTACCAACTAGCAGGGCCAGTACAAGCACCCTGCTGTTCGGCGGAGGGAAATTAAACGATTCTTAATCTTTAAAGTCTGCGGTCTTGCCTTCGCTGGTCGCTGTAATGGCTTGCATCACGTCTTCAAAGCTGAGCATGCCACCATTCCATGTGGCCTGATAATCAAGAGCGTCAGACACACTATGATCGCGGCTATATAACAGCATTTGCTTGCTGCCACGGATCGCCAACGGGGATTTACGGGCAATGTCCTGCGCCAGAGCGGATACGCATTCGATCATTTCTTCATAGTTGTCAAAACGACGATTCACTAAGCCAATTCGTTCGGCTTCGGTCGCGTCGACATTGCGACCAGTGTAGGCCAGTTCGCGCATCACACCAGCAGGAATGATATGCGGCAGGCGCTGCAACGTGCCGACATCAGCAACCATACCAATGTCGATTTCTTTAATTGAGAATTTGACGCCATCGCTGCAATAGCGCATATCACACGCGCTGATAATATCGACACCACCACCCACACAACTACCTTGTATGGCCGCCAGCACTGGCTTGCGGCAGCGCTCAATAGCCGTCAAATTACCCTGCAAACGCAAAATAACAGCTCTAAACCATTCAACAAAGCGCGACTTCTCCATGCCCTCAGCAGATTGCGCCAATCCAGCAAACATGGATAAATCAATTCCTGCACAAAAGTGTTTACCTTCACCACACAACACCACGGCGCGGACGAGGGGCTCTTGATCCAACCACTCAAAACACGCTTGAATCTCATCCCACATGGCTTCATTCATTGCGTTTGCCTTATCTGGACGATTCAAGGCAACCCATGCAACGTGTTCTTCCATTCGCACTTTTAAGGTGGTGTAACTCGGCGGAACGACACTGTTCATTATTATCTCCACTCTTTCATAAAATCAGTCGGCAGCATTTCAGGTAAAGGCTTGGCTGATCCCTCACGTGTCCCCATGTACAAAAAGCCGGAAATCTCTTCGTGGCTCTCCAGCCCCAGCCCCTTGTGAACGACGGGATCAAATGCATTTTCGCCCGTCCGCCAGATGGCAGCATAGCCCAGGGCTTCGGCTGCGAGCAATGCACCGTGAGCGGCACAGCCGGCCGACAACTGTTGTTCGATAACCGGCACTTTGGGGTGGTCTTTGATACAGGCAATCACCACCAAAATCAGTGGCGCACGCAAAGGCTGCAGTCGAAAGCGCTGGCAATCAGCTTCACTTAATTCCCTATTGCGTTGCATAGCGGCAGTGGCAAACAGCTCACCCAAGGCGCTCAAAGACTCCCCTCTCACCACTAAGAATCGCCAGGGACGAAGACGACTGTGATCTGGTGCGCGGCTAGCCGCTGCAAAGATCTCTTCCAAGTCTTCATCCTTTGGCCCAGGCGCACACAGTTTTGCCGCAGAGTTACGAGTCTTAAGTAATGTTAAGGCATCCATCAGGCGGCTTGCCTTGCGTTAATCCGCAGTTGCTTCAACTGCTCTGGCTTCACCGGTTCTCCAGTTTCATAAAACTGCTTCATGCTAATTGCCACGTCGCGAATAACACCACGAAATGTTTTATGTAATAGCCGCGAGTGTAAAAACCGGCCCAATGCGCCCCAGCGCATGTCAAACATTAAACTCGTAGTCAGCGCGGTACAGTTATGCCCGGCATCGTCAAGACGGTAGCGAAATGCCGCATTGGCAAATGGCGGCGGCGCGCCTTTTTCGCCGCGATGAAGCCGAATTAGAAAGCCGTGGCCCTCATTCCACTCAACGATAGTCTCATCCATGCCCTTGCCAGACGACTGAAAGACTCGCCGGCTTGCACCAGGCCCCTCAGCCTTCTCTGTTGTAATTTCCGTGCGGGTAATTCCAGGTACATAGTTATGGGCAAGTGATAAATCTTTGAGCAAACTCCAAGCCTGCTCCCTCGGCATATTTATCACGACTCGCGCAGCCGCCTCATGTTTCATTGTCCATTTCCTCTGGGCAAAAAAAATCCCCCGAACTTGCGGGGGACCTATTCAACCATGAATTTAATTAGCTGTCTCGACTTGATAAACATCTAGCCACAGTGCAAGCCTTCCATGAACTTAAGAAAATCGTCGGTCAAAATCAGCTGCGTAGCTCTCTATCCACTCAACGGCGGCATCTTCGGGCTCGAGCACTCGTCCTTCCAACTCCTTAACTTCGCGCCGGTAGTTTTCGATTTGACAGACTTGCTCAACCATACGCGTGCGGTAGGCATCTTGCTCAGTCTCGAATTCAACGCCTAGGCGATAACTCGCGCACAATGGGCGGCACCACACCACATGACCTCGGCCAGCGGGTTCGTCTGACAGCGACGGCACATAAAAATTAATCTTGCTGCCAACATCAATTTTACTGGCAACGTCAAAAGATAACCCAGCAACGCTAAGGTCTCGCAGACAGCCACGACGGGAGCCAGCTTCCCCGGACACCTTCACGGCGACAGGAAACTCACTGGAATGGCGTATAAACTCCCGCATACCTCCTCCCATTTGACTCTGTTAAGAATACGGTAATCTAAAGAGAGTAAGCCACACACCCTGGGCTTAACCTATCCGTATTTACCACTGCTTTGCAGTACAACCAAGAAATGAGCTATGCGCGGCCACTTACTCCTTAGACTCCAGCCAATCCGCATACGGTGACTCAAACTCCAACGCGACTTTTTCGGCCCAGCCTTTAATGCCAATTCCGGCACGACTTAGCTCAAGATCGCCACCATCAAGTACATTTTCGCCAAACTGGTACTTAACGCTGAACCCCGTTTCACAGGCCGCATCATCATAAGCAGCCGCTTTTGCCTGCACTTCCTCGCGCCGCCCCAAATAAGACTGCCACACTTGATTGCCGTGGCGTCCCTTGAGCATTTTCTCACTCAACATGGGTGACAGCAGCGCAACGCTAGCATTATTGCCGCCGAACCCCTTGGCATTAAGGATGGCGACATCAAAACTATCAGGCTCAAACCCCATGTGCTCCTTTTGCAGACGTAAATGACTCTGATGAACATCATCTGCAATATGATCGATGGTTGCGATACCCGGTAATATATTGTCGTGCCAAATCCCTAGACTCGCGATAAGTTGGTCCCCCGATGCTGCACCAACGCTATGACCGATATAAGCTTTGATCGCCGCCACCGGCCAATTCTCAATGCCAAATATTTTAGCGGTCTCATTCAAAATATGTGATTCAGTGACGCGATTCTGCGGCGTGCTGGTACCGTGGGACTGAACAAAGCTGCGGGTCTTTATTGCCTTATCACCAATAATGCCGGCGGCGGCTGCAACTGCCTTTGCCATGGTTAAATAATTGCCGATGCCTGGTGAGGATATTGATTTTTTATATCCGTCAGCATTGGTAAATACATCGGCTACAGAGCCATGAATTTGTGCGCCGAGCTGCAAAGCCAGCTCGTCATCGAACAGCACAATAAACTGTGAAGACTCAGAAATAGTAAAACCGCAATTACTGCTAAAAGGGCGACTAGCGCGGCGATAATCCGGCTCTGTTAAGCCTTTTTCAGCATCTAGCTTTAGCAGCTCGGCATCAGATGCCAGGGCACCCATTGTGTAGTAGCCATCGATAACCCGCGGATCAACACCGGATTCGGCTACGCCAACGACAGCCACTTTAACGAGACCATTGCGAATATCGTTAACCGCTTGACGCAGGTTGTAAAAGAAGGTCGCGCAGGCTCCCAAGCTTGGCCCACTGGTACCAACATTACCTAAGACATAGGCGCTCACAAAATCGGCCGGCATATCAGCCAAACCCAAAGCAAGCTGCTTAGAGCTCACCCGGCCACCGTTGGCGCGTGCACCTAACAGGCCACCGAAACCATTATCATCCAACTGTGCCATTGCCGAGCTCGCGTACACCCCCATTTGATCTGGGCGAATACTGTCCATCACCGTCTGCCACTCTATCCCCATGGATTTTAGAGCGTCAGATGCACCACAAATGGCCATTTGCAAACCACGGGGATGATTTCGCGAACCGTAAAGACTGGCGGGATCAAAACCAGTAGGTAGTTGACCAGCGGATGATACTTCGATTTTACGCGTGGTTGGCAACAACATATTGCAGCCATCGCTTACGCTTACAGACACTTTGCCGTCGCCTAATTCTGTGACTTGCCAGCCGCTGGGCAAGCTGTCCGGCAAATCTCGGGCACGGGTCACAAACTGCAACACGCCCTCCGCGCCAGATAGTGCCATACGCTTATTCCACGCGACATGCTCAGTATCAAAAATATTACCTTCGATCTTGCGGATTAAGGTATGGTCGCGCATGTACTGACGCTGTGCTTCCCAATCGATTTGATCACTCGGGACGCCCATTATCGCGGCCAAACTTTGGTAGGTCCGCCTCGCCTTATCATCAGGTAATGCATCAACCACCATTCGGCGGTAGCCGTGATGAAATGAACTACGACCGGCAGCATTCACCCCGCCAAAACCCACGATAACTGGTAACTTACTCACACTAATTCCTTACCGACAGCACAATATAATAGAACGCTAGTCTATCGATGTTAGGCACTTTGAAATAGAATATAACCGCCAATAGATGAGATGATTACGCCAACATGAAGCAAGTTGCCCTGCTCGCCTTTAACGACGCACTCGCCACCAGCATCAGTCTACCCAGTGAACTGCTGACAGCGGCAAACAGCGTGTCGCGGCTAGATAGTCGCAAAGCTATCATCAGCTCCGAGTTTGTTGGCCTTAACCGACAGCCAATAAGCGTTTCCGGTGGCATGGAAATGCTACCCAGTACCGACATCAATAACGGCAAAGAATACGATTTGATCATCATTCCCAGTCGCTGGCGTCACCCGCATCGCGGCGCGCCCACGCAACCCGATGTGCAACGATGGCTGCGCAGCCACGAAGCCCGTGGTGCAGAAATTTGCGCGGTGGGTAACGGCAGCTATTTCCTCGCTGAGGCGGGTTTATTAGATGGCCGTGTCGCCACCACCCACTGGCATTATTTCGACGATTTTGCCGCCCGCTACCCCAATGTAGCTTTGCATCGCGATTATCTGATTACCCAAGC
This sequence comes from uncultured Zhongshania sp., assembly GCF_963975605.1. NCBI lineage: Bacteria > Pseudomonadati > Pseudomonadota > Gammaproteobacteria > Cellvibrionales > Spongiibacteraceae > Zhongshania > uncultured Zhongshania sp. Next base: position 149,932 of record NZ_CAXBHN010000006.1, on the reverse strand, counting down.
CGACAATATTTTTTGTACCGGTAGCGTCAATTCCGCAGCCGATCTGGTCATTCATCTCATTGACCGTTACTGGGGCGCATCGATTGCCAGCCGTGTCGCCCAGCAATTTTCACCGGAAAGTCGACGGCCCTTCTCTCGCAATAGCTATCGCGTCAATCGCAATGACTTACACCGCGACGAAACCATCGCATTGGCGCAAAATTGGTTGGCGCGTTATATCGCCAACCCGCTTAATATTCCCGAATTAGCAAGACAAAGCGGCCTCAGTGAACGCAGTTTTCACCGCCGCTTCCGGCAAGTTACCGGCCTACCACCTTTACAATATTTACAGAAGTTACGCATAGAGCTAGCTCAAGATTTACTACAAAATAGCAACTTGAGCGTCGAAGAAGTGGGGCAACAGTGTGGCTATAGCGACGCCAGCTATTTTTGTCGTTTATTTAAACTACACAGCAGCACCAGCCCTGGTGAGTATCGCCGTGCCGTGCGCCGAAAACTCTTTGAAGTGAACAAATCGTGATACCCGCTATTCCTCAGCGAAATGCCGCCAAGCCTTGAAAATGAGGGCTTAGCGTGGCTAAATGTGCCGCCTCTAAAAATTCCTTCTTCTTAAAATCGACGCCTGAAGATCGCTTTATTTTGCATCTCGGCGGCAAACCAACAGGGAAATCATCCTATGTCTGACTCCGTATATATTGTTTCCGGTGCCCGCACCCCCATGGGCGGCATGCTCGGTTCGTTAAGCTCTCTAACCGCGGTAGAACTCGGCACAACAGCCATTGCCGAGGCGGTTAAGCGCGCCAATATTGATGCAGGCAAAATCGAAGACGTCATCATGGGCTGCGTATTGCCCGCGGGCTTAAAGCAAGGCCCAGCGCGTCAAGCCGCCATCGCCGCGGGAATTCCAAAATCCACCGGTGCCGTTACCGTCAACAAGCTATGTGGCTCAGGTATGCAAACCACCATTTACGCCCACGACCAAATTAAAGCGGGTAGCTGCGACATCATCGTCGCCGGCGGCATGGAAAGCATGACCAATGCGCCACATATTGTATTGAACGCCCGCAAAGGCGTTGGCACCGGCGCCAAAGGCTTTGAAGACCATATGTTCTTTGACGGTTTACAAGATGCCTACTCGGGCCGAATGATGGGCAGTTTTGCGCAGCAAACCGCCGACGACAATGAATTTACCCGTGAGCAAATGGACGCTTACGCAATTGAGTCGCTAAACCGCGCCTGCGCCGCGATTAAAAATGGCTCACTGAAAGCAGAAACAGCACCGGTAACGGTTAGCTCGCGCAGCGGCGAAACTATCGTCACTGACGACGAACAACCGCTCAAAGCGTCCATTGAAAAAATTCCGACCTTGCGCCCCGCCTTCGCGAAAGACGGTACCATCACTGCAGCAAATGCCAGCTCAATCTCTGATGGCGCATCAGCAATGGTCTTAATGAGCGAGAAAGCGCTCAAGGAAACCGGCGCGACACCTATGGCACGCATCGTAGCCCACACTCGCCAATCTTTAGAGCCAGCGCTCTTCACCACCGCGCCAGTGGGAGCAATGCAAAAACTATTGGCAAAAACGGGCTGGAGCAAAGACGACGTCGACCTTTGGGAAATAAATGAAGCCTTTGCCATGGTAACCATGTTGGCAATTCGCGACTTGGAGCTCGACCATGCCAAAGTTAACGTACACGGCGGCGCATGTGCACAAGGCCACCCCGTTGGTTCAACCGGCGCTCGTATCATCATCAGCCTGATGTACGCACTGAAGCAATACGGTAAAAAACGCGGTATCGCCTCACTTTGCATTGGCGGTGGTGAAGCCCTTGCGGTAGCGATTGAACTCGTCTAATTAGCAAGCCCTCACGCGGCCAGTGTTTTTCTGGCCACGCTTTGCAATACCCCTCTTATTTTGTCAGCCATATTTTCGCTCATAGCTGCGCCAGCTAGCGTATAATCCCACTATATTTTTTTATCCCCGCATGAGGACTACCCCATGACCGCGATCGGTCGCACTAGCCGCTTTAAAATTAGCCGTCACACCCCAGCAGGGTTTTATTTAGACGGTGGCAAGCTAGGGGATATTTTCTTAAGCCGGAAAAATGCACCGGAAAACTGCGAGCTAGGCGATGAGCTAAACGTATTTATTCATCACCACAGCGATGGCAGCTTAATCGCCACCACCAAAACACCCCTTGGACAACTCGGCGATGTGATATTGCTTAAGGTGTCGCAAGTGAACGATACCGGTGCCTTTCTAGACTGGGGTTTAGAAAAAGAATTGCTCATGCCCTATGCGGAACATATGGGTGAGGTCATTGCTGGCAAAAACGTACTGGTCAAAATCTACCTCGATAAAAGTTATCGCATTGTTGCCTCAATGAAGCTTGACGAATTTATTGAAGACACCGCGCCACATCTTCAACGCGGGCAATCTTTCAAGGTCACCGTCGGCAACAAAACTGAACTGGGCTACAAGGCAGTGATAGAAAACCAATATTGGGGTTTACTTTACGACAGCGACCTGGTTCGCCCACTACGCCGCGGAGAAATCTTAACCGCCTATGTTAAAAAAGTCCGCGATGACGGTCGCATCGACCTAAGCATGCAGCCCATTACGGCGGTAACTAACAATGACATTGCCAGTAATATCATCGCTCAACTAGAAGCCAACAACGGCTTTCTAGACGTGGGAGACAAAAGTCCGCCAGAGGAAATTTACGCCCAATTTGGCGTCAGTAAGAAAATTTTTAAACAAGCTATTGGTCGTCTTTACAAGCAACAACGTATAGCGATCGAAGATGGTGGGATTCGACTAGCGAAAGCTTAAATTTCGTCCTGCCTGTACACAATAATCAGAGCGAGAAACCACGACATGGATGCACTGACATTTTTGAAGGAGCAATACAGTCCGCTAAGGTTGGCGGTTATAGATAGCGACGGTTTTCCAATAGTATGTTCGCTTTGGTATATCGTCGACGGTGAGCAAATTCTTTGTGCGAGCCATGCATCTGCAAAAATCATCCGCGTTTTAAAAAACAATCCACACTGCGCCTTCGACGTGTCTGTCAATAATTTGCCGTATTGCGGCGTAAGAGGCAAGGCCATTGCCACTCTCGCAAAAGACAGCAATGGACTGGTACTGACTAAGCTGATCGATCGCTATGTCGGGGATTCACAGCCCAGCTTGAAGAAATGGTTATTGAGCAGAAGTGCTGATGAATATGTCATCAAACTTGAAACGAAGACCTTATCAAGCTGGGATTACGGAGATAGAATGCAGGGCAGCTAGACCGCCCTGCAAGAATTACCCTTACATCATTTACTGCGTTTTACTTTCTCGCCGAGCGTCGCAAGCAAGACATAAAACAGCGGCACAAATACCGTCGCCAAAAAGGTCGCCAGCAACATGCCGCCGATCACGCCGGTACCTAGTGATATGCGACTAGCAGCGCCCGCACCACTGGACAAAGCCAAAGGTAAGCAGCCCAAGGTAAATGCCAGTGAAGTCATCACGATGGGGCGGAAGCGCAATCTAATTGCCTCAACGGCCGAATCCGCAATAGTCATTCCCTGTCGCTGTTTTTGCATGGCAAATTCAACTATCAATATGGCATTTTTACTCGCCAAACCGATCAAACAGACCAGGCCGATCTGGAAATAAATGTCATTTTCCAAGCCTCGCATCCACGTTGCCAATATGGCGCCCAACAACGCAAACGGCACAGCCAAAATAACCGCAGCGGGAATTATCCAGCGCTCGTACTGGGCCGCCAGAATCAAAAACACCATCAACACCGCTAATACAAAAGCTTGACTACCGGAACCACTAGACGCCTTTTCCTGATATGAGCTGCCCACCCACCCCAAATCAAAATCGGGACCCAAGGCTTCGGCCGCAACTCGCTCTAATACAGCTAAAGCGTCACCAGAACTATAACCTTCCGCCGGGCTACCCATCACTTTCGCGGCGGAAAAACCATTAAAGCGACTAACCGTGTCAGGTCCGACAATACGCTCAACCTGCAGCAGCGAGCGCAGTGGCACTAAACTGCCCGAGTCTGCCCGCACAAAGACCTTCCCTAAATCATCCGGTGAGGTTCTAAAGTCCTCTTCTGACTGAAGGTTTACCTGGAAGCTGCGGCCATACAAGGTGAAATCATTGACGTATAAGCTGCCGAACGTCGCCTGCATTGTGCTGAACACATCCGCCACTGGCACGCCCAAGCTCAAGGCTTTCTCACGATCGAGCGTCAGTCGGTATTGGGGTGTATTAATATCGAAGGTAGTGTTTACACCAACCAATTCAGGCTGTTTATTCGCTAAAGCCAGAAAGGCTTGCAGCTGCTTGTCCATTTCAATGAAGTCACTGCTACCGCGATTTTGCACATAAAATTCAAAGCCCCCCGTACTGCTCAAACCAAGAATCGGCGGTGGATTAAAGGCGAACATTTGACCATCTAATAGATCGTCGCCGAGCCTGGGTAAACTTTTGGCCATCCCATCTGAGCTCTGCCTTGCCTCCAGGCGCTCGTCCCAATCTTTTAGCATAATAAATGACACGCCGGCATTGGTCTTTTGTGCCGACGCCAGTAAATCAAAGCCGGAGAAAGTTATCAGGCTGCGCACTTCATCCTGCTCTAGAATGCGCGTGTTCATGACATCCGTCACCGCCATGGTCCGCGACAAAGAGGCGGCTGGTGGCGTCTTATACGCCATCATGATGTAACCTTGATCTTCGCTCGGCACTAAACTGCTTGGCACAATACTGAACAAATACCACAGCCCCAACATCAAACCGGCAAACACACTTAAACCGATGCGACGGCGCTCTATAATCGCCCTGGTGACGTTCACATAGCCGTTGCGAAGCACAGCAAACCAGCGATTAAACCCACCCAGAAAGCCGGTACTAGCCGGCGCGTGCACCTTGCTTTTTAACAGCATTGAGCACAGCGCAGGCGTCAAGGTTAACGCCACAATTCCCGACAGAATAACGGAAACGGAAATGGCCACAGCAAACTGGCGGTACATCTCTCCAGTTAAACCATCCATAAAGATAACCGGTAAGAACACCGCACACAGGACCAGAACAATAGCTACTAATGGTCCAGAGACTTCTTCCATGGCCCGCTTAACCGCCGTGTCGGCGTCTACGTGCTGCTCTTCCATTATTCGCTCGACATTTTCGATCACGATAATAGCGTCGTCGACAACGATACCGATAGCGAGTATCAAGCCAAACAGCGTCAATAAATTAATGGAAAAACCGACAATATAAAGCCCGGCAAATGTACCAATGATTGACACTGGAATCGCCAGCAGGGGAATAATAGTTGCGCGTATGTTTTGCAAGAAAATAAACATGACTAGTACAACCAGTACCAGCGCCTCTAAGAATGTAATAATGACTTCTTTAATCGAATGCTCTACGAAGACCGTTGTGTCAAATGCCAAAGTTAACTCAATTCCCGGAGGTAACTTTGCTCGCACATGCTCTAACACCTCTTGAGCCTGCTTCGCCGTTTCTAAAGCGTTAGCGCCGGGCTGCAAATACATCGCCACCGGCACAGCGGGCTGGCCATTAAATGCACCTTGGAATGCGTAGTCCTTTGCGCCCAGCTCGACACGAGCAACATCTCCCAAATGCAAGGTGGCACCTGAATTATCTGTACGCAAAATAATATCTTCAAATTCGGATACCGTTGCTAAACGCCCCTGAGTCGTGACCGTATAGGTGAACGGCGTATCTTGAACCAGAGGTTCAGCTGCAAACTTTCCCGCCGCAAAATTCGCATTTTGCTCCCGCACCGCTTGCGCCACATCCGCTGGTGTTAGGGCAAACTCTGCGAGGCGATCTGGCTGCAGCCAAATCCGCATCGAGTAATCTTTTGCACCCATTAAGCGAGCGTCACCAATACCAGGTAAACGACGCAGTTCGTCAACAATATTTAGCAGAGCGTAGTTACTTAGATAGATTGAATCGTACTGCGGATAATCCGATGTCAGCGCGTAAATCATCAGAATATTTGAAGAGCGCTTACTGACTTGAATACCCAATCGCTTTACCGCTTCCGGCAAGCGATTTTCCGCTACCGCAACGCGGTTACTCACGTTGATTGCAGCTTGATCCGGATCCGTTCCTGTCGCAAATACCACGCTGATACTTACCGAGCCAGAGGCCGACGCTTGCGTAGACATATACAACATACCGTCAACGCCGTTTATTTGCTGCTCTAGCGGTGCGGCTACGGTCTCAGCAATTGTCTCCGCATTGGCGCCCGGATAGTTAGCTGAAACGACAATTTCTGGCGGCAAAAACTCCGGGTATAAAGAAATGGGCAGACGACTCATTGCTGTCGCACCACCAAGTAAAATCATAAGGGATATAACTATTGATAGTACCGGGCGCTCAATAAAGAAACGTGCGCTCACTCCGCCTCCCCCGCCACCGCAGACGCGTCCGCTCGCGGGGAATCTGGCTTACCAGAATCTATTACTACCGCCTCGCTCGGTATCGGGTCCGCCGCAGGAACCTCAAGCTCGTTGGGCGAAAGAGCTGCGCCGGGTTGAACTCGCGAGACACCATCGACCACAATAAGATCACCGGCATCAATACCTGACTCAATAATGACGCCGTCTTCTGCGTCCATACCTAAGGTAACGCTGAGCATTTCTGCCTGATTGTCACTACCCACTTTATAGACGTATGTCCCCTGTGCGCCCTGTAATACTGCGCGTGCAGGTAACACTATCGAATTAAGGCTTATTAAACCATGCAACTTAACGCGTAAAAACTGTCCGGGTAATAAGGTGCCATCAGGGTTAGGAATAATGGCGCGCAACTGCACCGTTCCCGTTCTGCGATCAATGGCACTTTCGGTGAAATTTACCTGGCCGTAATACGGATACGTCTCACCTTGACCAACAAGGACTTCTACTTCCCGCTTGCCTTCAAATGCCGCTTCGCCTCGATCAATCATTTGCCGTACGCCTAGCACTAATTTATCCGGCAATGACACGTTAATCCAAAGCGGGTCAAGCTGGGTTATAGTCGTTAATAAGCTATTTTCTGGACCGACCAAACTACCTTCTGAAACGGCCTCGCGACTGGTGATTCCCGCGATTGGCGCTTTCACCTGGGTGTAATCAAGATTAATTTTTGCCGCCTGCACTTCTGCTTCAGCCAGCTTTACCGCAGCCTTAGCAAAATCCAGATCGGATTCAGTATCGTCGCGTTCACGACGGCTAATGGCATTGGTTTTAATCAACTCCTGCGCACGCTGCCAGCGACGCTCAGCGGCTGATAAACTAGCATTCGCTTGAGCCAGTTGCGCTTTCACGCGGTTCAATGCCACCACAAACGGCGCGGCGTCAATCTCGAATAACAGCTGCCCAGCCGCGACGGCCTGTCCCTCGGTATACGCGCGGCGTAATAAAATACCTTCGACACGCGCCCGAATTTGCACTTCCTTAGAACCCACGGTCCGCCCAGGGTAAAGCCCGCCAATCGGCACCGAGTGCTCAACCGCGCGAAGCACATTCACCTGAATGGGAGGAAGAACTTGCTGAGCGGGATTCTCTTTACTACAAGCAACAAGAGCAAAGAGCGTAAAAGATGAAAGTAGGACGGCAATAAAACGGGACGAAAAAGAAAGCACTAGCAAACGCCTCACACATAAGGAGATATGAACATCACTTTACATACATGCATGCATGTATGTAAAGTGATGTTTCTGTAAAACATAACACTACACATAATAGTTGGGTTAGCTATAAATGAGACGATCTAAAGCCGATGCAGAAGTTACTCGTGCGCGCATCCTTGACGCCGCCGGCAAACTCTTTGCAATTCAAGGTATTACTCGTACAAGATTAACTGACATTGCAGGCGAGGCTGGAGTGACCCGCGGCGCAATTTACTGGCACTTCAAAGATAAAGAAGACTTAATCGAAGCCATGATGGACAGTGTTGGCGCACCCACCGATGCAGCGCTGGAAGCACTCGGCAATGCCAGCATCCATGAAACCCTATCCTTGGATATGCTAAAAAACGTGATTGTCGACGCCTTTGAACGCACCAACAAACTAGCAGCACTCGAGCAAATAACACGATTTGTGTTCAGGTACTCCCTGTGCAATGAAAGTGAATCACTTACGCAACGAATTCGCAACGACCGCAAATTAGCAACGATTAGACTACAGCGGTTTTTCAATAACGCGCAAACAGCCAAGTTAATAAGAGCCGATTTAAACCCCGAATGCGTCGCCATTCATACCCACACCCATATTATTGGTTTGTTTCATCACCACCTGAGCTCCCCGCCACCAGGACTTTCAACTGAGTATGTCGCGAAATCTCTTGATTTATTATTTGACGGCATCAAGACCAAACCCTAGGGATCATAACGCTCCCCTCTCTAAACAACGGAGCTGAATTCCTCCCCCTGCGAGGCAAAATCATTAATCATAAGGGGTAACACTATCTCGATAACCGTCCCACCGCCCGGCTGACTATTTACCGAAATCCGCCCCCTGAGCTGGCGTTTCACGGTGTTATAAACGATATGCAGCCCCAAGCCGGTGCCACCAGCACCGCGACGAGTTGTATAAAAGGGCTCAAACACTTTTTTCTGATCTGCAACAGGAATACCAATACCATCATCACTGAATCTAAGCACAACATGGTCATATCTCTTGCACACACTCAGGCAAATATTTCCGCTCTTACCGCATGGGAAAGCATGAGTAAGGCTATTGCTCAATAAGTTCATAAGCACCTGCGCCACTCCACCCGGCACGGTTTGGATCCTAATATCCTTAGGGCAATCGAGTGACACATTATGCCCGCCGCTGCGGTAACTGGATGACAAATGACTTAGTACATCCGTTAAATATTCATGTAAATTTATGTCGCGGATCTCGGCTGTTGCTTGATCAACCGACACTTGTTTAAAACTCATAATTAGCGCCCCGGCTCGCTGTACATTAGAAAGTACCATGCGAGACGCCTCCTGCATTCTCGATAAAGTCTCGGCAACCGGGGCTAGTGAGTCAGAGCCGTCCAATGCCGCGCGCAATTTTCCAAGGTCGGACTGCAAGGTTGATTCTGCCGTGATCGCAATACCAAGTGGCGTATTTAGCTCATGAGCAAAGCCCGCTACCAACCCTCCCAATGAAGCCATTTTCTCAGATTCCACCAGGTGATCTTGGGTCTCTCGAAGTTTAAGCAACATCTCTTTGAGCTTTGCACCGGCGACATCGGATCTATGCTTTTGCCCAGTAAGCACTAAAAATGTCATCCCCAATAGACCGGTAAACAGCAAGCCAGCAACCAACATTGTCCACGGCACCATGGACCGACTACCAACCAGAAAACCTTGATCGGCCTCTACCTCGAAAAGCCAGTCAATATCGGCAAAATGCAAAACCGCAGAATCCGAAAACAAAGCTTGTTTAGAGTCCAAGGAATTAATTGAATATATTTTTCCACTACCATCTAAACTAGAAACCGCCCCAGAAAGATTTCGTAAATCGGCCCTGGGCAGTAATACTGCCATTAAATCCGGCACTCTATAAACGCCCGCAACATAACCCGACAAGTCACCGCCCCCCATCGTCGACGAGACTGCATTCACGGGCAGATAAACAACTAAACCTAACTGTCCATCTCTCTCCTGCACCAAAGAAATTGGCCCAGTCGTTGCCGGCATCCCGGACAGAGAAGCCCGAGATAGTGCATTTTGAACCAGCTCAGTTGAACTAATATCATAAGACAAAGCGCCTACATTTTTTGCCATAGGCTCTATATATCGAATGACGAAATAATCGTCTTTGACTGGCTGCACAATCATGCTGCCATCTTGATCCCGGCCCATTATAGTTACCGGCGCGCCGAGCTCATCGCCGATTGAGGCCTCGAACGCCAAACGCTCTGCTGCACCTACTCGCTGCACCCAGACTATGGCCTGAAATCCCGCATTACGGTCTAAAAACCCTTTCACGAAAGCTTCATAAGTCTCACGTGAAAGCCCGCCAGACACCTCGATAAAGGCCTTTACCGCATGCAAGTCATCAATATGGGTATCGATTTTTGATTGTGCTGCGTTAAAAATTTGTTGGCTATATCGCCTAAACTCGCCCTGCTGGCGCGACAGCTCCCAGCGACTGCCCAAAACATACAAGGTAACGACAACCAGAGAAACACTGACAAGAACCAACGGTAGAACCCGTCTTCTGCTGCGCCAAACAGCTCTTGGCTCCCCAAAATACACAAAGATCAGAATCGAAGTAATCATCACCCCGAGACCGTCGCCGACCCACCACGTAAACCAGTTGAATATATAATTTTCTGCAGGCAATAACCCTGCGGACAGCAAAGCAGTGGTGCCAATACTGGCGCTCGCAGCGCAACTTACTCCACACGCGAATACAAGAAACTTAAAAACCTCACTAATACTGTCAAGACAAATCCTGCTGCCTATATATCTACGAATTAGCCAAGCACCAAGCACTGCTTGAAGAGCAGCGCCGGTAGCGATAACCATGGGTACGAAAAAAGAAGTTAAGAATGACGACGACAGACTTGGCATTCCGTCGACATTTACTAAAAACGAGCCCAGCAGAACTCCCGGCCAAAGACGGTAGCCCTTCAAGAGAATGGCAGATAAGGCAATACCTGCCGAAGGCCAGATTGCGGTGGCATACCCAGGGGGTATAGCGAGGAGCAGTGCCAACTTGCCAATAGCGAAGTAAGTTAAGGCCAGCGGGATTATCAAGATCAAGGTGCGATTAGGCATTTACGACCCAAGTGGGTAACTGAGTGAGATTTTGGACATAAACAAACTAGCTCTCTTTAAGCTTGTGCCCCGACCTCACTCAAAATAGACAAATTACCTCACCAGTCTAGTTCGCGGAACGATGCGACCACCATAAGTACATCTGCCTAACATCAACCGTCCCGAGCAGTACTATTGAGTAAATACATGGCGCTATCACCTTAATTTATGGAGCTTTTTATTGGAATTGACTACTGAGTTAAACCACACTTTTATCGCTTCTTAAAGCTAGTTGTAATATCCTACGCGGTTTTACCCAATACCAAATTGTTAACCACAATGGATCTACAACAATGCTCATAGGAATCCCAAAAGAACTCGCGAGCGGCGAAAACCGCGTTGCGATCATTCCGACAGATGCCAAAAAGCTAATCAGGGCCGGTGCAACGATTCAAATCGAAGCGGGCTTGGGCTTAGGCAGCGGTTTTAGCGACGAGGAATACACCGACGCTGGCGCCACTGTTATCGCTGACCGCAATACCGTGCTGTCTAGCGCCGATATTATTTTACGTATCAGCAAGCCAACGCTTGATGAAATTGGACAAATGAAATCTGGCTGCATCCACGTCAGCTATCTGGATCCATTTAACGAACACAGCTTAATTAAGGCGTTTCGTGATCGCGGCGTTAGCGCCATCAGCATGGAAATGATTCCACGCTCTACGCGCTCACAAAAGATGGATGCACTGAGTTCGCAAGCAAGTTTGGCGGGTTATGTGATGGTATTACTTGCCACCACGAGATTGCCCCGCATTCTGCCTATGATGATGACACCCGCGGGTACCTTAAAGCCCTCTACCGTCTTCATCATCGGTGCTGGCGTAGCCGGTCTGCAAGCCATTGCAACTGCAAAGCGCCTCGGCGCCAAAGTGGTTGCGTTTGACACCCGCTCGGTTGTTGCCGAGCAGGTCCGCTCTCTAGGCGGCAAATTCCTCGATATCGATCTAGGCGAAACCGGCCAGACCAAAGACGGTTACGCGGTTGCCCTGACCGAAGAGCAAATGAAACTCCAGCTTGAAGGCCAAAAGAAGCAAATTGCAGACTCAGATATCGTGATTACCACGGCTCAGCTGTTTGGTCGCAAACCACCCGTGCTTATCACCAGCGACATGATCAAGGGTATGAAGCCCGGTTCTGTGATTGTCGATATGGCAGCGGAAAGCGGCGGCAACGTTGAGGGCTCGGTAGCAGGCCAAACCGTTGTGGTTGACGGTGTGACTATTATCGGCGACGGCAACTGGTCTAACTTTGTTAGCCGCGATGCCAGCCAAATGTATTCGTCCAACCTCTTCAACCTCGTTGATGAAGGCTGGAGCGGCGATGACAAGAAAATGGTTATCGACATGGAAAACGATATTCTGCAAGGCTGTGTGATTACCCACGGCGGCGAGATCGTTAACGAAACCATTAAAAACCTGATTAACTAGGAGAAGATGATGGAAATAGTATTTCTCGCTTTCATCTTAATGCTGTCTATATTTTTAGGCTTTGAGCTGATCAATAAAGTCCCTGCCACCCTGCACACGCCACTGATGTCAGGTTCAAACGCGATCTCGGGTATTACCCTCGTCGGCGCACTGACCTCGGCCGGCGCTGAACACGCGGTACTGTCCACTATTCTTGGCACCATTGCGGTGACAATGGCCACCATTAACGTGATCGGCGGTTATATGGTGACTGACCGCATGCTGGCTATGTTCAAGAAAAAAGGGAGCACTAAGTAATGGGTATCGAATTACTGGTTAACCTGTCCTATGTGGCAGCAGCCGTGCTGTTTATTTTTGGTCTTAAAATGCTGGGCTCACCAGCGACCGCGCGCAAAGGCAACCTGGTCTCTGCGCTGGGTATGTTTATCGCGGTTGTTATCACTCTGCTTGATCAAAGCATTATTGACTACAAATGGATTATTGCCGGTGTTGTGGTCGGCGGCCTCATTGGCGCCCTCGTTGCGCGCCGCGTCGAAATGACCGGCATGCCGGAAATGGTGGCGCTGTTCAACGGCTTTGGTGGTGTTGCTAGCTTGTTCGTGGGCTGGGCGGCACTTTACGGCTTTGAAGCAACGACCTTTGAACTGATCACCATCGTCCTGTCGATTCTGATCGGCGGCGTGACGTTCTCGGGCAGTATGGTTGCCTGGGGCAAGCTCAGCGAGCGCATCTCTGGTAAAGCGATGGTCTTTAGCGGTCAGCGTATTTTTAACATATTGCTGATTATCGCCATCATTGCGGCGTCTGTGATGTTCACCATTAGCACTGGCCCCGCCACCTCTATATATCTGTATGTGGTGATTGGCCTGTCATTGCTACTGGGCATCATGCTGGTTATTCCTATCGGCGGTGCCGATATGCCGGTGGTTATCTCTCTGCTAAACAGCTACTCAGGCTTGGCGGCCTGTGCGGCGGGTATCGCGATCAACAACATCATCCTGATCGTAGCCGGTGCACTGGTTGGTGCCAGCGGTATTATCCTGACGCAAATCATGTGTAAGGCGATGAACCGCTCGCTGAGCAATGTCTTGTTCAGCGGCTTCAGCGCCGTGTCTGCAGGTGGCGCGGCCGCCAAAATCGAAGGCGAAGCCAAGGCCATGACCGCTGAAGACGCCTACTACGTGCTCGAAGCGGCTGCTAGCGTTGTTATCGTGCCCGGTTACGGTATGGCGGTCGCACAGGCTCAGCACGTGGTCAAAGAGCTACAAGAGCTACTGGAAAAGAATGGCGCCGAAGTGGTTTACGCTATTCACCCTGTTGCTGGCCGCATGCCGGGTCACATGAACGTACTGCTTGCAGAAGCTGACGTGTCTTATGACCTGCTACTGGAAATGGACGCCATTAACCCGCGCATGGACACCTTCGACGTGGCGATTGTTATCGGCGCCAACGACGTGGTTAACCCTGCAGCACGTGAAATGGAAGGCAGCCCAATTTACGGTATGCCGGTCATTAACGTCGACATGGCGCGCAATGTGTTTGTGATGAAGCGCTCAATGGCTTCTGGCTTTGCCGGTATCGACAATCCCCTGTTCTTTAAAGAGAACACGCGGATGCTGTTCGGTGATGCGAAAGAAATGCTGGGTAACATCATTAAAGCGTTTAGCTAAGCACTTCGCTTAAGGCGAAACGAGAAACGGGCTCCCAGGAGCCCGTTTTGTTATAGCGAAGATTTGCTAATCGTCATTAACGCCAGCGCTGAGCAAAGGCAACAGCCGGCTTAATAAATCCCGAAGCTGCACAATATCGCTCTCGCTCACCGCCAACTTATTAAGCAAAGCCTGCGGCACACATTCACAGTCGTCACGTAAACCCCTGCCGAGCTCGGTGAGGTGCAACATGACAACCCGCTCATCGTCAACACTGCGACTGCGACGAATAAAGCCCTGCTGCTCTAATCGCTTTAACAGCGGCGTCAGAGTGTTAGTGTTCAGCATCGCATGCTCACTTACCACCTTCACCGCACACGGTGCGCGCTCCCACAGAATCATCATCACTATATACTGTGGATATGTTAGGCCCAGCGGCGTTAATTTATCCTGATATAAACGCGTGATCATTCTCGAGGCCGCATACAAGGGAAAACACAATTGATTTTCCAACTGCAGCTGCGGTGGCACGGTATCGACCAAGACCTGACTCATGCGGCTAATGCGGCCTCTATATCGGCGGCAATGCTCTCGGGCTTCGTTGTTGGCGCAAAACGCTTTATCGCCAATCCATCTTTACCCACCAGAAATTTTGTGAAATTCCACTTCACCGCGTTACTCAGGGTCCCCGGTGCCGCCTTTTTTAAATAGGCAAACAGCGGATGCGCATTTTTGCCATTCACATCAATTTTCTCAGTAATGGGAAAACTGACCCCATAATTGATCAAACAGCTACCCTCAATGGTATTCGCATCGCCCGGCTCTTGATTGGCAAATTGATTACAGGGCGCCCCAAGAATCACCAAACCCTGATCCTTGTATTTCTCATATAAAGCCTGCAAACCCTCATACTGAGGGGTGAGACCACATTTGCTAGCGGTATTCACCACAAGGACCACTTTGTCTTTATATGCAGACAAGTCTAGAGGTTTGCCTTGTAAATTCGCTATTTCAAAATCGTATAGTGTTGTCATTTTCATTTCCCTCGGTTCGCTACCAGTGCAACAGTACAACAGTACAAATCTTACTCCAGGCCATTAGAACAGATATTTATATCTCAGGCAATAATATCGCACACGATATAAAACAAATAACCCTAAAGCACAGCGATTTCCTGCCGATAAGGTGCACGTACCCCATGAGATCTGCGGACACGATATAGAAATGGTCATTATCAATCCCAGCTTTGCCACCCAGCCCGCCGCATTTAATAGGCCAGCGGGACCTGCGCCTGTATTGGCTATTGATCGCGTGTTAACAGCCGTTGTCGTGGGCCAGCGTGCAGAACATCTCTATGAGTTAGCGTCTGGGAATTTAAAGCTAATGGCAGAAAGCCAAACGGCGCTTCGCCATGGCGAAAAACTATTACTACAGGTTACCGGAAAAGATCATAAGCAAAGACCTCAACTACAAATACTTAAAGGGGAGATCGGCCTGATCCAAAGCCAACTGCGCGCCGCGCTGCCTCAACAACAAAGCGTAAGCCATCTATTAGCCAACCTTGGCAAACTAAGCAATTTACCCAAACAGCACCCGCTGGCAACACTAGGCAAAGAGTTCATTGAAGCTATTGCGAGCAAAGCGCAATCGTCCAATCCGGCCGAATTACGCCAAGCCATCATGCAAAGTGGCTTGTTTCTAGAGAGCCAATTAGCGCAGGGTAAAACACCTACTGGAGATTTAAAGCAGGCACTATTAAAACTCAGCCGGCAAATTACTACCCAGCTGGCAGCTAGTAAACCAGCCACAGAATCTACCATTCATGGCGACGGCTCGATAACAAAGCGATCAACGCTAGCGAAAGAATATGCGCCGCAATCAAGGTCAAGCCCGCTATTGAATTCTGGGTATCCGAACAACAAGACAACCGTCGAGCACTATCCCCAGAACGTCACCGACAAGCCTACCAAGCCCGAATTACCCGGTGAGCTTCGCCCGCAAAGCCGTCAAGGAGCAAGTATTCAATTTGCCGATGCTGAGCTTGAGGTGCTGCAGCAAGTATTGCGAGATGTGCGAGGCAGCCTCGCCCGCCAAGAGTCTCATCAACTATTGCATCTGCAGCAAAGCGATAAATCACAAGCGCAATATATGGTGGAACTTCCAGTCCGCGGCAATGACGGCATTGATGTATGGCAACTCCATTTGCATAAATTTGAACAAACCGAGCACGAACAGCAACACGCCGAGAAGTCGGCGGATAAGCCTCAACATAACTGGGCTATTAACTTAAGCTTTGACTTACCGGGCCTAGGGCCTATTTGCGTCCGAGTATCACAAGCACCCGAGCTCGATATTCGCTTCACTGCCGAAAACAAGGCAACCAGTAAATTGATAGAGCGAAAGCAACACGAGCTCGTGGAAGCTCTAGAGGCACAAGGAGTGAACACTCAAAGCGTACAATGCCTCAGCGAAAAGATTACCATTAATGCATCAGAGGCCTATTCAAAGGCTTTATTGGATACCCAAGCATGAACACGAATAAGCCAGGAGAAATTGCCGTTTCGCTACACTACGACGGACAAAATGCACCTATCGTCAGTGCCAAGGGAGAGGGGGAAGTTGCGCGTCAAATACTTGAAATTGCGACTCAACACGACATTCCAATCTACCAAAATAGTCAGTTGATACAATTGTTATCGCGGGTTGAGCTCGACAATGAAATACCGAGAGAACTGTATATCGCAGTAGCCGAAATTATTGCCTTCGCCTACCGCTTAAAAGATCAGCTACCCAACACATGGCAGCAAACCTGAAAACCCCGCCGTTTAACGCGTCAGCTTCCAGGTAAAACGCACTTGGGCCAAGGATGCTACCGCGGTGCCATTTACCCGCTCCGGCTCAAACTGACAGCGTGATAAAGCAGATAAGGCGCGATAATCCAAACGTCGCGTCCCACTGGAGTCAACGACCCTACCATCGCTAGGATTACCTTCAGCGTCAACCGAAAACGACATAGTTACCGTACCCTGCTGACCAAAACGAACTGATTCATCAGGGTATTCCGGACGCGCGCAACTACTCCAGTCAATACTTGCCGGCACAGTCGCGGTATTCACTGCCGGCGCAGAACTAACAGGCAACGACGCCGATGCAAGCTTGGGCTGAGTCTTTACTTCAGCCGCCGCTACGTCAGCGGGTTTTTCGCGCATTTTAGCTAAGGCCGCTTGACGCTCTTTCTCAGCATTTTGCGCTCTCGCCTCAGCGACCTCAGCAGCACGAGCTGCAGCTTCCGCTGAAGCTTGCGCCATTGCCAGAGCCTCAGATTGCTGCTGCATAGTCACCAACTGCGCCTGTTGCCGTAAATTTTGTTCGCGCTGACTAAACTCGCCATCTAAGCGACTCTGCCATTCAGCCAGTACCGCCTGCTCTTCAGACTGCAATTTTTCATTACCTTGCACAGTCGCGACCTTCGCGACCACACTTTTATCGGCGCTAAACGCAGGTGCCTCATCACCGGAAAGCAACCACGCAGCCAATCCCGCCGCCGCACAAACGCACAGGAGGGCGATCGCGATCACCGACTCTGCGGACTGCCCCAACCCCAGTTTTTGCTCAATTGTGCCTACTGCATCATTCATTCAGCAACTCCCCAAAAATTGCTCATGCCGTCATACCAAACAAGCGCCCAATTCTCTGAAACACACCGCGACGATCAGACTGTGGCGGCGGAGTCGGTGTAGCTTCTGCTGCAAGACGCAAGGTTTGCGCGGGATGCTTTTGTAATATTTCAAATCTTCGCATCGCCAAGTTAACGCTGCCACGCAATAAACCTTCGCTGACGGGCTTACTGAGAAAGCGATAAATCTGGCCACGGTTGATAAGATCAATACCCTGCTCAGCATCAGATTTTGCGGTTAACACTATCGCCACTAAACTAGGATGGTGTTGCCGCAAGGCGGCCAGCAAATCAGTGACGACCTCCCCCCCCACCGCAATCTCGGTCACAATGACACCAATCTTATGCTGCTCTAAAAGGTTTAGACCTTCATCTAGATTCGATGCGGTATAAACCGAACGCTCGCGACCCAATACACGCTGTAAGGTGTTCCGAGTGGATTCATCATCATCCAGAATCAATGTGCCGACATCATCGATACCTGGGATGTGGACGCGCTCCGTTAAATCCTCTTCGGCAGCAACCGTTTCTTTCACATAATCAACTGCCGATGCCTTAACCGCAGCGGCAATAGTTGACCGCAAATCAACATTTGACCAAGGCTTATTGATAAAACGAAAAATCTCACCGTCATTTATCGCCGCCAGGATCGCACTCAGATCTGAGTAGCCCGTCAGTAGAACTCGAATCGCCCGTGGCCGAAGATCCTTAGCTTTACGTAAAACCTCCACGCCAGTCATCTCTGGCATGCGCTGATCGCTAACTACGACGTCCACATCACCCTGCCGGAGAATCTCCAGAGCGGCCTCACCCGAAGAGGCGGTAACCACATCGTAGTCCCGCCTAAACAATGCTTTCAGCGCTATTAGGATACGAGGTTCATCATCCACAAATAAAATTCGCGCGCGGGGTTCTTCTGTCGCAGTATCAACATTCATATTCATACTTTATGCATCTCCAAGCACCACCACATCTTGCTCTGATATAACGTCTTCGCTTTTACTCGCACCCACTATTGGTAGGCGAATAAAAAACTCCGTTCCTTTACCTAGTTCGGATTCCACTCGAATGGTGCCACCGTGATCTTCGATAATACGGAACACAATAGACAAGCCAAGACCCGTGCCTTTACCCACCGGTTTGGTTGTAAAAAACGGCTCAAAAATATGGGCGCGAGTTTCTTCATCCATACCACTTCCGGAGTCACTAATCGCCACTTCCACATTGTCATCAACAACACTGGTGCGAATACAAATTTGCCCCTTGCCGTCCATTGCCTGCGCGGCGTTGGTGATAAGGTTCAAGAACACTTGATTTAATTGCGACGGCGCACAGCTTATTTCCGGTAGATCAGCGAACATTCTTGTGACTTTAACGCCATCTTTAAGCTGACTATTGCAAATCTTAAGTGCGGTCTCGATGCCCTCGTTCAAATCAAACAACTGCGATTGCGAGCGATCAACACGACTGAAGTCTTTCAGACTCATTACCAACTCAGCAATTTGTTTTAGACCGTACTCGGTATCTGCAAGAAGAGTATCGAACTCAAGAATACTCTCGGCATCAACCTCCCCATCCATAGCCTGCATCGTCTCCCTGACAATCTCGACATTACTCGATGCATAACCTAGCGGGGTATTAATCTCGTGCGCTACACCGGCTACCATTTGACCTAGCGAAGCCATTTTCTCCGACTGAATTAACTGCCCTTGCTGCATTTTTAGATCGTCTAGCGCCTTACTCAGTGCCTGCGTACGCTTATCGACTATTTGCTCTAGATTGACGTTGGCATTCTGCAACTCACTGTTCAAACTGTCCAAGGTCGAGAAACTCGAACGCAATCGAACCGCGATCACACCGAAGGCCAGCAGCAACGCAACCGCATACACGGCGAGGGTTTGCCGATAGCTGCGCGCTGTACTTTGCAAATTATAGAAATGTTTCTCGTAGGCGGTCCGCAAATCGTACAGTGCCGGCCCACTAGGCACAGCATCAAATTCTTCGGTCAAAACTTGAAGCTGATCAGCGGCGCTGCGCAAAGAATCAACCGTATTCAATAAATGCCTGACTGCACCGCGCTCGGCGTCATTTGCTAAGCCTTCTTCAGCGGCAACAATTTCTTGGCCAAGCTCGTCAATATAGCCGCCATTCGTTGGCGACGATTGAATGCCGTAGGCCGTCGCTTCACGCAAAATAGACATTACATTTTTACGCAGCTCTTCCGAGGCATTCACAGATGGCGCACTCAATAGTGAAATACCAGCAACGCGCAACACGGAAAAATGCTGGGCTAAGCGTGCCAGCTTGGCAGAGTAATCATTGAGAAGACTAAGTTTGGACTGAGCGACGGCATTGTAATGCGCAAGCGCCGCATCAATCGGCTGCGCCAATCCCGCCAAACTCGCTTGACCACTGCTGACAGCCTCCTGGGCAACTGTAAAGCGATCTCGTGACAGCTCTAGCTCCTGCGGCCCAGAATCAAGGGATAACCGTCCCCTGGCGATCTGCTGATTGAGCTCAGCATCCGCTTTGGCGGCGGTATCCAATTGCTCTAATCGAATGATGTGCAAGCCCGTTTCGAGCGGATTTCGCAATGTTTTCCACAATAGAAACGAAATAACACCCAATGCCAGCGCAATCGCTAACAATGCAATGAGACGTTGAACAGAAAACCCCCGCGCGGTACGGCGAGACACACCTATTTGAACCATAAAATTCTTCTTATTATTTTGTGTATTACTCTACCGCCACAATGCAATTAAGGCATCACAAAAGCAAGCGTATGCAACACGGCGAGCAAGACACGTATTTTTTGAAGTAAGCACCCAAGGTATTTTTATAATTTTAGTCTGACGAAGAATAAAAGCTGCCAACCCAAAAGTCTAGCACTTCACCAAAATCATATAAATGACAATACTATTGACTTAACAGTTACTTAGCTGGGGTTACTATATTCAAAGACAAGCAAAATCAATTACCACGGCCTGCTCAGCCAAGGTAGAAAGCCCATCATTCACACCAGGCAGCACACAGTTAGGATAGATATCAGGAAAAATTAACGAAACAGGGGTGAAATACAGAAAATCAGAAGGAAAATATCAGGGGTTAATTCAACCCCTAAATATTGGTCGGAACGGCAGGATTCGAACCTGCGACCCCCACACCCCGGCAGCACGCCCAGGACTACACGAAGTGCGCGCCCTATCAAGCGACCTATACCGACGCGCGGGATACACCACCGCAGACATTCAGCAACTAATAGCACACACAGAAGAGAAAATAACGGAAGGATACCTAGCAGGCCACGAAACCAAATGGACTGAAATTGGGTTAGTGATGCCTGCAGAGGTTATGGGTGGGGAGTTTTAAACAGAGAAAACCTAGGTGCTATTTGCGCAAACCCATCCTGTTGCGCTTAAAAAATGTTAAGTATGTATTCAAATAACTAGTTTCAATATGCTGCTGCAATCGCGTCGAATCCTCAGCAATCTTGTTTGCCGCATCAAGTTTTTCATTTTCAGGTAAGCTGGCAGCACTCTCGATGGAATGCGTAAGCGAACCACGGTACTCAGCCAAAAGATTATCCGGGAGCTTAAACGCAGACTCTCTACTCTCAAGATGCTGCAAATATATTTCCAAACGACCTATCTGAATAAGTAGCCGCTCAACTTCTGCTTGAGAGATCTTCATATCTGAAACCCAAAGACCTATAGCATTTTCACTAACAGAAGCATCGATAGTATAAATTTTTTCACAGAGGGCTCGCGTTTCTGTCCGAAAAGCTAGCGCACGTGTATTCCAAAGAATAATAGCCCAAGTAATGAGGCTAATGACTAAGCCAACTTCGCCAGCAGTCATTCTTTACTATCTGCCTGCAGGATATACAACCAACATAGCTCAACAATACTAGGCAATTCATTATGCGTAATCTCGAGATGAGACTTGAGAAACTTGACGTCAAATCCCACCCTGACTAAACCACCAAAGCTTTCATCAAGAAAAGAAGAGCCGTAGCGCCGAGATCCAGACAAATCCACATTTAGCTTGTCATTTCCAATATTCTTTAAGGCTGGGACGATATGCTTATCTCGGAAGTCCTGCCCACTGAATGGCCCATCCTCTCGATAGCGGCCGTAAGGCCTTTTTGAAAAAGCATTCGCGACATCAATGGTCTTCATTCTTAAAACTCTCTAAAGGGATCTGCCACTGTATCAACGTCCCACGCAGCGGCTTCTTCATAGAGAACTTCTCTTTCGAGATGTTCGACTCACCGTTGCGCGATATCTGATATACACCAGCGTTACTGTAAATCACTAAATGCGCACCGGCACTGGTCTCAACCAGCGCCTTGATATCTCGGCCTCCCTTACCATGCTGATCGAGATTTGTTCTTGTTCTCGACGTTTCCAATGATGCCTCTATCATATCGGCATCATCATTTACTGAAAAAATAGCTGCCAATTTCTCGAAAAAATCCTTTCTAGGCAAGCTGGCAGGGATACCTATCCCAAAGTCATATAGCGCCAATGATAGCGTCTGATTTGAAACCTCTGTCAAAAACCACCACGGCTTTGATTGCCCTATTTTAGGCTCCGGCACCCCCTCATAAGCATGATATTGCACGTTGAGCACAGCCTCGGTTAAGGCAGTAGATATCTTTTGCTCACTCAAAGCCTCTATTTTGTCATTAAAATAAGTTTTAAGTATCGCATCAATCAGGTCATGTATTTGGGAGCCAGTATTACCTTTGACAACGGGAATAACGCCACCATCCAATTTAACATAGTCGCCAGTACGAATTAGAGTGATTATTCCGCTCACACGCAATACGCGGTTAACGAATTTGTTCTCAGCCAGCGACGAACAAGCCAATCTACCTTGCCCGTAAGTACCTATCAACAGATCTATGTTCGCGACAAACAGAACAAGTCCCGCAGCCGACGCAGAGCAGGTTTTCTGAAACGATATAAATACACGACCAACTTTTACCGTATCATTCAGAAGTTCAAAGAAGGTAAGAAAACTTCTTTGAACTTCCGCACCCTCAATGGAGATATTCAATGGCGCATTCAGGATTTTGTAACCCGGAGGACAGGCTATTTCATACAAATTTACAGGTGGTCTGAAACCAGACGAGGGAGAGATTTCTTGATTTGCGAACTTCAGCAGGCGCCGTTTATGGCGAATACGAGCTTCCTTGCCAAGTCTCTTCATGCAGAAGTACTTCTAAGTTTTGTTCAAATATCAAAAATTAGTGTTCACTTTTGTTCAGGCAAAAAAAACAACCTACTCAAACTATTGATATTTATATGTTTTTGGTCGGAACGGCAGGATTCGAACCTGCGACCCCCACACCCCCAGTGTGGTGCGCTACCAGGCTGCGCTACGCCCCGACTTGAGGGGCAGCATCATACCCCAAGATATAAGTTGAGTGAACTATCTTTTCAATAGTTTCAACACTTCCTCAAGCTCACCGAGCATTTGCCGAATAACTTGGCGGGTTTGTGAGGATTCATCTTTAGCTGTATCGCCCGACATACGCTGACGAGCTCCGCCGATGGTATAGCCCTGCTCGTATAATAAACTGCGAATCTGTCTGATCATTAGCACGTCTTGGTGCTGATAATAGCGGCGATTTCCGCGGCGTTTCACCGGCGTAAGCTGCGGGAACTCTTGCTCCCAGTAGCGCAGAACATGAGGTTTTACCAAGCACAAATCGCTGACTTCACCAATGGTGAAGTAACGTTTTCCCGGTATGGGTGGTAATTCGTCGTTATGACTTGGTTCCAGCATAGTCCTCTACCCTGGATTTCAGTTTTTGCCCGGGCCGGAACGTCACAACTCGGCGAGCCGAAATGGGAATCTCCTCACCGGTTTTGGGGTTACGTCCAGGACGCTGACTCTTATCCCTAAGATCAAAATTCCCGAAGCCAGATATTTTTACCTGCTCGTTGTTTTCCAAGCAGTGCCGAATTTGTTCAAAAAACAATTCGACCAGCTCCTTGGCCTCACGCTTGTTAAAGCCCAGCTCTTCGTATAGTCGTTCAGCCATTTCTGCTTTGGTGAGGGACGTCATCACACTAGTTCCTTAAACTTGCGCCAAATGCCTCCTTCAAGGTCTGTACAACCGCGTCAACCGATTGACCCACCTCTTCTTCGTTAAGGGTGCGCGATGAATGACGGAAGGTCAAGCCCAGCGCCAAACTTTTTCGTTCAGGATCAATACCTTTACCCTGATAAATATCAAATAGCTTCAAGTCACTGAGGTTTTCACCCGCAGATTCTCTAACCGCACTCAGCACCTCTGACGCAGCTAACCGTCGGTCTACTATCAAAGCGAGGTCTCGGCGAACCTCTGGGTAACGCGACAACTCAGAAAATACCGGAACACTGCGCTCTAAGATCGGCTGCAAATCGATCTCAAATAAATATACCGGATTCACAAAATCCCAGCGCGATTGCAGGCTCGGATGCAGTGCACCGATTCGCCCTATTCGCACGTCATTGCAAAAAACATCGGCGGTCTGGCCGGGGTGCAGCGAGGCATACTTCGCCGCGCTAAATGATATTGTGCCGCTCGACACCGACAAGAGGCTTTCTAGATCTGCTTTTAGATCAAAGAAATCGACTAATTCGCCATTCTCGCTCCAACTTTCGGGCTCACGACGACCAGTGAGTAAAGCAGCAACAGTCGGTATTTGCTTCATACCATCAGCGCACTTAATAAACCGCAGACCGGATTCAAACAAACGAATACGCGATTGCTGGCGCTTGGCATTGTGCATCGCGGTCTTTAATAAGCCGGGAAGCAAGCTTGTCCGCATAATAGACATATCGGCAGAAATTGGGTTTAGCAGTTCAACACCAACGTCCCCCTCTGACAGAGCCGCATGCATCGCAGGATCGATAAAACTATAGGTAATCGCTTCCTGGTAGCCCCTCGCCACGAGCTGCTGTCGAACTAGCGGCAAGCCACGCTTGCTCTCTGGCGCCGTGCGAATAGTTAAGGTATCTCTGATGGGTGTTATCGGCAGTCGGTTATAGCCATAGACCCGCGCCAGCTCTTCAAGCAAATCTACTTCGATACTTATATCGAAACGCCAACTTGGCGCGATAACTGTCCAGCCGCCCTCAGTTGGGCTTACCGACATACCCAAGCCCGTCAAAATCGACTCGACGTCGCTTGTACTTAAAGCCATACCTAATAGCTTCTCGATACGCTTTTCACGCAGCAAAATAGGCTCGCGCGCTGGCAGCTGGCTATCTACGAAGCTAATTGGACCGGCTTCGCCACCGCATATTTCTAGGATTAGAGCTGTTGCCCGCTCAATTGCGCGCGCGGGCAGCTCAAAATCTACTCCGCGCTCAAAGCGATGCGACGAATCGGTATGCAGTCCATAGGAACGAGCTCTACCCGCGATTTTGTCCGGCGCAAAAAAGGCCGCCTCAAGAAATAAGTGCTCGGTCGCATCGGTAACGGACGATGGCTCGCCCCCCATAATACCGGCCAGAGCCAAAGGCTGTTTCTCATCGGCAATGAGCAGTGCACCTTCGCGTAGCTCGAGGCTCTGACCATCTAACAGCGCGACCACTTCGCCGGCTGCTGCATGGCGCACGGTAATACCGCCATTTATTTTATCCAAGTCAAACGCATGCATGGGCTGACCTAATTCCAATAAAATGAAATTAGTGACATCGACCACAGCATCTATGCTGCGCAAACCACAGCGCCGCAGCTTTTCCTGCAACCACAGCGGACTGGCCGCAGAAACATCGACATTGCGAATGACACGACCAACATAGCGCGGACAGTCTTCAGCCGCTGACACGACCACAGGCAATACGTCGTCTATGCTGGCTGCCACTGCAGAGATAGCTTTGTCTTCAAACGCTAACTCACTCAGCACCGCTGTTTCACGGGCAATACCGCGAAGACTCAAGCAGTCCGCGCGATTTGGGGTTAAGCCAAGCTCAATGACCGCATCATCTAAATTAAGGTAGTCACGGATATCCTGCCCAAGCGGTGCGTCTGCTGGCAGCTCCATCAAGCCATCTGACTTTTCCGCCAGACCTAGCTCCTGCTCCGCGCACAACATGCCAAAAGATTCCACGCCGCGCAGCTTAGCCTTTTTAATTTTAAAGTCGCCAGGCAATACCGCCCCCAATGTCGCCAGGGGAATTTTAATACCTGCACGGGCGTTTGCAGCACCACACACGATTTGGACTTCGCTGTTGCCATCGCTCACCTGACAAACCTGCAACTTCTCTGCATCGGGATGCGGCTGCACGGCAATTATTTCCGCCACCACCACACCCGAGAATTTGCCCGCCACGGGGTCGATTGCGTCGACCTCCAAGCCAGCCATGGTCAACCGTGCCGCTAGCTGTTCGGTATCGACTGCGGGGCTCACCCACTCACGCAACCACTGTTCACTGAATTTCATATTCTTTCCATCTAAAAGCTTTTGGTTAGCAGGTACTTAAGCTGTCTACAGACACAGAAACCGGCCTACTTAAATTGGGCGAGAAAACGCAGATCGTTTTCAAAAAACAAGCGCAGGTCATTCACGCCATAACGCAACATTGCCAAGCGCTCAACACCTAGACCAAAGGCAAAGCCCGTGAAGCGCTCGGCGTCGATATTAGAGGCCTCAAACACGCTCGGATGCACCATGCCGCAACCCAGTATTTCAATCCAGCCAGTGTGACTGCAAACTCGGCAACCTTCACCACCACACATTACACACTGGATGTCGACTTCTGCCGAAGGTTCAGTAAACGGAAAATACGAGGGCCTAAAACGAACGCTAAGCTCTTTTTCAAAAAAGCTCCGCAAAAAGGATTCAAGCATACCTTTCAAATCGGCAAAGCTGGTGTCTTCGCTTATTAATAACCCTTCCACCTGATGAAACATCGGGGTATGGGTTAAATCCGAGTCGCAGCGATAAACTCGCCCCGGACAAATCAATTTCATTGGCGGTTCGCTACTCTCCATCACACGAACCTGCACCGGTGATGTATGCGTGCGCAATACCATCGAGTCATCAACGTAAAAGGTATCGTGCATGGCGCGCGCTGGGTGGTGAGCGGGGATATTTAGCGCTTCAAAATTATGATAATCGTCTTCAATTTCTGGGCCTTCAACAACCTCAAAACCGATGCTGCCAAAAAATTCACTGATGCGCTCTATAGTGCGAGTTACTGGGTGGAGACCACCGGCATGCTGACCTCGGCCAGACAGGGTGACATCAATTTTTTCAGCCTCAAGACGCGCATCAACAGCGGCTTGATCGAGGCGCAGCTTCGACTCAGAGATCTGATCAGACAGAGCCTCTTTCACGCGGTTAATTTCTGCGCCCGCTGCGGGCCGCTCTTCTGCAGACAAGCCACCAAGCCCTTTTAATAGCGCAGTGATGTGACCTTTTTTACCAAGATACTCAACTCGCACCTGATCCAGCGCCTGCGCGTCTGTTGCGGCACTGATTTTTGCCGCCGCTTCCGCCGCCAAGCCTTCAAGATTTTCCATTCTGCGCTCCCAATCTCTGCGCTACTGCCCCGCTAATGAGCCTCACGGACATCATTAGCGGTGACTTAAATTAGTGTCTTAAAAACAAAAATAGGGAAAGGGCGCTAGCCCTTTCCCTATAATAAAACTAAGCACAATGACCGCCACGCAACGGTCAAACGCTTTTTAAGCTAAGGCTGATTTCGCGCGTTCTACGATCACAGCAAAGGCTTCTTTGTCATGTACTGCCAAGTCAGCTAATACGCGACGGTCTAAAGCGATGTCTGCCTTTTTCAAGCCAGCGATCAAACGGCTATAGCTTAAGCCATTAGCACGTGATCCTGCATTGATACGAGTGATCCACAAAGCGCGGAATACGCGTTTCTTGGCACGACGGTCACGGTAAGCATATTGACCTGCTTTAATTACCGCTTGTTTCGCTACACGATAAATACGTGAACGAGCGCCGTAGTAACCTTTGGCTTGTTTCAGAATCTTTTTATGACGACGGTGTGCGGTCACACCACGTTTTACGCGGGGCATAGTATATTCCTCTTAATCTCGATGACGTTTATCAGATGGCGCGCAACATGCGGTCTACTAGAACTTTGTCCGACTTATGGACAGCACTAGTACCACGTAATTGACGCTTACGTTTGGTGGTCATCTTGGTCAAGATGTGGCTTTTATGAGCGCTTTTACGCTTATAACCGCTACCGGTTTTCTTGAAGCGTTTTGCCGCCCCGCTGTGTACTTTTTGTTTTGGCATCGTTAGATACTCCGCATTCTCAATGTAAATTAATTCAAGTAGGCCCTAAGAGCTCGCTACTTTTTCTTTTTCGGAGCAATAACCATGGTCAATTGACGACCTTCCATTTTAGGAAATTGTTCTACAGAACCTAATTCAGCAAGGTCTTCTTCAACCCGCTTCAATAGCTGCATACCCAATTCCTGGTGGGCCATCTCACGACCGCGGTAACGCAGGGTTACCTTGGCTTTATCTCCGTGTTCAAGGAAACGTGTCAGGTTGCGTAGTTTTACCTGATAGTCCCCGTCTTCCGTACCTGGGCGGAACTTAATTTCCTTAACCTGGGTTCGAACTTGGTTTTTTCGGGCCGCAGCTTGCTGCTTTTTGGCCTCGAAAACATGTTTGCCGTAGTCCATCACTTTACAGACGATTGGGTCCGAATCAGTGATCTGTACTAAGTCTAATGTCGCTTCTTGCGCAGCTTTCAGCGCTTCCGCAAGGGGAACAACGCCAACCTGGTTGCCCTCAGCGTCGATCAAGCGTACTTCATTAGCTTCAATTTCTTCGTTTATCGGCGCACGTTTGCTGCGCCCTTTTGCGTTATCGCGTTTAATTGCTAGTTCTCCGAATTTGCGCGGCTACGTTTAGCTACGCTATCTGCGAGGAGTTTACTGAGGTCATTAATTGATACCGACCCCAAATCTTCGCCACTGCGTGCACGTACCGAAACAGTCTGGGTTTCGATCTCGTTGTCACCTACAACAAACAAGAACGGAACCTTCTGAATTGTGTGCTCGCGGATTTTAAAGCCGATCTTCTCATTTCTCAAGTCCGCATCGACTCTAAAGCCACTATCTCGCAATAAATCTTGCACATTACTCACATATTCGGCCTGTTTGTCCGTAATATTACAAATTACGGCCTGCACGGGAGCCAGCCATACCGGAAATGCACCTTCGTAATGTTCGATTAAAATTCCGATAAAGCGCTCAAAGGAGCCCAATATTGCGCGGTGCAACATGACAGGAACTTGGCGCTGCCCTGCTTCATCAACATATTGCGCACCCAATCGCCCTGGCATTGAGAAGTCGACCTGAATCGTACCCAGCTGCCATACCCGACCAATACAATCTTTTAGTGAGAATTCGATTTTGGGGCCGTAAAACGCCCCCTCACCCGGAAGCAATTCCCAAGGCAAACCTTTACTGTCTAATGCTAAGGCCAAGGCCTGTTCAGCGCGATCCCAATCTTCTTCACTGCCCACGCGCTTTTCTGGACGCGTAGACAGGCGATAAATCACCTCGCTAAAGCCAAAGTCTTCGTATACCTCGTGCAGGAAATCGATAAACGAGGCCACTTCTGGCTGAATTTGATTTTCAGTACAGAAGATATGCGCATCATCTTGAGTAAAACCACGCACCCGCATAATGCCATGCAGGGAACCGGAAGGTTCATTGCGATGACATGAGCCAAACTCAGCCAAACGCAAAGGCAGGTCGCGATAGCTTCGCAAACCCTGATTAAACACCTGCACGTGGCAAGGGCAATTCATGGGCTTAACAGCGAAATTGCGCTCATCCGCTGTTAAGGTAAACATACCGTCACTGAATTTATCGGCGTGACCCGATTTTTCCCACAGGGAAATATCGACCACCTGCGGCGTGCGTATCTCTTTATAGTCATGTTTATCCTGCTGCTTGCGCATATATTGCTCAATCGCTTGGTAAATACTCCAACCCTTGGGGTGCCAAAACACCATGCCCGGCGCCTCTTCCTGCATATGGAAGAGATCCAGCTTTTTAGCTACTTTGCGGTGATCACGTTTTTCAGCTTCGGCAATACGATTTAAATAGGCTTTCAGCGCCTTTTTATTACCCCACGCCGTGCCATAGATACGCTGCAACATGGCGTTAGCTTGATCACCACGCCAATAGGCGCCTGCTACCTTGGTCAACTTAAAGGCATTCAATTTACTTGTGCTCGGCACATGAGGGCCGCGACACAAGTCCATCCACTCACCCTGCTTATAAACAGAGATGTCTTCGTTACCAGGCAGATCTTTAATAATTTCGACTTTATATTCTTCGCCAAGATCGCCAAATGCTTTTACTGCTTCTTCGCGACTCATCACTACACGAGATATCGCCAAGTCCGCAGAGGAAAGTTCGGTCATTCGCGCTTCAATTTTCTCCAGATCTTCTGGGGTAAACGCGCGCTCGTATGCGAAGTCATAATAAAAGCCGTCTTCAATAACGGGGCCGATGGTCACCTGTGCGCCAGGAAACAAATCCTGCACAGCCATCGCCAACAAATGCGCGGTCGAATGCCGAATAACATCAACACCCTCTTCGTCACGCTCAGTGATAATTCCCAGTTCGGCGTCGTCAGTAATCACAAAACTGGTATCGACAAGCTTGCCATTTACCCGGCCAGCGAGCGCGGCCTTAGCTAGACCAGGACCTATATCAAAGGCGACATCGGCAACAGAAACGGGGGCATCGAAAACACGCTGACTTGCATCAGGAAGGGTAATTACGGGCATTGCACTTTCCTTTCAGTGGTGACCCCTACTAAAGGCCACGTGAGTAATTGAAAAACATAGAAATTTTAGGTCGACTATTATGCGGATTGTGGCTGCGAGCTGCAAGCTTATCTAGGCAACCGGACACCGCTAAAGTTGATACTCGATGCATCGCAACAAGGTAACCACGACAGGGCCATCATCGTGAGGCAAGCGCTCCCCAAGAACAAACCGTTCAACCATACTTTCAAAGCGAGGCCGATTCTGCTCGAAGTTCTCAATCGCCTGCTCAACCGTATCTGCGGTCTGGAAAAAATCTACCAATGCAGTCCGTGATATCGCAAACACATAGCGCTTACCGTGAATAGAACCCGCAAATTTCAAACCGCTAAATTTGCTATCCCACCAAAAGTCCGCTTCAAACTCCATAAATCCCACTCACCGCAAGGCTAATTTTAACAAGACATACTGACACTCAGCACCAGACGATCTTTTTGCCGCCAGTATAAGGCACCGCAAATCCTTGGCTTATCAACTGATCACCAAGACTCATACCGTCAATCCAAACCTCGGCCAATAGACGAAAATATTTATCTCGCTCGATAAAGCGCAACTCAATGACCCGCCCTTCTCTAAGCCGACCGACAGAGAATTGCTTGGCAGCTCGCGCCGCGTCTTTTTCGGACTGACACTTGCCACGCAGCTCTGGCGTATCAACCCCTTTTATTCTCACCGGCATACTCTCGCCAACCACCGACGGCCAACCGGCAATATTTACCCGAAAGGTATCTCCGTCATAGATAGTACGCACTTCCGCCACAGTTGCACTGCCAAACTCAGCGGCACCGAGGCCGGATACTAAGAGAACCGCAAACAAAAAACAGACGGGCTTAGCGGAAAAGCCCTTAGTAAATAGCGCTAATTTAATTGGTGTATTCCCGACTTATAACAAAGCAATTAAGCGAGTCGGGAATCCCTTTTCCGAGGCTGGCTGAGTATTAAAAATACTGTGGCGAGTATAACAGTTTGTTGCTAAACATGACTGAAGGATTTTTGAGTAGCCAGTAACATAACCAAGCGCATACAACTAATACACTCCCCACTAGGACTTGCAGTAGAAAGCCAGATTATTTATCTTGAACCCAGATAAATAATTATGCAGCTATCTACCCCGTTTTTCTGGCTTTTCCATTCAGCTTCTTCGTAGTAGTCACGCGCCCACCATAGCGCTTGTTGTATAAAACAAATTTTAATACCCCCGACTCATTGCCTTGCCGAGGATCCTACATTGACGCAGACATTGTTGAATCGCACCTTGTCGATACCGTTTTTAATTTCTACCACACTAGTAACAGCCGCCTGCGTCTATCGAATGCCTCCCGCTCCGATCTACCAAGAATACAAGGACGCGATGAAACCAACGACATTTGACTATTCGCTGCCCGCACTCAATCTGCCCGGTTATGAAGACTTAAAAGCGGAATTTCTCGCGAACCGTGAAACAGCGAGGCCTGAAAATCATTTGAATACCGATCTATCAAGTTACGAATTGTGTGGCAATGTCGATGCTCCAGACCCAAATATAACAACGCCAAAGAGCGGCAAGAAACGCTCACTGATGGCGTCAGCACGTTCGGCGCCAAAGACGACCTTCGTTAACGGCTATGTTGTTTATGAGGTCTATACCCCAATTGGGCAATGCCGAAGCTGGAAACAGTCCGACCATTATCTTCACTCTATTCAACAGCGCGAAGCTAATATGGGGGAGAAAGATCACATCGGCATTCAGGAAGATTGGCAGCGCACCCAAGTGAATAATCAGCGCCACTTTGTTTTGGGCTATGGAAAATTTCAAACGGTTTCCTCAACATTTTTGGACGAGGCTTCAGAGGAGGCTGCCGCGGGTGACCAATACGCCGCAGATATGAAAGAGGATTTCATGAAGCCGAGGTTTACCTTCAGCGCGGTACTTTCTTACCCTAGTAATATAGAGGGTAAGCGTGACACTGTCTCGATCGTCGACCTCGCTGATATCAGCGGTAAGTTTACCACTATGGTAGTGACCCATATTGATGAGCAACGCAAGAAGATACTCAGCTACGACGCCGCGGAACTCAAAAGCGTGTTACGGATGAAGAATGGGCAAATTCACGGCTTATATGAGATAAGCGATGGACCGAACACCTGCTATGAGGCGGGTATCGTGGTTGAAAAAGCCAACTGTGAGACCTTTTAAGAATGACTATTTATCGAATTCGCGGCACGTTAATAACGGCGTTTGCTTTGCTATTACTGGCAGCCCCGAGTATGGCCAAAACCATTGCTGTTCGACACTATGTTGAGCATTGGGCTTACGTGCCCCTCGCCATGCCTGTGGACCGGTGTAAAATCAGTGTGGTCAACGGTGAGTTTGCCTGCCCAGAACACGATCTGTGTGTCCGGGGTGATTGTATCAATGGTGTAGGCACCAAGCAGACCCGTGATGGCAACCTTAGCTACCATGGCCGTTGGCAGCAGGGCAGACCTGTGGCTGGGGAATACACGGTGACTTATCGCGGCCAACAGTTCCGATCGATTTACGATGAGCAAGGCCTTATTCTTGAGGGTTTTCTTCGTTCTAGCGACGCATACTACGGGGATCCTGATTATTTTGTCGGCACGTTTAAACACTACCAACACCCCTTTACCAAAAAGATCATACCGCTACCGGATTCCGGCACCTATTACTTTGCTAGCGGCGTGACCTTGCAGGGTGATTTTATCGCCATCCCCACTGTTGGCTCGGCTGGTCGTGACGACCTCCAAGGCAGTGGCCCTATCGAAATGAAAGACGCGTTTAACCTGTTCTTTGTCGGCACAGTAACTCTTGGTAAGGAGAGCGAGACAGGTATTTATGTGCAACGCGAATATGCGGTGGCCGAACCTCTGGATATGATGCCCTCTGATAAGCCAACTATCGAAAAAATATACCAGGAGTACCAAGCTGAGGTCGCACAATATGAACGCTACCAAGAGCGTAAAGAACGTACAAAACGTCGAAAAGAGCAGGAGCAAGCGCGCAAGGCAAAAAACAGAATGCCTTGGGATAAAGTCTTTGCGCTGGCAGCGGGCGCTGCGCTCGCAAACTCAGCGGATATGCCAGCAGATGCCAAGTCAGAATTTATCACCGCGTACAGCAAAGACGTACTGAGCGGTTCTACAGACAACTTGGCGAGCATGCAGTCCCGCTATGGCGACAACCGCTCGGTGGACGAAATTTTTCGAGAAGGAAATAGGGAATTACAAGCCATCGTAGACCAAAAGGTGGCTGCTTACGAAGCCGCTCAGAAGCCGATTTCTGCGGCGTCAGCAAACGGTTCTAGCACGGCGATGTCCTCGCGAGCACCAGGCAATTCGACAGGCCCAAACACCATGATACCCTCACCGGCGTCGGGATCTAATAGTGCTGGCATTTCAGGTACCGCGAAGCCGAAAACGGCAGCGCCGCTGTGTAGCAGTTTTAAGCTCACATCAAACCGCACCCGCACCACCGTTGTTAACGGCACAAGCGTTAAGCTGAGCACCGACATCTCCCCTTCTATTGCGGGAACCTACTGGTTTAGAAACGCACCCAAGGGCGAGTCAGGCACGCGAATGGTCATCAAGCCCGGCGGTAAAGCGATACGCTATGAACCAGGCAGGGAAGTCGATTTTTCATGGGGCATAGCCCTGCGCGACGACGGTAAGCTGGAGTGTCCAGACGGACGGCTGTTAGTGGCTGTAGAGTATGAATCCGGTGAGCAAGAACACGAAGTAGCTTATTTGCTCGACGGTAACGTTTGTGTGGGAGGCATGTTCTTCTGTCGCTGATGCAGCGGCAGCCTCTACTGAGGATTAAACGAATTGGTACGACCGAGTGGATTCGAACCACCGACCCCCACCATGTCAAGGTGATGCTCTAACCAACTGAGCTACGGTCGTACAAAGCGTGCTGGCAATCGTCGAATCGCTTGCCTAACAAGGACGCGCATTATAATCACGCGCTTACATCAGCACAAGGTTTTAACCCAGATTAATACATGGCCGATTCAGCTAGCAAAGAAGCGCTGTTTTATCTCTGACAATTTATCCCTTACATTCGCCGCCGCTTCAAACTCAAGATTCTTAGCGTGCTTCTGCATATCTTGCTCTAGGGTTTTCAGCAGTTTTGCCAACTCGGCATTCGACATACCTGCTGCGTCTAACAAATAGTCACCTGAAGGCTCAGCAACCTTCTGAACATTGCCACGCTGCTTTTTCTTGGAGCCCGGTATCGCGCCGGCGTCGAGAATATCTTCCACTGACTTTATAACGCCAATGGGAATGATATTATTTTTGAGGTTATGCGCTATCTGCTTTTCACGACGTCGAGTGGTCTCGTCTATGGCTCGCTGCATAGACCCAGTAATTCGGTCGCCATATAGAATCGCCTTGCCATTCAAGTTTCGCGCAGCACGGCCAATGGTTTGAATCAGTGAGCGCTCGGATCGCAAAAAGCCCTCTTTGTCCGCGTCTAAAATGGCAACTAGCGAGACCTCTGGCATATCCAAACCTTCGCGCAGCAGGTTTATTCCCACCAAGACATCAAACTTACCCAGGCGCAGATCACGAATTATCTCAACCCGCTCGACGGTATCTATATCCGAGTGCAAATAGCGGACCTTTACGCCGTGCTCATCCAAATACTCAGACAGGTCTTCCGCCATGCGTTTCGTTAACGTCGTCACCAGCACGCGATCGCCGACCGCCGTGCGCAATACAATCTCTGACAGTAAATCATCTACCTGAGTACTCGCCGGCCGCACTTCTATCTCTGGGTCAATCAAGCCCGTCGGCCTTACCACCTGCTCAACAACGCGGGCGGAATTCTCTGCCTCGTAATTCCCGGGCGTGGCAGAGACTAAAATAATTTGTGGTACCAAGCGCTCCCACTCATCAAATTTCATCGGCCGATTATCGAGCGCCGACGGCAAACGAAAGCCATATTGGACTAAGGTTTCTTTGCGAGATCTATCGCCCTTATACATCGCGCCTATCTGCGGAATAGTCACGTGGGATTCGTCAATCACGACTAAGGCATTTTCGGGCAAATAATCAAAGAGAGTCGGCGGTGCCTCGCCAGGATCTCGACCAGATAAATAGCGCGAGTAGTTTTCGATTCCGTTGCAATAGCCTAACTCGCGAATCATCTCAATATCGTAGCGGGTGCGCTGCTCAAGACGCTGGGCTTCAACTAGCAACTCATTGCTGCGCAGGTGCTCCAAGCGCTCGACGAGCTCCTCTTCAATGAAGTCGACCGCTTTTAACAAAGTTTCGCGCGGTGTTACGTAATGGCTCTTGGGATAAATGGTGATGCGTGGATATTTGCCGTAGGATTCTCCGGTGAGGGGGTCAAATCCTGTAATTGACTCTATTTCGTCATCAAACAGCTCTACCCGAACTGCATTCTTATCACTCTCGGCAGGGAAAATATCAATCACATCGCCACGGACACGATAAGTGCCACGCTGAAAGGCAATGTCATTGCGAGTGTATTGCAGCTCTGCTAAACGGCGAAGAAGCTTGCGCTGATCAATGCGCTCGCCACGCACTAAGTGCAAGATCATTTTGAAATACTGCTCTGGATCACCTAAACCGTAAATTGCGGATACCGACGCCACAATAATCGCGTCGGAGCGCTCCATTAACGCCTTAGTTGCCGACAATCGCATTTGCTCAATGTGGTCATTAATCGACGCATCTTTCTCAATAAACGTGTCTGAAGCGGGAACATAGGCCTCGGGTTGATAGTAGTCGTAGTACGACACAAAATACTCAACCGAATTATTGGGGAAGAACTCTTTAAACTCGCCATACAGCTGTGCAGCTAAGGTTTTATTGGGCGCCATTACAATGGTTGGGCGCTGGACTGATTGGATAACGTTTGCAATCGTAAAGGTTTTACCTGACCCGGTCACACCTAGTAAAGTCTGTGCGTGCAAACCCGCATTGATGCCCTCGACTAAACCGGCAATCGCCGCTGGCTGGTCCCCTGCAGGAGCAAATTTCGACACAACCTGAAATGGCTTACTCATAAACTTGACCGCAGCAAAACCCCCATCTTAACGTGCAGCGCCCCCTGCTGCAAAGCAGCTCACCACTCATAATAAACGTGCTAAACAGCGGAAATTGCTCACAAAATCACCAAAACAAGAAATTCTCACCTCAGGGGTTGACGACCCCAAGAAACATCCTTAATATGCGCGGCCTCAGCTGTTAAAGCTGTTCCGCCTTAGCTCAGTTGGTAGAGCAAATGACTGTTAATCATTGGGTCGCTGGTTCGAGCCCAGCAGGCGGAGCCAAATCTAAAAGGGCTTATGTGCAAACATAGGCCCTTTTTTTCGTCTGAACAAACTCCAAATTAAACAAAGACGAGACAGGCTATACTGCACCCATGTCATGATTAAATAGATGAGATGCGAAATGGATCTAGCTAACAACGGACAAACCATATGAAAGCGCGATTTACCTTCAGTGCAACGATTCTTACACTGCTTCTTAGCAACCATTTATACGCGCAGACCCGTGATTTCAGTTCAGC
Organism: uncultured Zhongshania sp.; assembly: GCF_963975605.1. Taxonomy (NCBI): domain Bacteria; kingdom Pseudomonadati; phylum Pseudomonadota; class Gammaproteobacteria; order Cellvibrionales; family Spongiibacteraceae; genus Zhongshania; species uncultured Zhongshania sp. The sequence continues at coordinate 112,967 of NZ_CAXBHN010000006.1, read as the reverse complement.
GCACAAAAAAATCGAGCGCGCACTTGAAGGCGCCGTCGGCTTCCCGGGTAGCGATGCTATTTGGGTAAAACACAACGCACTCTTAATTGCTGTCGCCAAAGGCGCCGTCAATGAAAAAAAATATGCCAAACAGGTGTGCAGGTTTCTCGGAGCGAATGGTTTCTCTAGCCAAAAAGTGTCGGTAATTATTGTCGATCAAGCAGAGCTTCGAAGCCACAACCAATGGTCGCAGCTCGCCGAAGCTCAATGTGAGTAAATCAGAACGGCCACACTAAAGGAGCGATAAGTACCGTTCCCAATCCGACTATAAAGGTGAGCGGTATTCCCATCTTAAAGAAGTCACTAAATCGATAATCCCCAGGACCATAGACCATTAGGTTGGTTTGGTATCCGATAGGCGTCGCAAAACTGGCCGACGCCGCCATCATCAAAGTCACAGCGAACGGCAGCATACTTACCTCGAGCTGCTGACTCGCGGCCAAGGCAATAGGGAAGACAATCACCGCAGCGGCCAAATTAGAAATGACCGCAGAAAATAGCGTTGTTACAATAAAAATAGCCGCCAATGTCGCCATAGGGGACCCGGCAGCCGCGCCGACGATACTACCAGCAATGACCGAAGCCGCCCCCGTGGACTCCAATGATCCACCCAGGGCGATAGACGCGGCAATAACCAACAAGATCTGCCAATCAACGCTACGCCTTGCATCAGCAGCACGAATACATCTGGTCGCGACCATTAAACCCGCAGCTAAGAAAGCCGCCTTTAACATTGATAGCCAACCTACTGCCACCACCAACACCATTGCGACCATGATGATGCCAGCACGGCCACGATGCTCGTGACGCACAGGGCGTGAATTCTCGATAGCACTGACCAGCAAGAAATCACGCGAGTAACGCTGATTGGGAACAAAGTCCTCATAGGCCTCAAGCAACAAGGTATCACCTGGCTCTAACTCAAGATCACCAATTCGTCCCTTGAGGTGCTCGCCATTACGAGAGATAGCGATAATCGCCGCACCGTAATTATTGCGAAAACGCATTTCGCGCACCGGTCGACTTAAATGGGGGAAGTTGGGTGATATCACGACTTCGACTAAGCAGCGAGATAAATTATTATCGCCAAGTTTGAAGGCCTGGTCCTCAGCCAACCTTAGACCATGAAAGTTTTTCAAGTCGACAACCGAGCGCACATCTCCAGCAAAGATCAACCGATCGCCACCCATAAGAATTTCTTTGGGCGAGACTACCGTCATCAATCGTTCGTCGCGGACAATCTCAATTAAGAACATCGCCGGTAACTGCCGCAAGCCAGCCTGCTCAATAGATTGCCCAATCATTGGACTGCCGGGCTCAACTAACATTTCGATAATATACTGACGGGTGTCACCAAACCGTTCTGCCTTACCGTTGCTCGTCGGCAACAAATAGCGGCTGGTTACGATGGTAAACGCGACAACCAAAATCGCACAGGGTAAACCAACCCACGCTAAATCAAACATGCCCAACGTTTGCTCGGGCAAGCTATCCAACATCATGCCGTTAACAACCAGGTTGGTACTGGTTCCCACCAAGGTGCATGTACCGCCGACAATGGCCGCATAGCTCAGGGGAATCATCAACTGCGATACCGGCAAATTATTGCGCTTGGCCCAATCTCGCACTGCGGGAATCATCATCGCCACCACGGGCGTATTATTTAATATCGAGCTAAATGCTGCGACCGGCGCCATTAGCCGAAACTGAGCCATGCGCACGGACTTTGGACGGCCCAATACATTCAGGGAAATCCAACTCACTGCACCGGTTTCAGACAGCGCCTGCGCTACAATAAATAATATACCGACAGTGACCATACCCTCATTAGCCATACCCGCCAACGCTTCTTTGGGCGTGAGAACACCAAGCAAGAGTAAAATCACAACACCACCGCACAAAATAATATCGGGTGGCCGCCGGGTAAAAATCAACGCCAGTAAACAACCTGCAATAACACTCAGGGCAATCCATGCATCAAGGGTGAACATATTAGTTCGATAAGCTCCGATAGAACTCTTGGAATTTCTCAACAAACGTATTAAGACTTGTTACCGGTAAATCATTTATGCCAGCAGCGGCGGCTCGACCACCACCTGTTGGAAATTGCCGGCAAAATTCGTCTGCGCCACGCTTATTATTAAGCGGCGCGCGAATACTTACTAGATAGTTACCATTATTTTTTTCAGTTAATACAGCGTGCGCACGATCCGGAAAATCATTGGCCAAATCATTACTGTAAACTCCACTGACCCGTCGCGCCCAGCGCTCATCCGGAAGAATAAATACTGCACTTACTTCATCTGCATGAACAGCAGGTAATTGCGCCGCCGCACGCATATCATTGTTATAGCCTTCTTCTAACTGAGAAAAGGTCTCTGCCGCCTCTTTCATAAACTGTCGCGGGCTGGCAAATGGCGCAATACGACGATAGAGCTCAGCCGGCGGAAAATGCAAATCTTCGATACTGGCGCCGTAACCATTGTAGTTAAGGTAGATGCCGAGGTTTTCTAACTGCTGCAACTCCTCATCACTTAGCTCTAAGGTTTTTGCAACCGCCATTGCGCTATTACGAAGGTTGTCACCAAAGGCACCAACTATTGCCCACTCGGCGAACTGCCCTTTTAACATACCGTTAACCAATAAACTGGTACACACATCTGAAGCGGGATTAATATTTACCGTTAAATTAGCGTGCTCAGGAATGTCGCCGGCAAAATGGTGATCTACGTAAGTCACCTCTGCTCCAGCCTGCAAGGCGGCATTTAGGCCATCGCGATTTTTATCGAGCGAGACATCTAACACCGTCACAATGTCACCTGCTTGCGCGGTCACTTTGTCGAGTAAATTTATATCTCGCTTGACACCGGTAACCAACACACTGTCCTGTGGGTTTGCGCTGCGCAACTGAACCAAGGCGCACAAACCGTCTGCATCACCGTTAAAAACATCAATTACTGCCATTTGATTTATTTCCCTATTTTTAAAAATGTGGTCGCTTAAATATCAATAGCCGAGCGAAGCATTAATCTGCTTTAACATCGCCAAAGGATCTGCACTGCGAGTAATGGGACGACCAATGACTAAATAGTCGCTACCCATCGAAATCGCCTCACTTGGTGTAGCAACACGCTGCTGATCACCTAGGGCACTGCCTTCTGGTCGAATACCCGGCGTAACGAGTAAAAAATCATCTGGAATTTGGCCGCGCAATATAGACACTTCTTGCGCCGAGCACACTACCCCATCTAGACCACTATCCGCCGTCAATTTAGCAAGGCGCCCCACCTGCGAGACCGCGTCATCATTAACCCCAATACTGCCAAGTTCATTACTTTGCATAGACGTTAAAACGGTTACTGCAATTAATAAGGGAGCATCCTTACCAAAAGGTGCTAGCGCGGCTTTCGCAGCTGACATCATTTTTCCGCCACCCGAGGCGTGCACATTGACCATCCATACACCCAAATCTGCGGCAGCGGCAACCGCTGCAGCTGTGGTGTTGGGAATATCATGAAACTTTAAATCCAGAAAAACCTCAAATCCGCGTCGCTGAAGATCTCGTACCACGTCAGGGCCGAATAAAGTAAAAAGCTCTTTTCCTACTTTTAGGCGACACAGCGAAGGGTCAAGTTTGGCAACCAGAGAATCAAGTTCAGAGCGCACCGCAAAGTCCAGCGCAACAATCAGCGGGGATTTTTCAGCCATAATGTAATTTAATCACCTTGTATTCCACGAATGGGCGCAATGGTACCCCACTGCTCACAGCTGGGACACAGCCAGTGCAGTTTTTGACCCGAAAATCCGCAATGTCGACACCGGTATGTGGGACGCTCAAACTTAAGCTGATCTAATAGCTGGCGCACTAATACCACGCTCGGCCCGCGGTCTTCCTCAGACCTATCGATCACAGCCGACAACAGTGCCAAGGTCGGGCGATGCATTGCCGCGTCACACAGGTAACTGAGTGCTTTGTCGTAGCCATCGCGCTCGGCCATGATGACAGTAGCCTCAATAATAAAGGCGGCACTATTTACCTGTACGGCAATACGCTGGAGTGCATCGAGATAAGCGCTACGATCCCCAAAACCTGAAAACGCTTTCCTAAAAATTGGCAACACTTCACTCGCATACGCGGGTTGACGCTCGATGACAGTATGCAAAAGATCCAATGCTTGCTGTGGCTTTTTTTGGCTAATCGCAACATCAGCTGACAGCAAATACGCCCTTACATTGCTACTGTCATACCGACGCGCCATCTCGAGCTCTTTTGAAGCCGATTTAATATTGTGAGCAGCGAGCAAGGGCTGAGCTTTTTCGCAATAATAGTGGCTCAGGGCGCACTCGACCGCCCTTTCGTCAGCTGTCGGCGTGGCTTGTTTTTTTAACCAATGGCGCTGCGGTAAACGCAAGCGCGCAATAGCAATAGCTTGATCCCATTCCTTTTCACTTTGGTAAATGTTTTGCAGGTGCGCAAGGGCGTCCATACGATATATCGTTGACTCATCAACAACATCTCTCAGTAACCGCTCGGCACGGTCTAGCAAGCCTGCAGATATATAGTCTCTCGCCAGCTCCAGATGCACCTGGTACAACTTATCTTTCGGTAAGCTAGGTCTCGACAATAAATTTTGATGGATACGAATCGCTCCATCGACCTCACCTTTACTGCGCATTAAATTGCCCAGTGCCAAGTGGGTCGGCAGCGTTTCGATATTCACAGGCAACTCATTGATGACGGTCATTACCGCTGCGCCAGCCTGCTCGCTGAGCAGATAATTTAAGCCCTTGTAATAGGAACTCGCATTGTCATCAATACTGCTGGATTTTTGCTTTGGACGATACCAATAGCCAAGTAACCAGCCGCAGGCAACCGCGATGAGAATAAATAGAAATTGAAGCAGCTCTGCACTCATTCCAAATTAACTACTTATAACTTGGTTTCGGGCAAGTTTAGTTTTTTCAGAATTTAAAAGACGGCGCAAACGGAGGCGCGAAGCCTGTAAACGCAAAATAACGATTGAGCTAGCTGCCACTCCTGCTAAGCCACCAACAAAGAATGCCAGTATCACCCAAGTAGACAAGCGCTGCGCAGGAAGCTCAGCAACAAGGACATTTAAAGGCACCAGCACATCATTTTGGATGGTAAACAAAAGACCGAAAGCCAAAACTAGCAGCAGTAATAGAAATACTAAAATTGAACGGATCAGACGCATCTAACCTTTTTCCAAAAAAAAACGGTATGGTCAATGACCATACCGTTTCTTTAATCATAACGCTAGCCGAACCAGCACTAAGTGCCTGACTCTAGGCTCAAATTTACGCGTTCACGCAATTCTTTACCCGGCTTAAAATGCGGTACATATTTACCGGGCAACTCAACCGTATCACCGGTTTTAGGGTTGCGCCCCATGCGAGGCTCCCGATAATGCAGGGAGAAGCTACCAAAACCCCGAATCTCTATTCGATCACCCGTCGCTAAAACCGTCGACATATGTTCAATCATGGTTTTAACCGCCAACTCAACGTCTTTATGAGACAGCTGCGGCTGACGCTCGGTAATCAACTCAATTAATTCAGATTTGGTCATTGCTTGTTCCCGTTGTTTCCAACAATCAAGCCTAGCTTAGCATTTTTTTGCATATAAGCCAGATAGTTACGAGCAATTACTCAAAGTAAGTGCCCGTAACCTAAGACTCAGTCAAAAGACCTTAGTCTTTATTTTCCATCTGAGCTTTGATCAAGTCGCCGATTGTTGCAGGAGCAGCAGTTTCGACTTCTTTTTCACGCAGTGACTTAACAGCTTCTTTCTCGTCATCAACGTCCTTGGCTTTAATAGACAAGGTCATTGCGCGGTTTTTGCGATCTACACTGATGATTTTAACTTCAACAGCATCGCCCACTTTTAAGACATTACGCGCATCTTCTACTTTATCGCGGCTAATTTCAGACGCTTTCAATACGCCTTCCACTTCTTCGCTCAGTACAACGATAGCGGCTTTCGCATCGACTTCTTTAACTACACCATTAACAATGGCGCCTTTATCGTTTTCAGCAACGTAGTTAGAGAACGGGTCGTCTTCAAGCTGCTTAATACCTAAAGAAATACGCTCACGCTCTGGGTCGATAGACAGAATGACAGTCTCGATCTCGTCGCCTTTCTTGAACTTACGCACGGCTTCTTCGCCAGTTTCGTTCCAAGAAATGTCTGACAAATGAACCAGACCGTCGATGTTGCCATCTAGACCAATGAAGATACCGAAGTCAGTAATAGACTTGATAGCGCCCTTGATCTTGTCGCCTTTGGTGAATTGACCACCGAAAGCATCCCATGGGTTCTGCTGGCACTGTTTGATGCCTAGAGAAATACGACGACGCTCTTCGTCGATATCCAGGATCATCACTTCTACTTCGTCGCCAACATTAACCACTTTAGATGGGTGAATGTTTTTGTTAGTCCAATCCATTTCAGAAACGTGAACCAGACCTTCAACGCCTTCTTCGATCTCAGCGAAACAGCCGTAATCAGTCAGATTAGTGACCTTAGCTTTAACGCGTGAGTTCTCTGGGTAGCGCGCTTTGATAGCAACCCATGGATCTTCGCCAAGTTGCTTCAGACCCAAAGACACGCGATTGCGCTCGCGGTCGAACTTAAGGATACGCACGTCAATTTCTTGACCCACTTCAACGATTTCACTTGGGTGCTTAATACGCTTCCAAGCCATATCGGTGATGTGCAACAGGCCGTCAATACCGCCCAAATCTACGAATGCACCGTAGTCGGTCAAGTTTTTAACGATACCTTTAACAACCATACCTTCTTGCAGAGATTCCAGCAGCGCTTCGCGCTCTTCGCTGTTTACGCTCTCAAGAACGGCGCGACGAGAAACAACAACGTTATTGCGTTTCTGGTCCAGTTTAATGACCTTGAATTCAAGCTCTTTGCCTTCTAGGTGCGCAGTGTCGCGAACCGGACGAACATCAACCAAAGAACCGGGCAGGAACGCACGGATGCTGTTGATATCGACAGTAAAACCACCTTTAACCTTGCCATTGATAATACCAATAACCGATTCTTCAGCTTCAAAAGCTGCTTCAAGGGTAGTCCACGCCTCAGCGCGCTTGGCTTTTTCACGTGACAGTTTGGTCTCGCCGAAGCCGTCTTCTACCGACTCCAGAGCAACCTGAACTTCGTCACCGATAGACAATGTAAATTCGCCGCTATCGCTTAAGAACTGCTCGCGGGGAATAACACCTTCAGATTTAAGGCCTGCGTGAACAGTTACCCAATCGCTATCAAAATCAATAACAACGCCGGTTACGATTGAACCGGGTTTCATATCAATGGTTTTTAAACTTTCTTCAAATAGATCAGCAAAGCTCTCGCTCATTAGTCATTACCTGAGTATTTAATAGTGGCAACGCCACCGTATCGCCGTGTATCCAGCTTACACGGGTCAATTCATATTGCCTCAATACAACGCCAGCTGGTGTTTGCGCTGCATGCGACGGTTTTTAGTTAGTCTTTGAGACATTGCACGATTGCTGCTTTATTCTCTGGCGGCGTTGAAAACGTACTCAATCGGTCATTTATAAGTATAAATTCCCTCATTTACCGTTCCCGCTGGTCACTCGCACAAGTGCGTGATCTCCGCTGCGCTACGGTTCGTGCGCTTTCGCCTTGCCAGAAAACAAAACCTCGGCTCGTGGCAAAGGTCTCAATTTACAAACTAACAAGACGAGCGTTAACTTCCGTCAACACTCGGTTAAACACTTCATCTATGCCCAAGCCGCTGCTATCAATATGCACAGCATCGTCTGCGGGCTTTAAAGGAGCCAATTCACGCTCAGAATCACGCTTATCGCGAGCGCGTATCTCCCCTAAAAGGGTCGCGAGGTTAACATCATCGCCACTTGATTTCAACTGATTGTAGCGGCGCTCGGCACGCTCCTCGGCGCTTGCGGTTAAGAATATCTTGACCGGCGCGGTGGTGAATACCACCGTACCCATGTCTCGACCGTCAGCAACCAAACCTGGCGCCTTGGCAAAATTGCGCTGACGACCCAACAAGGCACTGCGCACAGCAGGTAATACCGCTACTTTCGAGGCCAGCATGCCGGTGACTTCCGTACGCAAATCGCCACTAACGTCCGCGCCTTCCAATAGCACACGAGTCGGTTCGCCGGGTTCACCGGCAACAAATTCAACGTCTAAATTTGCCGCCAATATGGCGATGGCTGCTTCGTCATCAAAGGCGCAGCCGTGTTTATCTGCCGCCATACCAACCAAACGGTACAAGGCGCCGCTATCTAATAAATGCCAGCCGAGGTGACGTGCTAATTTTTGACACAAGGTACCTTTGCCAGACCCGCTGGGACCGTCGATGGCAATTACCGGTGCAGCTAGCACTGCTATTGAATCACTCATGCCTGCACTTCTATATTCATACCCAGCCCTGCGGCCAGTGACACAAAATTGGGAAAAGACGTCGCCACATTATCGCAGCCTGTCACTCGAATAAGCTCGCTTGCCCGCAAAGAGGCAACGGCAAATGACATGGCGATACGGTGATCGTGATGACTCTCAACCGTTGCACCGGTGATCTGCCCACCTTGAATAACGATACCATCTTCGGTCGGCACGGCGCTGATCCCCATGGCTTGCAAGCCATCAGCCATGACCTGAATACGATCGCTTTCCTTCACCCGCAATTCCTCCGCGCCGGTTAATACCGTCTGCCCTTCAGCGCAAGCAGCGGCCACAAACAATACAGGAAACTCATCGATCGCCAAGGGCACCTGATCCTCTGGAATATTGATACCTTTAAGCATCGCGTGACGAATGCGAATATCCGCCACCGGTTCGCCACCAATTTCGCGCTCATTAAATACCGTAATATCACCACCCATCGCGCGCAGAATGTTTATCACGCCAATGCGGGTCGGGTTAATACCGACGTGCTCCAGCGTTAAATCTGCATTCGGTGTAATGCTCGCAGCCACCATAAAGAAGGCAGCCGAGGAGATATCCGCAGGCACATCTATATGTACCGCTGTTAATCGTCCGCCGCCCTGCAGCTTGGCAACCGGCCCATCAACCTCAACATCGTAGCCAAAGCCGCGTAACATGCGCTCACTGTGGTCGCGGGTTGGCGCCGGTTCCGTGGTACGCGTTTCGCCCTCGGCATACAATCCGGCCAACAGCACACAGGACTTCACCTGCGCACTCGCCATCGGCAGCACATAATCAATACCTTTCAAAGATTGACCGCCGCGCAACGTTAATGGCGGACGTCCACCTTCGGCGGTTTCTACCACGGCACCCATATCGCGCAGCGGCTTGGCAACACGTTCCATTGGACGCTTACTTAATGACACATCGCCGGTCATGGTGACGTCGAACTTCTGTCCGGCCAGCAAGCCAGCCAGCAAGCGCATTGAGGTACCGGAATTGCCCACGTAAACATCGCCGCTCGGCGCCTTTAGGCCGTCGCGACCAACACCATGAATGACCACTCGGCCATTTTCTGGACCTTCAATTTCGACACCCATTGACCGGAATGCATTCAACGTCGACAGCGCATCTTCACCTTCTAAAAAACCATCCACGGTGGTCACACCATCGGCAATCGCCCCTAACATAATCGAGCGGTGCGAGATTGACTTATCTCCCGGAACTCGGGCCGTGCCGCGCATTTGACCACCGGGCTGTAACAAGAAATCCACGATAAAATTCTCTTTATAGGTAATCAGAAAAATATGAAGTTACGATGAAGGGGACTTTTTTTGCCGAGCGAGATACTGGCCCAAAAAATGTTCATCGCGGGCGTGCTTGGCGCGCTCAAAGGTTTCTAAAATCACATCACCGTCGCCGTCGGCAATCGCCCCTCGAACCGTATTTAAATGGGCTGCAAAGGTATCGATACCCTGCAAAATGGCGTCGCGATTTGCCAGCGCAATATCGTGCCACATGGTCGGATCGCTAGATGCGATGCGGGTGAAATCCCGAAAACCACCGGCCGCAAAACGAAATATATCCGCCGCAGCGCCGTTTTGAGCAAGCGCATCAACAAGGGTATAGGCCAAAACATGGGGAAGATGACTGGTTGCTGCAAGCACCGCATCGTGCTCGGCAACATCCATACAAACAACTTCTGCGCCGCAGGTTTCCCACATCGACCGAATTAGCGATAGCGCAGCGTCAGACGTATTTGCGAGTGGTGTCAAGATCACCCTATGGTCAAGAAACAAGTCTACTGCCGACGCTTCAACACCACTTTGCTCCGACCCTGCAATGGGATGACCGAGCACAAAATTCGACGGCACATCACCAAAAATTCGCTCCGCCGCTTTCTGAATATTGCCCTTCACACTGGCTACATCAGTTACGACCATATTAGCCGTCATCAAGGGCGCTAATTCGGCCATAACTTTTTCGGCCACTAGCGTAGGCGTGGCAATCACTACCACGTCGGCACCTGCAACGGCCTCGGCCATATCCAAGGTATAGGAATCAATCACTCCAAGCTGCAATCCGCGCTCGAGTGACTCAGCACGCCGCCCGGTAGCGACCACTTCGCCAACCGCACCCTGCGCTTTTAAGGCCTTGGCCAGGGAGCCGCCCATCAGCCCCAAGCCAATAATGGTGAGCTTATTGATCAAGAACACCCTCACTTTTTAATTTTTGCAGTGCGCTTAAAAAACGCGCATTTTCATGCTCTAAGCCAATTGAAACTCTTAAATGCTTAGGCATTTGATATACCCCCACCGGCCGCACGATCACACCTTCTTTTAATAAGGCTTGATAAACCGGCAAGGCGTCACAAGGCAACTCAAGAGCAACAAAATTTCCTACCGAGGGAATGTAAGCCAATTCCAGCGCATCGAAGCCCGAACACAGCTGCAGCATTCCCGCGCTGTTGACCTGCTGACTGCGAGTTAAATAGTCCTGATCATCCAACACCGCCACCGCCGCCGACATCGCCGGAATACTGACATTGAAGGGCGCGCGCACACGGTTTAATAAATCAGCAATTTGCGGACTGCTCACGCCGTAGCCAATTCTCAGTCCAGCCAAGCCATAGGCTTTGGAAAAGGTACGTGTGACAATAATATTGGGATAATCGCCAAGAAACGTCAGCCCATCGGGGAAATCGTCGACACCGGCAAACTCCACATACGCTTCATCGAGAACGACAATGACGTGTTCAGGCACTTTGGCCAAAAACACACTCAGGGCCTCGCGACCAAGATAATTACCCGTCGGGTTGTTGGGGTTGGCGATAAAAACAACTTTGGTATCTGCCTCAATCGCCGCCGCCATCGCATCAAGGTCATGCCCCCAATTCTTGGCTGGCGTGACAATCGCACGTGCGCCGACGGCCTGAACCGCAATAGGGTAAACAATAAAAGCGTACTGCGAAAATACTGCTGAACTACCTGCACTCAGAAAGGTGCGGGCAATCAAATCTAAAACATCGTTCGAACCATTGCCGAGGGTAAATTGGTTTTCATGCACAGCCAATTTAGCGGCGAGCTTTTTCTTTAACTCAAAACCGCTGGCATCGGGATATAAATGTGACTGCTTTAACGCTGTTTGCGCGGCGGCGATTGCCAACGGCGACGGTCCCAAAGGATTTTCATTACTCGCCAGCTTAACAACGCTATCCAAGCCCAGCTCACGCTGGAGCTCTTCTATCGGCTTGCCTGGCTGATAGGGATGCAAACCCTGAACACCGACATTTGCTAGCGCAAACACATCACAGGCCACTCGAATTACCCTCACAAATTAAGCCAAACAGCATCATTAAATTGCGGCCTTGGGATAAGACCCCAAAACTTTAAACATAATGGAATGCTGCTCAATATCGTTAAGAATATCGACAATGATGGCATCGTCGCGATGGCCTTCAAACTCAATAAAGAAAACGTAAGTCCACGGCTCAGTTCGCGATGGTCGCGTGTCGATGCGTGTGAGCATCACGTCTGCTTTTTGGAAAGGCTCTAACAATTTAAACAATGCGCCGGGACGGTTGCGCGCCGACACCACCAAGGATGTTTTATCACGTCCGCTGGCGGCCACATCTTCACGACCAATGATTAAAAAGCGCGTTGTGTTATCAGGCTGGTCTTCAATATTTGCCGCCAATTGCGTCAAGCCATACTGCTGCTCAGCCAACTCACCGGCAACAGCGGCAACGCCCTCTTCTTCCGCCGCCATTCTGGCAGCTTCACCGTTACTGCTCACCGCCGAACGTTCAATACCTGGATAGTGTGCATCTAACCAGCGACGACTTTGTGCCAAAGCCTGTTGATGCGCACAAATCCGCGTTATTGGCTTATCTTTGCCGTCTTTACTCACCAGCAAATGCAAGCGAATACGCAGTTCTAGCTCACCACATATTTTTAATGGGGAGTTGATAAACGCGTCAAGTGTGTGAGAAACCATGCCCTCGGTAGAATTTTCTACCGGCACCACGCCGTAATGACACTGGCCATTGGCGACCTTTGCAAACACATCATCAATAGATGCTTGTGGCACGCTGACAACAGCATGGCCAAAATGCTTGAGCGCCGCCGCCTGACTAAAGGTACCCAGCGGCCCCAGATACGCCACTTCCATGGGCTTCTCTAGAGCCAAACAGGCCGACATAATTTCGCGAAAAATAAACGCCACCGTGTCATCTGCCAGCGGCCCCTTATTCGCCGCCTTTACCCGCGCCAATACTTGCGCTTCGCGCTCTGGCCGGTAAAACAACAGCTGCTGCGAACTGCTGCTGTCGGCATTGGATTCAAATTGCTGTGCCGCGGCAAACTCCCGCAGCTTAACTTCGGCAACTTGCTGGGCACAGCTTGCGCGCCGATTTAGCAGATCATGAATCTGGGTATCGATGCTATCGATGCTTTGACGTAAATCATCAAGACTCACTGGCGGCGTTTTGGATTCGCTCATAATCTCAGCCGTTTTGTTGTGCAAAATCTTTCATGTAAGCAATCAGCGCGTCTACCGCTTCTTCTGGTACCGCGTTATATACGCTGGCGCGCATACCACCCACCGAGCGATGACCTTTCAAATTCAGCAAACCGGCTTCTTCCGCGCCCGCTAAAAAGGCTTTATCCAAACTTGCGTCAGCCAATACAAAGGGAATATTCATTAAAGAGCGGCTGGCCACTTCAACAGGGTTGCTGTAAAAACCACTGGCGTCGATATAGCTATACAACTTATCGGCCTTGCGGCGGTTAATCACTTCCATCGCCTCTAAGCCGCCTTGCGCTTTCAGCCACTTGAAGACTAAACCAGCCAAATACCACGCCAATGTCGGCGGAGTGTTGTACATAGAATCGTTATCGGCGGCGGTTTTATAATCCATCATGGTCGGCGTAATCGAGCTGGCTTTGCCCAGCAAATCTTTGCGAACAATGACGATCGTCAAACCCGCAGGCCCAATATTCTTTTGTGCGCCAGCGTAAATTAAGCCAAATTTATTTACATCAATTGGACGCGACAAAATGGTAGACGACATATCGGCAACCAGTGGCACCTTGCTCTCTGGCGTCCAGAAAAACTCCAGACCGCCAATAGTTTCGTTTGGCGTGTAGTGCAAATACGCCGCATCTTCACTTAGCTTCCACGTGTCAAAGGCCGGAATAGTTGTGAAGTTAGTGTCTTCGGAGCTGGCAACCACATTCACATTGGCGTAGCGCTTGGCTTCTTTTATGGCCTTTTTAGACCATTCGCCGGTGTTAACATAATCAACGACCTTGCCTTCACCCATCAGGTTTAACGGCACAGCAGAGAACTGACTGCTGGCGCCGCCCTGCAAGAACAACACCGCGTAGTCGTCAGAAATCCCCATCAGCTCGCGCAAATCGGCTTCCGCCTCGTTGGCGATACCGACCATTTCATCGGAGCGATGGCTCATTTCCATGACCGATAAACCTCGGCCCTGCCAATCCATTAGCTGCTCGCTAGCTTCTTTCAACACTGACTCTGGAATTGAAGCCGGACCTGCACAAAAATTAAAACGACGCGCCATCTTGAATCGCCACTCCGAAAGATTAAAAAACAAAAAAACAAACGGCGCCAGCGGCGCCGCTACTCATTACTTAGCTAGAACAGGGGATAGTGCCAAGGATTACTCCTCGCCGCTATCATCCGCAGGCGCCGCTGCATCGTCACCGTCAGTGCTGGCGGCTTCGCCGGCAATCACATCGTCTGTGGTCGCAGTGTCAGTGTCAGCATCTTCATCGACCTGCAGCAATTTCTCGTCTTCTTCCTCAACGCGCTGCACACCCACCAGATGTTCGTCTTCTTTCAAACGAATAACCCGAACACCCTGGGTGTTACGACTGAGAATCGAGACTTCGTCAGTGCGGGTACGCACCAAAGTGCCTTGATCACTGATCAGCATCAAGTCGTCGCCCTCGAAGACCTGAACCGCACCGACCAACGGCCCGTTGCGCTCGCTCATCGCCATGGCGATAACACCGCGATTACCGCGGCCTTTTGCTGGGAAGTCTTCTACTAATGTGCGCTTACCGTAACCGTTCTCAGAGACGGTCAGCACCCGACCGCCTTCTTGCGGAATAATCATCGCAATAGCGCGCTGATCTTCGTCCATACGAATACCGCGCACACCGCGCGCTGTACGACCCATCGCGCGAACAGCCGTTTCGGGGAATCTAGCCGCTTTGCCTGCGCTGGTTAATAACAAAATATCATTTTCGCCGTTGGTGATTGCAGTGCCAATCAGCACATCACCTTCGTCCAGTTCAATCGCGCGCAAACCGACGCTGCGCTGACGAGAGAAGGCTTCCAATGGCGTCTTTTTCACGGTACCGAAACCGGTGGCCATAAAGATGAAATAGCCTTCGGTGTATTCATTAACCGGCAAAATTGATGTGATGCGTTCGTTTGCGTCTAACGGCAATAAATTCACCATCGGACGACCGCGAGAGTTACGACCCGCTACTGGAATTTGGTAGGCACGCAACCAATATACTTTACCGATATTAGAGAAACACAAAATCGTGGTATGGGTATTCACCACCAATAAATGTTCGACAAAATCTTCATCTTTAACCGAGGTTGCCGACTTACCCATACCGCCACGGCGCTGGGCTTGGTAGGTATCTAAGGGCTGCGACTTGGCATAACCGCCATTAGAAATAGTGACAACGCGGTCTTCTTCTGGAATTAAATCTTCGTGGTTAAGGTCAAGCTGTGACGCAACGATTTCACTGCGACGCTCATCGCCGTAATCGGCAACCACTTGCTCTAATTCACCGCGAATAACCGCAATAAGCACATCGGGATTCGCCAGAATATTTAAGTATTCTGCTATTTCCAGCAGACGCTCTTGGTACTCGCCCAATAGCTTTTCGTGCTCAAGGCCAGTCAGTTTTTGCAAACGTAAATCAAGAATCGCCTGAACTTGCACAGGCGACAAATAATACTGGCCGTCGCGCATGCCATACTGATCTTCAAGATCGTCAGGGCGGCAGGCGTTTTCGCCAGCGCGCTCTAACATGCCAGCTACATCGCCCAATTTCCAAGGGCGCGAGATCAAACTGTCTTTGGCTTCTTGCGTGGTTGCAGACGCTTTAATAGTGGCAATAATTTCATCAATATTTGAAATCGCAACCGCCAAACCTTCCAGCACATGACCGCGTTCACGCGCCTTGCGCAATAGGAACACGGTACGGCGAGTAACCACTTCGCGACGATGGCGAATGAAATACTCAAGCAGCTGCTTCAGGTTTAAAATACGTGGCTGATTATCGACCAGCGCCACGATATTAATACCAAACACATTCTGCAATTGGGTCTGGGCGTAAAGGTTATTCAAGATGACTTCGCCGCTTTCGCCGCGCTTCATTTCTATTACCACGCGCATACCGTCTTTATCAGACTCGTCGCGCAGTTCAGAAATGCCTTCAATCTTCTTCTCTTTAACCAGCTCGGCGATCTTCTCAATCAAGCGCGCCTTGTTTACTTGGTAAGGCAGTTCATGAATAAGAATGGTCTCGCGATGGGTTTTTTCATCGACGATGACTTCAGCGCGGGCGCGAACATAGATACGACCACGGCCCGTTCTATAGGCTTCTACGATACCAGCGCGGCCATTGATGATGGCCGCCGTTGGGAAGTCTGGACCAGGAATGTGCTCCATCAACTGGTCAACGGTAATATCTGGGTCGTCCAGCAAGGCCAAACAGCCGTTAATGACTTCGGTTAAATTGTGTGGCGGAATATTGGTCGCCATACCAACCGCAATACCCGAGGAACCATTGATCAATAGCGCGGGAATTTTAGTGGGCATCACCGCCGGAATTTGCTCGGTGCCATCGTAGTTAGGCACCCAATCCACGGTTTCTTTGTCTAGATCGGCGAGAATTTCGTGGGCGATTTTACGCATACGGATTTCGGTATAACGCATGGCCGCCGCATTATCACCGTCGATAGAACCGAAGTTACCCTGCCCATCGACCAGCATATAGCGCAGCGAAAACGGCTGCGCCATCCGAACGATGGTGTCGTATACCGCAGAATCGCCATGCGGGTGGTATTTACCAATGACGTCACCCACCACACGGGCGGACTTCTTATAGCCTTTATTCCAGTCATTGCCGAGTTCGCTCATGGCGAACAGCACACGGCGGTGAACTGGTTTTAGACCGTCTCGCACATCGGGCAGTGCCCGGCCGACGATAACGCTCATTGCATAATCAAGGTAGGACTGCTTTAGCTCGTCCTCGATATTTACCGGCAGAATCTCTTTAGCTATATCAGCCATGAACGGGGTAGTTCCTTATTATGGATAGTCGTCACGCGGCAGTGTCGCCTCGAAATCGGCCTTATCCGGTATTAACTCACCACTGCCACCGTCTCCGCCGACGGCGCAGCTGGTCTAAGCGGAAAATAAAGCGGCAATGATAGCATAAATCTCAAGCCCGTAGACAGTTCAAAATCGCCGTAAATCAATGTGCTACCGCAACAAAGGCGACCACAGTCGCCGCGTTAACAGGTATACTTGCGCCTTTGCATAAACAGATACGGACAGCCTCATGCCTGCCCAAAGCCCACAAGTCGTCGACACCCTTATATTTGCACGCTGGATTATTCCCGTCGCACCCAATTGCACACCGCTAATTAACCATGCGATAGCTATTCGCAATGGTGAGATATGCGCCCTACTGCCCGCTCAAGACGCGGAGAGTATTGAAGCCGGCGAAGTGCTGCGACTCAGCAATCACGTGCTCATGCCCGGTCTTATAAACGCCCACGGGCACGCGGCCATGAGTTTATTTCGCGGTATGGCCGACGACAAACCGCTGCACACCTGGCTCAATGACCATATTTGGCCCGCCGAAGGTCGCTGGGTCGACGAGGCCTTTGTTCGCGACGGCTGCGAGCTCGCCATTGCTGAAATGCTGCGCAGTGGCACCACCACATTTAGCGATATGTACTTTTTCCCCGAGGCCGCCGCTACCGTCATTCGCAAGGCAGGTATTCGCGCCCAGCTCAGCTTTCCTATATTTGACTTCCCCTGCGCCTGGGGTAGCGGCCCCGACGACTATTTGCGCAAGGGTCTCGCCCTGCGAGACGAGCTAAAACACAGCAAACTGATTACGGTAGCCTTCGGCCCCCACGCGCCTTACACAGTGGGTGACGACGCCATGCTGCGGGTGGCCACCCTCGCCGCCGAGGCTGACGCCGCCATTCAAATTCACCTGCACGAAACCCAGCAGGAAATCGACGACGCCGTCGCCCAAACCGGCAAGCGACCAATTCAACGCCTGGCAGAACTAGGATTACTGGGACCAAAAACCCAGTGCGTGCACCTCGCGGCCCTGAATGATGACGACATCACCACTCTGGCTAATTTTGGTTGCCACGCGGTACATTGCCCAGAATCAAATATGAAATTAGCCAGCGGCTTTTCTCCCGTAGAAAAAATGCGCGCAGCCGGCATTAATGTCGCGCTAGGCACCGATGGCGCCGCCAGCAATAACGACCTCGACCTATTCAGCGAAATGCGCAGTGCAGCGCTGCTCGGCAAAGTCGTGGCCGGTGACGCCTGCGCCCTACCCGACCACTACGCACTGACCATGGCCACGCTAAACGGCGCCAAAGCGCTAGGCATAGATCACCTGGTCGGCAGCCTGGAAGTGGGCAAACAGGCCGACGTGATCGCCATCGATCTATCAGCGCTGGAACAGCAACCTATTTACAGCCCTGTTTCACAACTGGTTTACACCAATATCAGTCATCAGGTTCGCTATAGCTGGATCATGGGCCGCAAGGTACTGGATAATGGCGAACTGACCACGCTAGACCGCCGCGACATCGTTACTCGCGCCGAACTCTGGCGCACAAGAATTAGCGGAGAATAAAATGCAGCACGCGGAATCGCAGAAACAGCATAGAAACAACGTCGACCCAGCAGAAATTGCCAAGTTTGAAGAGCTGGCTCACCGCTGGTGGGATCGCAACAGCGAGTTCAAACCCCTGCACGACATCAATCCGCTGCGCGTCAATTATATCGATGAGCGCTCACCACTCGCCGAACGCCGGGTCGTTGATGTTGGCTGCGGTGGCGGTATTTTATCGGAAGCCATGTTTCAACGTGGCGCCCGCGTTAAAGGCATCGACATGGGCGAAACGCCCTTGAGCGTTGCCCGCCTGCACCAGCTGGAGTCCGGCGCCAAGGTTGAATACTTTCAAACCACCGCCGAAGAGCTCGCCGCCGACGAACCTGGCAGCTACGACATAGTGACCTGCCTGGAAATGCTGGAACACGTTCCCGATCCGTCTTCTGTTATTCGCGCCTGCGCAACGCTGTGCAAACCGGGTGGCGACATTTACTTTTCTACCATCAACCGCAACCCTAAAGCGTTTATGTTTGCGATTGTCGGCGCCGAGTATTTACTGAAAATGCTGCCCAAGGGCACCCACGACTTCAGCCGCTTCATTCGCCCTGCCGAACTGGGGAACTGGGTTCGTGATGCCGGCTTGCAAATGCAACATATGACCGGTCTCACCTATAACCCGCTGCTGCGCACTTATCGACTTAACGACAAAGACGTCGATGTAAACTATATGATCCACGTAAAGAAGCCCGCCTAATGCTGCACGGTGTATTGTTTGATCTAGATGGCACGCTACTCGACACCGCCGCTGACTTCACAGCGGTGTTAAACAGCATGCTCGACGAGCATGGCCGCGCGCCGCAAAGCTATGACGCGGTGCGCCGCAAAGTATCCGACGGCGCTCGCGCCGTCGTTAGCTTAGGATTTGAGCAAACCGAAGACAGTGATGGCTTTGCCGATTTACTGAACGACTTCCTCGACCGCTATCTTGCACAACTTTCAGTAAGCACAACCCTCTTTCCCGGCATGGCAGAGGTGTTAACGCACATTGAGTCACTGGGTTTAAAGTGGGGCATTGTCACCAATAAGCCATCGCGCTTTACCGAGCCCTTGCTCTCAGCAATGCAATTATCAACGCGCTGCGGCACCGCTATTTGCCCCGACCACGTAAGGCATCGCAAACCTCACCCAGAACCGATCTATTTAGCCTGCAAAGAAATTGACTGCCTGCCAGCAAACACCATCTACGTGGGCGACCACAAACGCGACATCGACGCCGGTCGCAATGCCAGCATGCGCACGGTCGCCTGCCGGTATGGCTATATCTCTGAAAATGACAGTGCAGATAGCTGGGGCGCCAATTATGTTGTCGACACAGCGAGCGACCTTATTCCACTGATCAGTAAATTACAGCTTCATAAATCCGAGGATTCTACGTGCCTTTAAGCCTTCCCCCAGAATATATCGCCGCACCGCAATGTCTTCAGAACAAAATCATTCTCGTGACCGGTGCCGGTGACGGTATTGGTCGCGCCGCCGCACTAAGCTACGCCCAACACGGCGCCACCGTGATATTGCTGGGACGTACAGTCGAAAAACTGGAAGCGGTTTACGATGAAATCGAAGCCGCGGCTTATCCGCAGGCGGCCATCTACCCCCTGCACTTACGCGGCGCAGTGATGAAAGATTATGAAGAATTGGCAAACACCATAGAACGGGAATTTGGACGCCTAGATGGTTTGCTGCACAACGCAGGTGTACTTGGCCAACGTCGAACTTTGGCCCAAACCACCGTCGACAGCTGGGACGAGGTTTTACACGTCAATTTAAGTGCGCCATTTATGATGACCCAAGCGCTCTTACCAATGCTAGCCGCCGCTGAGAACGCCTCCATCATTCTCACCTCCTCCAGCGTTGGCCGCAAAGGGCGCGCCTTTTGGGGAGCCTATGCCATATCGAAATTTGGCACTGAAGGCATGATGCAGATCTTGGCTGACGAAGAATTTGACCTTAACAATACGCGCGTGAACAGCATCAACCCGGGCGCCACCCAAACAGTCATGCGCCGCACCGCCTATCCAGGCGAAAACCCGCAGGACAATCCGCTACCAGAAGTGATTATGCCGCTCTACCTCTACTTAATGAGCGACGACAGCAAAGCTGTGAATGGCCAACAATTTGATGCCCAGCCAAAGGCGTAATGGTATAAAGACACGACATGGTTTACTGCATTATTACGACTGAACTGCTGTACATCGTGTCTGAATCCTTGCAGCAAAAGACAATAATAATTTACTAAATCTCAGGCTCTTTTTAATTACGGTCATCGAAGCAACAAAGCATATAGCACCTGCTTATAGACTTGAGCCGGCACGACAAACCAAAAGCATCCTAAGCAACAAGGGTAATAAAATGAACGCAACGACGAATGTCTCTTTTGATCTTAGCAACAAAATCGCCTTGGTCAGTGGTGGTAGCCGCGGTATTGGTAAAAGCATCTGCAAAGCGTTGGCAGCCCACGGTGCACACGTGATTGTGGCGAGCCGCAAAGCAGCCGACTGCGAACAGGTTGCAGAGGAAATACGTCAGGAACAGGGCAGCGCCGAAGCCATGGCCTGCCACATCGGCGATATGGAAAATATTGAGTCAGTATTTGAAGCGATTGAACGCAAACACGGCCGTTTAGATATATTAGTCAACAACGCCGCCACCAACCCCTATTTCGGCCATATCACCGACACAGATTTAGCGGCCTTCAACAAGACCATAGACGTCAATATTCGCGGCTACTTCTTTATGTCGTCCATCGGGATCAAACTGATGGCCAAAAATGGCGGCGGTAGCGTTATAAATGTCGCGTCGATCAACGGCGTCAAACCCGGCGCCCTGCAGGGAATCTACTCGATCAGCAAAGCCGCCGTTATTTCAATGACCCAAGCGTTTGCAAAAGAATGCGCGTCGATGGGCGTAAGAGTAAACGCCCTTTTACCTGGCTTAACGGATACCAAGTTCGCGTCGGCTTTAGTTAAAAACGACGAAATTCGGGAAACTGTTCTGAAGGATGTACCACTTAACCGCGTCGCACAGCCAGACGAAATGGCCGGCGCAGTGCTGTATTTAGCATCCGCTGCATCGAGCTACACCACGGGAAGTTGTATTACCGTAGATGGCGGCTACTTATCCTAAACGGCAAAATCCACTAGCCGCGCAAGGCGCCCTGCATCGCTTCAATTTGCTGATGATAATCGTCGGTCGCATCGAGGGTGACCGGCAATCCCAGCCTTTCGAAAGCCGTTACGGTTGACCAGTCCACGCTCGCTAAAGGATGCTGGGTGCCAAAATAACTGTGCAAATTGGCGACAGTGACTAAATCCACATAGTCGCCTTCCTTCGCTTGACGGTTAAAATCCATATGCTGAGTCGGCACGATAACCAACTCATCGGCAAAACCCCAAGCCTCAAGAATGCGACTACCCACCTCCGGGCTCAAACTGATTAATATTTGATCAAGCAATTCCGGATGATCACGTAAAAAGCCTCGACCTACTGCATAATTCAATACCGGCAAGGTGCCGACTTGGTGAACAATACCGGCAAGGGTCGCCATCTCAGGTTTTAATTTAGTTTGGGATTTAGCAAGAGTGTGGCAAATAGCGGCAACATCTGTGCTGTGCATCCAGATGGCACGCATTCGCTGATTGAGCGCTTCTTTAGTCGACAAAAATATCTGCTGCATCGCTAAGGTCGTTACCAGCGTGCTGGTATAGCCAAGACCTATGCGCCCAATCGCCGACTTAACATCGTGAATAGGCTGAAAACCTCGCAATAAGGAGCTATTGGCAATGCGCAGAATACGCGTTGCGATTGAGCTGTCATTTTCGATAATCGTCGCCAACATCCCCACGCTGACATCTGGGTCACTGGCCGCCTCACGAATTTCTAGGGCGATCTCTGGCAATGTCGGCAAGACGATGGAGTCATTTTCAATCGCGTCCAGCAAATCAAGCCGAACCTGTTCGATCAAGGGGTTACTTAAAGACACATTGACACGCTCGCAAGTGGATATAGACGAAGACTAGCAGATGCCTAACAGGACCATCAGTGTTAAAAATACTTATGTTCAAAACAAAATGCCGAGACCTACTAACAGGCCTCGGCATTTCAGGTAAACACACCCTTATTGCATTTAAGCTAGCGTGGCCTCAGCAGCGGCAAGCGCACTTGCGGCATCGCATGTATAGCCTTGTGCGTTCATCGCCTCAGCCAAAGCCTTAAGCAATAAGCTGATGTTCTCCATTCTGGCACTGTAACCCATCAAACCGATACGCCACACTTTACCCGCGAGGTCGCCTAGGCCAGCGCCAATCTCCAAATCATAATTCGCTAGGAGATATTGGCGAGTGGTGGCGTCATCCACACCCTCTGGAATATAGACGCTATTCAACTGAGGTAGACGCTGCTCAGCCTTAACGACAAAACTAATACCCAGCGCTTCTAAACCGGCAGCTAAGGCGCCGTGCATCGCCGCGTGACGCTGCCAGGCATTTTCCAAGCCTTCGTCTTGCAACATGACCAAAGACTCGTGCAGCCCATAAAGTGCGTTCACCGGCGCGGTGTGATGATAGGCACGCTTGCCACCCTCGCCCCAGTAACCCAGTATCAGGTTCATATCCAAGAACCAACTTTGCACGGGATGCTTGCGCGCTTTTATAACGGCAACGGCGGCATCACTAAAGGTCACCGGCGACAAACCCGGCGTGCACGACAGACATTTTTGGCTACCTGAATACACAGCATCCGCTTGCCACTTATCCACCAGCAAGGGCACACCACCCATTGATGTCACCGCGTCGACAATGCTCAAGGCATTATATTTCTTAGCTAAAGCGCAGAGCGCTTGCGCATCGCTCAGGGCACCCGTTGACGTCTCGGCGTGCACAAAAGCGAGAATTTTAACGTCGCTATTCGCTTTAAGCGCCTCTTCCACTGCAGCTGGCTCAACCGCCGCACCCCATGGAAAATCAACACGCACGGCGGTGGCGCCACAGCGGGTCACGTTTTCAATCATGCGATTGCCAAACACCCCGTTTACACACACCAATACTTTGTCCCCCGGCTCGACCAGGTTTACAAAGCAGGCCTCCATACCAGCGGAGCCAGGGGCGGATATCGGCAGGGTCAATTCATTGCTGGTCTGAAACGCATACTTAAGCAGGGTTTTGGTTTCATCCATCATGCCAATAAACAAGGGGTCTAAGTGCCCCAGTGTTGGCCGCCCGAGCGCCTCAAGAATACGTGGATGAACATCGGACGGACCCGGTCCCATCAGAGTACGACGCGGAGGATGGAAAGAGGAAATTGCCATATTAAAATCTCACTGATCTGCCACGCCCAATCACATCGATGCAGAATAAACTGGGCCAAGAAAGTTGACGGTGATTATACCTGAAGACGGGGCCGTTTTAGAAACCGCACCTCCTGTTCTTATATTTTTGCAAACGCAGATAGCGGCCGCCATTCCAGCTCATTCAAAAAGGCCCGTAACAATCGGTAATGGTCGTAGTGAAAGCCCAGTTGTTGCTCGCATCTCGCGGCCGCCTCAGCAAGACTCAGCGCCGCCGATCCATCTACTTCCGCGCGCGGACACGGCGAAAGTGTTTGACGATTCGCATCCCAAATAAACGAGCCGTAATACCGCCAGTCATTCACCAAATGCCACTCAGCAAGGCCCGCGTCATTACACTCGTAAATTAACACGGCTTCCGCAAAAGGCCAGGGCGTATATAGATAGTCGGCGAACGCAGACTTTAACCGAGAAATCGATCCAGCTAAATCAGCGGGAGCACTATTCTCAACATTCTCTGTGCCATCACTATCACGACAATCAATGTCATCACAAACAGAGCAGTCACAGCGCTGCCCCTCGCTTAGTAGCGCCAATTGCGAAAGGCATAAATCATTGTCTTTTGCTAAGACCACAAGACGGGCTTTGGCCTGTTTTCGATCGCGAAACAACACCACCGATTCACCACTCTGACCAATATCGTTTGGCAGTCCCGAGCGCAAACGCAGGCTATGGCCGCCGCTATCAATGCTCACAAAACGAACACAGCAGGGCTTGCCTACCGCCTTGGCACTGCGTTGCATTTGCGGCTTTTCATGCCGCAAGGCAGCGCTTAAGTAGAGTCCTGCCGACAGCTCACCGGCGTGCGCCTGCCACTGCAGTCCGGCCACCTTGCGCGCTAACTTTGTCGCCTTGCTATCGCCGGCACTATTAGAGAAATGGCTAAGTATCTGCTCTTGCAGAGAGCTGGCAGCGCCCAAATACAGCAGCTCCCCCGCCTCTCCCAGCAATCGATACACACCTGCCCGGCCGGGAATTGCATCAAATTCCGTTTGGCTAATAGACGGCGGTAATACCGGCAAGCCTAACAATAAACCGACCTCAAAATTAAACACCGCCTCGCCAACATCTCGTCGCGCAAAATCCAAAAACGCCTTCATCGCATCGACATCGGCCATGGCGCGGTGATGACCTTCGGAATGAAAACCAATCCGGTGACAAATGGCTTCTAAGCCATGCTTCGGCCACTCGGGATAAAGGGTGCGCGCAAGCTTTAGCGTACACAGCACCGGCGGATTATATTGGCGACCAAAACGGGCAAAATTAGCGCGCAAAAACCCCGCATCAAACCGCGCATTGTGAGCAACCAATATTGCATTCTCTAAGTGAGACCACAGCTCATCCTGCACATCACTAAATACCGGTTTACCCCTAACCATCGAGGGAGAAATGCCAGTTAGCCCCTGAATAAAAGACGGAATACTACACTGCGGATCAATAAGTGACTGCCACGCCCACTCTTCGCCGCCACTAAAATCGATTTGGCGAACCGCCACTTCCATGATTTGATCATTGGCAGCTTGGCCCCCAGTGGTTTCTAAATCGACCAGCGCAAAACGCACATCATCTAGCACGCGAAACCTCGTCGACAGTGACACGCATGTTCATCTAGCAGCAAACTAAGCATCTATTTTCCAGTCATTCACGTATTAAAACGCTATTATGAGTAATCGGTATCTAACTCACCAGCCTTGGCATATCGATGTGTTGAGTTGCGAATTAAAGAAAATGCCATGAAGATGCACCTTTCGGTAGATTAAGACATGGCTACCGAAATTATCAAACCAACACGGGATTAACACCATGCGCCAACTATCAGTGCTGCTATTCATTTTGATCGCCATCTCTTCACGCTCCCAAGCCGCAGAGAAAAGCTGGCAATGCCCCGACTATCTCAAGCAATCACGGGCCACTCTTGAAGCTGGCGATCTCAATTTATGCGACACGGTAAAAAGTGCGAAAGCAGTATTGGTAGTCAACACCGCAAGCATGTGTGGCTTTACTCCTCAGTTTGAGGGACTTGAGGCGCTATACCAGGAATTTAAAGAACAGGGTTTACTGGTATTAGGTGTACCCACCGCCGATTTTGGTGGCCAAGAGTATGAAAGTGCCGAGAAAACTGCCAAAGTTTGCCATGCGAATTACGGGGTTAGTTTTCCTGTTTTTCATAAATCCTGTATTCGCTGTGACAAGCCAGACCCACTGCTAAAATTGGTAGCCGATGCCAGCGGCACCCCGCCCAAATGGAATTTTTATAAATACGTGTTTGATCCTGCGACAGGGGAGACAGAAAGCTTCAATTCAATAACAACCCCGGATTCAAAATCACTGCGCGCCGCCGTCAGCAAGTTACTGCCGAGCGAGTAAAGCGAAGCTCGCATGACCAGCTACCGCCAACCGTTCTGGAAGTATATTGCCGCCGTTGCTTTTTGTTTGCCCCTTATCCTCGCTGGCTGTTCAGATAGCAGTGAATTAGAAAATCATTGGCGCGACTATCTTACAAGGCTTGCTCGCGTTCTCGACAGAGAGGCGAGCACGTCGCCGCAAGACGCTTTTTTGCACTTCCCTCGGCCGCGGGACATGGCAATCACCTTTGCCGATAGCAATATCGATCTCTTGGATTTCCTTCGCATGCGGCAGTGTGCGCTGAGGGAAACTATTGCGGAACGCAACAGTATCCTTGGCCGACACGGTGACGCGAGTGCGAAACTGATATTTGATTTGCGCTTTCTCAGTGAGGCGGAAACGTGTATTGACATTTTACACAGAGAAGGCAAGGCATCCCTTGCCGCAACGCTGCGCGAAGCCGTAAACCTAAAACAGCGTGAGCTTCCAAACCGGCTGTTTGCGGCTGGCATTGCCGGCGCTGAATTTCGCGAATTCTGGCAGGCACCGCCAGATTTGCGCAGCTACCACCCCGATCGTGGAGACGATCCCAGCGCAGCGGCGCTGGCGCGCTGGAATCGCTGGCAACACCAATGGTTAGCTGGCAATTGGCAGCACGATAAGGACGAGATGCTCAGCACCTTGGGTAAAATAAGACTGGGAGATGGCGGCGCGCTGCTAAAAACGCAAATACTGAATATTCGTGAGCTGAACGCCGCTGCGGATATTATTGATCAGCGTGTATCCGGGCGGCCTTTGTGCCTGCAAGCCTCACCCACACCGGCCGCCCAGCAATTTCGCAATGTACTAAGCACCTACTTTATTAGTCAGGTTCAACGACAGGCCAGCCTAATAAACAATCATCAGTTTGGCGTCCAGAGTGAAATCACAGCTATCGAAAACGAATTATTTGCGGCGATGGCGGCCAATGGGCTAACGATTCCGATAGCGTATTTGGATTGGAAAAAGCAGCGCGACGATTTACTAATAGAGTCAACTCAGGCGCAACGCCAACACGTTAAACTTGCTGGCGCGCTATTGGCGCAATGTGGTTTGTCACCGGGCGGAAATAATGAAAATTGAGGCCGTGCGTAGGTCGATGACAGGGCCAGTATTGGGTTTAGTGCCATGTCCTTGCTGCGTGCCACCCCTGTGTTGGGTTTCGCTTTGCTCAACGCCAACCTACGATATTCGCGCAAGTGCGGGTGTGGCGCAAAGGTGCTTTGATTATTTGTAAAACCTCGGGCTATAAATACTACCGTCGGCGTTGTTCCATCCGGCGCAGAAAAACCTCCATCACCGAGTCGTAAAGGCCGTCGCCCAGAAACAGATCTTCGACCCCTGAATCAATACTGGGATTGTCATTCACTTCAATCACCACAACGCGGTTGTCAGACTGCTTTACATCGACACCGTAGAAACCATCGCCAATTAATTTGCACGCCTTTACAGCTACATCAATAACCTTCTTTGGCGCCTCGTAGGTTGGCATCGTGTCAAAGCCACCAGACTGACTTTTGCTGCTGCTGTGCTTATAAATTTGCCAGTGATTGCGGACCATATAATAGCGACAGGCGAACAAGGGCTTGCCGTCTAACACGCCAATACGCCAATCGTAGTCGGTGTACATAAATTCCTGAGCGAGCAGCAGGGCCGATTTATCAAGTAAGCGCTGGCTTTCACTGACGAGACTGGCCCAATCTTCCACCTTTACCACCCCGCGAGAAAACGCGCCGTCTGGCACCTTCAATACAATGGGATAGCCCAAGGTCTCGGCGATGCGCTGCAGCTCCTCAGGATTATTGCGACGCAAAAACTCGGTGCGTGGCGTCGGTACTTTGTGACTGCTAAGCAAGTCAGCCAAGTAGATTTTATTGGTGCAGCGTAATATAGAGGTGGGATCATCCATCACCACCAACCCCTCTGCCGCCGCCTTTTTAGCAA
Source organism: uncultured Zhongshania sp. (assembly GCF_963975605.1). Taxonomy (NCBI): domain Bacteria; kingdom Pseudomonadati; phylum Pseudomonadota; class Gammaproteobacteria; order Cellvibrionales; family Spongiibacteraceae; genus Zhongshania; species uncultured Zhongshania sp. Next base: position 84,823 of record NZ_CAXBHN010000006.1, on the reverse strand, counting down.
AACGGTAGGTGTGATGGTCTACGGATGTGGTCTCGCGAATAAAGAGACCGTCGTACTCCGGCACACGCAAATAGTCCTTTTTGGTAATCAGCTCCGCCGATATGCCCAGCTGCGCCGCCGCCTTGGTGAATTTGCGCAGTGCGCCTTTATCGCTGGGGGGCAGTTTTTCTTCAGGATCAACCAGTATCGCCAAATCGTAGCGAAAGGTTTTTCTGGCTTTGGGCTTGCGCCACATCTTGCTGCTGAAACGCTCAAAGGTCGACGCGAAGGCTTCCTGCTCACCGCCGGGCTTAAGTGATTTGAGTCCAATCATTTGCAGTTTTTTAATCTGCCAGCGGTGTTTATATTCTAAGGAAATTTCAATTAAGGGCGACGGGAAACGCTCAAATACCGCTTTGGTAATCGAGGCATACTCTGGAGCCAAACACTCGCCGAACCAACTTCTGACACTCAAGGTGTCACCGCTCTTGGCCGCAGGCAATTTGGCGAGCAAGGGTTCCACGCCCTCCAACAAGATATCCGACAGCGATTTTCGCGCCAGCTCACTCAGGGTATTCACCGATGGCAGCACATTGTGGCTGCGAGCTTCCGCCAATAGCGAACAATAGTAACCGGTGCCTAAATAGCGATAACTTTTGCAAAGATTAATGACCCGCACGCGCTCACCGCTACTCTGCGTCACGCGCTCTAGATAGTCATCAAAGGTGATAACATCCTGACTGGGATAGTAGGGAGACCAATCTTTTAGGTCATCAACTACAACAAAAAAACGCGACATCCGGCAAATCCTAATGGAATAAACAATGACCGGCATTCTGCGACCAATTTATACCATTAACAATATGCCGATGATGATTGTAACCAGTAAATATTGCGCAGTATGATCCACTCTTTAGCGGGGCTTATGCGTACCATGTATTTAGTTGTATTCACGTCCTCCTGCGAACACTCTTCCTAATAGCGGCGAACTAATTATGCGCTCATGTACCACTGCCCAATGAATATTATTCGCGCCGCCACCAAAGATGATCTCGATGCCCTCGAAGCCATAGAGCAGCGCTGTTTTAGTGGTGACAAACTCTCGCGCCGCAGTTTTAAAAGCCTCATTAAACCTGGTGCTCATTCCAGTTCCGTCATCTTAAGCAATGGTGTGCCAAGCGGTTACAGCATCGTCTTATTCCGCACCGGTACCAGCCTGGCGAGACTTTACTCCGTTGCCTTGGATCCCGACTTTCGCGGCCAAGGGCTTGCCCAACAATTATTAGCCCACGCCGAAACTCAGGCCCGCGAACGCGACTGTCTTTTTATGCGCTTAGAAGTCCGCGTCGACAACCCCGCTGCCATTGCGCTGTATGAAAAGCTGGGCTATTTAGCATTCGACCGGATTGAGGACTATTACGAAGATGGCTGCACAGCGTTGCGCTTTGAAAAACGCCTACAGGCAGAAACCGGCTCGCTTATTACCGAGCCGCCGGTCTACTACCGGCAAACCACCGAATTCAGCTGTGGGCCGGCCGCGCTGATGATGGCAATGCGCAATATCGACACAACATACCCCATCAGTCGTCGTGAAGAATTACAAATATGGCGCGAGGCGACCACCATCTTCATGACAACCGGACACGGCGGCAGCTCTCCACACGGCTTAGCCCTATCGGCCCTAAAGCGCGGTTTTAATGCGCGCTTATATATCAACCGCAGCGGCACGCCGTTTATCGACAGCGTGCGCAGCGAAGAGAAACGTCAGGTCATCGAGCTAGTACACCAAGACTTTAGCGAACAGCTGCAGCACTACCCCGCCAGCCTCGAAATTAATCCTTTGGGGCCAGCACAGTTTCGCGAGATTCTCGAACGTCACGATCACGTCATTGCACTTATCAGCACCTGGTCCTTAAACCGCAATCGGGCTCCCCACTGGGTCTATGTCAGCAAGTCAGACCAACACTTTGTGTATATCAGTGACCCAGATACCAATGATAGCCGCTGGCAAAGCGAGACTGACTTTATGCATGTGCCCATCAGCATAAATGCCTTCATCAATATGGCCAGCTTTGGACGCAACCGGCTGCGCTGCCTGCTCGCCATTCAAACCCCAGATTCGGAGTGACCCATAGCGCATGAGTAATCAATTAGATCGACAGTATCAAGAGTCGCTCAAGGAGCTTTCTGAATCGCTCATTGCTATTCAAAAGCCCATCCTCATTCTCGATTCAATTAAATGGCCGCAAACTATTGAAAAGCAGTTTTTTCACGACAAGGCGGAAAAATTACCCGCCGTGGACAGAGACTACTATCTACGCAACCCGCTAAATTTTGACCCTGCGAGTAAAAGTGCCGAGCTCAGCCATTTGCATAAGCAAGTTGAACTGCGCCTTGGCAAGAATGATCCGCTGGGCAATATACTGGCGGAAACCATCGAACAGTACCTGACGGTAATCAAGCTGGTTGAAAATCGCGGCAAGCCAGAATTTTTGCAGGCCAGTCGCGAGCTGTACGGCTCGGCACGCGACCACTTGCGCGGCGATAAATTGACCCTCATCGAAATGGGGCAGCGCCTCTGCCATATTTTCTCACTGCCCGCCGCCAAACACCTCGCGGCCGCCTACCCTAAAAATATCAACGCCGAGGCGGCCGTGACCGCCCTGCAACAGCGCTTGCAACCTTACTTTGCCGAGAGTGCATTTACCGTTAGGGAAACCGATGGCATCGTCTCCGACGCATCGGCGGGTGGCGACTGCATCAAGGTCAATACCCACTCATCCTTCTCCACCCTGGATTTGCAGGTACTTGAAGTACACGAAGGCTGGGTTCACGTCGGCACCACTTTAAATGGTCGCAATCAGCCCTGGGCAACGTGGCTAAGTGTTGGGTCACCGCGGATTACAGCCCTTCAAGAAGGCTTGGCGGTATTAATTGAAACCCTGACCTTTAGCTCCTTCCCTGATCGCGCGCGGCGGATTAGCGACCGTGTCGTCGCCATTGATATGGCGGAGAACGGCGCAGATTTTTTAGAGGTTTACCGCCACTTTGTTGCACAGGGCTTAAGTAATCACGACAGTTATAAAATAGCGCAGCGAGTTTTCCGCGGCGGTATGGTCGAAGGCGGCAGTTGCTTCACAAAAGATCTCTCTTACGTAAAGGGCTTTGTGGAAACTGTGAATTTTATTCGCAGCGCCATTCTGGCCGACAAACCAGAGTTACTCCCCATGCTCTTTGTCGGCAAAGTTGCACTGGACGATATACCCGTACTCCACCAATACCAGCAGGCTGGCTTAATCAAAGCGCCCCGCTACCTACCCCCCATGTTTCGAGATATTAACGGTCTATACGTGTGGTTTGGATTTTCGAGTGGAATGTCGCTATTGGACTTGGAGCGCGTGCAGATACATTTCAAAAATTTATTTGAGCAAACTAATTTCGTACCGCAATAGCCAACAAAAAAGGCGGACTAAGCCGCCTTCTATTGCCCCCAATGTGGGGCATTAATCTACATTTTAGTGCAAATTCATAAAATCGCATTCAGCTTATACGCACCAATTTGCTGCATATAAACCGTCATTAGCCACCTACTCGCTGGACAGTTTGCTTTGCCTCATAGGAACTCGTAGTTTGACCCGGGTAGATTGGCGACTCAGTAGTCACGTATTCATCAACCGCTGACTTGACCACAATCCGTCCATTTACATCTTTATGAACATCGCAGTGGTAGCTATAGGTACCCGGATTATCAAACTGCAAACTGTAGGTGTCGCCCTTCCAGCCTTTAGTCCAAATACGAGTGCCCGGTACGCCGTCAAAGGTAATGTCGTGGGATATCTCGTCGTAGTTCGTCCACGTTACCTGGGTACCAACGGGCACCACCAATTCCATTGGCTTGGCGTGGAAGGTAGAGATATACACATTCGTTGGTTTGGGCTCAGAAAGTACCAAGGTGCCGACCAGTTTCAACTCAACACGACGGTTGCTGGCTCGGCCCTGCGACGTCGCGTTATCAGCCAAAGGTTCAGTTAAACCAAAGCCTTGCGCGACTAACTGATTGGGATTAACCCCCGCAGAAACAAGATAATATCGCACAGATTGCGCCCGATTTTGCGACAGATCCATATTGTAATCGGCGGCACCAATTGAATCGGTATGGCCCTGCACGGCGACCTTAATCGTTGGGTTTTCTTTTAGCTCACTTGCGACCTTATCAAGAAACGCAAAGGACATTTCTTTGATACGTGCAGAATCCGTATCGAAATGTATTTCACGTAAAATTAAGGTGTCACCCTGTTTGCAACCGTCGAGTTCCAGCGCCGAATTCGCCGTTGGCGCCTTGCACAAACTGCCAGCGGCAAAACTAAACGGCGCCCACGCGAACACCCCTACGACTAGCAATAACCCAAATTTCATTTTCTTCATATGACCCCCGTCATGAAGCGCTGTCGCAGATTACCTATAACCAAACGATAATCTGAAAGACTTAACGCACTAAAAAGCTTCAAATAAATTGTGAATACATGTGTGACCCAATGCAGATCACAACGGGGAATAGCAAAATACGAGCCGATTTCACAAAATTGACACTTCGTGCCTTAAGCGAGGTCAGAAAGCCGGAAGAACTTAACAAGACAGGAATAGCACGAGTAGCTCTGGAGGGAATCAAAAGCCACGAGTCGACGAGCGAAAAAGCGCCTGATCAAGGCGCTCTTTGATTCAGAATACTTAACCGTATATGCAAAGGTAAGCGGTGTTAACACCCACCTGCAGATCAAAATGACTATTAGCCGGAACATCAAAGCCCTGACCTGCACCAAAAGTCTGCCAATCACTTTGACCCGGCAGTAACACGGTTAAAGCGCCGCTAATCACTTCCATACGCTCCGCCGCCTCGGTACCAAAACGATACTCGCCCGCCGCCATCACACCAACCGACGCAGGTTTGGTTTCTGTCGCAAAACCCAGGGACTGAACTTTTTCATCAAAATAGCTATTGTGCTTAATCATATTCGTATCCTAAAGGGGCAAAAAAACCGCGTCATCATACGCGGCCTTCTCCTCACGCACCAGTGCGCGGCAACGCAACTATTCGGCGGTCAAGGCCGGCGCTGGCGCAGCGCCATGATCACGCCCGAGATACATATACATCGCCGGCACCACAAACAAAGTAAACAAAGTACCAATACTCATACCAGATGCGATAACCATGCCGAGTGAGAACCGCGATGCCGCACCTGGTCCCGTCGCCAGTAACAGCGGAATCATTGCCACAACTAATGCCGCAGTGGTCATCAATATCGGACGCAAGCGGATAGACGCCGCGTCCTCAATCGCGTCACGCTTAGACAAACCCTGCTCCTGCAAACGGTTGGCAAAGTCGACAATCAATATCCCGTGCTTTGAAATAACACCGATGAGGGTTACCAAGCCAACCTGGGTGTAAATATTCAAGGTCATACCGGAAAAATTGGTTAGCTGCATACCGTTGGTCATCGCAAAAATATTCAGCGTAAGCAGGGCCCCACAAATCGACATTGGCACGGTAACCAAGATGATCAAGGGGTCACGATAAGACTCAAACTGCGCCGCCAATACTAAATAGATAATGATTAAGGCAAAACCGAAGGTCGCCAGTAGCGCCGAGCCCTCCTGCTTAAACTGACGTGAACTCCCCGCGTAATCGATTTTAAATCCGGCGGGCATTTCATCGCGGGCAATTTCTTCCAGCAGCGCTAAGGCTTGGCCCTGCGAAACATCAGGGCGCGGTACCGCAACGATGGTATTCGAGCGCAGCTGCTGTGCATGAGATAAGAATCGCGGTTTGACCTTATCACTAAACGTGGCGATGGTTGATAGCGGCACTAGATCCCCGCTGCCGGTGCGCACATAAAATTCACCCAACTGCTTAGGGTTTAATCTGGCATCTCGGGTGACCTGAGTAATCACCTTGTAAGACCGTCCTTGAAATGCAAAGCGATTCGCTTCAGCACCCGCCATCATGGCGGCCAAGTCTGCGCTCAAGGCATCCATATCGACACCTAGCAGCGCTGCTTTATCGCGATTAATATCAATGGCGGCCTCAGGGCGATCAATATTCAAACCCGGCGCGGCGAAGAAAAATCGATTACTCGCCAAAGCCCTTTCAACAACTTTATTGCCGACATCCGCCATGGTTTGCGCGTCGGCAGTTGACTTGAGTACAAACTCAACAGGGTAGCCCTGACCAGGCGTTGGCAGCGGCGGCGGCTGAAATATTGCCGCTCGAACGCCGGGGATTTTTTGAAATTCCGCGTTTACCTGATCGGTAATCTGAGCCATGGTTTTATCGCGATTATCCCACTCGTCAGCGATCATTCCCATAAACGCGGTATTCGTGCCACCACCGGTGTTCATAGTAAAGGCAAAAATATGTTCTACATAATCATTGCCAAGCGCAATATCCTGGCTCTGCTTAAAGTAGTGTTCCAGGTACTGCTGCGATGAATATCCGTCTGTTTCATGCAAAGACCCTGCAAAGCCAAAATCCTCCGCGGGAGCTAATTCGGACTGGCTTGACGTGAAAAGGAAATAGCACGAGATCAACACAATTAAGCCAAAAACCCCGATAACATGCCGCTGATCTAAGGCGCCGTGCAAATTTCGACGATAGGCTTGCCGCCAATTTTCAAATTTTTCATCGAGAAAATGCGCTAGGCGACTACCAGAAGTGTCTTCTATGGACGGCTGTAAAATCTTTGCGCACATCATCGGGGTTAGTGTAAGCGCGATAACGCCCGAAATTAAAACAGCGCCCGCCAAGGTAAAGGCGAACTCAGTAAACAAGGTGCCCGTGATACCCGTTAAAAAACCAATCGGGGCATACACCGCAACCAGAGTAATGGTCATTGAAATAACTGGCCCAACCAGTTCTCTCGCACCTATCAAGGCTGCCTTTTCCGGCTCCAAGCCCTCTTCAATATGTCGGTGAATGTTTTCTAATACTATGATGGCGTCATCCACGACCATGCCAATGGCTAAGACCATCGCCAATAGCGTAAGCAGGTTTATCGAAAAACCCATGCTGAACATCAAAAACAGGGCGCCAACCAAAGATAAGGGAACCGTGACGGCGGGAATTAAGGAGCTTCGAATTGAGCCGAGGAATAGGAATATCACCACAATTACGATCAAGACCGCTTCAATCAACGTGGCCCTAACGTCACTGATGGCGTTGCTGACATAGACTGTACTGTCAAAGCCAACCTCCCCCTCAAGCCCCTCTGGAAGCGCTCTAAATATGGCCGGAAGTACTTCTCGCACCTCTGCCATCACATCGAGCAAATTGGCGTTGGGGCGGACCGTTAACGCGACAAACAAGCTGGGGCGACCATCCCATCTAGCACTGCTATCGTAGGTTTCCGAACCTAATTTCACATCGGCCACATCCTGAAGACGGACCAAGGCATCGTCGCTTGAGCTGACTACCATTTGCCGAAACTCATCGACATTGCGCAGATCCGTTGCCGCCGACAAACCCACCTTCACGTAATTACCATTGGTTGTACCAACCGCCGACAACACGTTTTGTTTACGGATCTCGGCAAAAACCTCGCTGGCAGTTAAATTGTAGGCCACTAATTTTTCCGGCTTCAGCCACACGCGCATTGCGTAGTTTTGTGCACCCAGAATCTGGGCCTTTTCGATACCCGCAATAGCGGCAATTTCGGGCTCAACGACTCGAACCAGATAATCGGTAATCTGGCTCTCACTTAAAATGTCTGAGAAAAACGAGATATACATAGCGGCGGTGGCGCTGCCGTCCGCCAATTGAATAATTGGATCTTCAGAGCCTTCCGGCAACTGGTTGCGAAGCTTGCCTACTTTTGCAGATATTTCAGTTAAGGCTTCATTGGCATCTTTATCCAAGCGCAAATTTGCGGTGATAGTTGAAATACCTTGCCCAGACTGTGAGGTTAAGAAATCAATGCCATCCGCAGACGCTATTTCTCTCTCTAGCGGCGTGGTCACAAACCCCTCAACTAGCTCTGGATCAGCGCCGGGATAGGCAACCGTTACGGTAAGCTGGGCGTTCTGTAACTCTGGATATTCGCGCACCGTTAAATCCAATCCCGCACGCAGACCGAGGAACAATATAACCAGGCTCACCACCACAGCGAGCACTGGACGTTTTACAAAAATATCTGTGAAATTCATCTATTCTCTCAGCTTACTAGCGCACGCAATGCTCGGGGTTTTATGGTGTGCTTACCACGCACCGTATCAACGACTCACCTCAGCCCTGAGGTGGACTCGGATTTAACTTGGGGGCTAGTGCATTACTATTATCAATAATAACCGGTTGTTTATTTCGCAATTTAAGCAAACCACTGCTAGCTACTTCGTCACCCACCTCAAGTCCCTTACTAACCGCTATATAGTCGCCTCGGGCATCGCCCAAAGTGACAAAGCGTTGAATGACTTCAAGATCTGTATAAGGCCCCATCATGGGATTGGGCTCATCAGGCGGCGGTGGCGCTTCGGGATTTTTTTGCACCACAAAAACAGAGTCACCATAGGAAGTGTAATTCACCGCAGAACGGGGGATCACTGTCACCTCATTGCTGTTAGGCAAATTCACCACCACTGTGGCAAACAAGCCAGGCTTAAGCTTTCCCTCAACGTTCGATAAACGCGCACGAACGTCCACATTGCGTGTCTGTGGATTCACTTTTGGCTCGATTGCTAGCACTTGGCCTTCATATGTTTCATCGCCGTAAGCATCTACCGTTACGGCAACTGTTAGGCCGGGCTCCAAGATAGACAGGTAGCGCTCGGGAATGGAGAAATCAACATCAATGGGATCCAATTTCTGCAAAGTGGCTATAGCGACACCCATGCCTAAATACTGACCCACATTGACACGACGTATACCCAATTGGCCGTCAAATGGCGCTTTAACCGACTTTTGTTCCAAGCGACCTTTTTGCGCCTGTACGGCTGCCAGCGCAACATTGGTTTCCGCAACCGCCGTATCGAACTCAGATTTCGAGATCGATTTACTCTTATATAACTGCTCGCTGCGCTTACGATTCAACTCCGTTAACTCGGCCTGCGCCTGCAAGCGCTTTAAGTCGCCCTGCTCACTGGCCGACGCCATACTCAGCAGAAGATCACCCTGTTTGACGGACTCTCCAGAATCGAAATAAATATTGGTGACAACACCATCCACTTCCGCGGTGAGATCAGCGCCATTGACCGCCACTAAACTGCCGACAGATTGCAGGCGACTCTCCCAGGTCATCGCCTCGGCTTTCGCACTAGATACCGTCACCGCGGCGGGCGGCATAGCATTTAGAAATTCGTTCATCTGCTTCGAGCCGAACCACTGCATGCCAAATACGCCGCCAAATAATACTGCACTCAGCAGCAGCATAATAACCATCCGCCTGCTCATAAACTTTCCCTATGCAATCTAAAGTTTGGAATTTTCGAAAAATGTTGCACACAAAAAACACCATCTGTCAGCACTTTTCATCAAAAAATTAATTAATTAAAACGCTGAGTTAGACGCTTTTAAAATTGGCTCAAAAAGTAGCACTGTCTTGCAGAAAGGTCGAGCACTGCTGACTTTTATTACCACAGCGTAATCGTTAATACACAGTAACTTAAATGTGTGTGATCAGTAAAACAGCAAGCTAAAGCGCACTTTGGTCACCGAGCTGCACGGGGCGCATTCAACCCAAATCGTCAAGGGTATCAGCTAGGGGGATACACATTAGTTCAAGGTTGTTGCACTTCATCTTTTCTGGCGTTCGGGCAGTTTCTTCAGTCACTATTTACCTGCATCGCCAGTGATGCTTGATTTGAATTTTGCGGGCAGATTGAAGCGACTTAAATACCCCACCACTTAGGTAGAAGTGATCGCACCTTTTTCCAACCATAGCGGGCGTCAATAAGCTCGATAACGCCGCGATCCTCAGGCGTCCGAATCAAGCGCCCCGCCGCTTGTATTACCTTTTGCAAACCTGGGTATATATAAGTGTAGTCATAACCCCTACCGTAGCGGGCTTCCAAGCGCTCCCTTAGCACCTCATGAAATTCATCGTGTGGCGCTAATCCGAGAGTCGCGACAAATACCCCAATCAGTTTATCGCCAGGTAAGTCGATACCTTCACCGAACACACCGCCCAGTACCGCAAAAGCAACACTTGGCGTGGTATCACTAATATCAGTTATAAATTGTTCACGCTCAAATGGCGGCATGCCGGGTGTCTGGCGCAGCAGTCGCAGCGCCGGCGCCAACGCCCCCAAACGTTTATAGACAGTATTGAGGTAATCAAAACTGCTTAAATACACCAAGTAATTACCGGGCTTTGCCTTATATTGCGCAATAATACGCTCGCAAATTGGCTCCAATGAGTCTTCGCGATCGTGGTGCCTAGTACTAATGTTTGTTACCAGCCGTAAGTCGATTTGGTCTTTGGCAAATGGGCTTTCAATGTCAATAAAGTGAGTTGTCTGCGGCAATCCCAAAAGATCTCGGTGGTAGTCCGCAGGTGACAGGGTCGCAGAAAACAGAATCGTACTTACGGCATCAGTAAATCGCTGCGCGAGATGATCGGCGGGAATCAGGTTGTCGATGAGTAGCTTTGCGCTGCCCGGCTTTGCTCGCGCGCTGCCTGCAAAGGTTTCAAACTCCAAGGTACACAGGGAATGCTCATCAAATTTATCTGCAAGTCGCAAGAATCCAAGCGCCGTAAACAGCACATTCTGCACCTCTGCGGCAGCAGGGTTATCGGTTAGGTAATCTGTAATCGCTGAAATTAGGCCGTAAAGCGCCGTATTTAAATCCTCAGGCACTGACTTTAAGTAGTAGCGGCGCTGCTCAATGTCTTCATCGCTATCCAGGAAGGGGCGAATCATTGACGCCCACGCGCTTTCAAGTTCGGACATGGGTTTGAGTAGCGGGGCCGGCACTTTGCGTATGCCATAGAGCATTTCCGCTTCACCCAAGGCAATGCTATACATCCCTCGTGCGCGATCAATTAAATTATGCGCTTCGTCGACTAGTGGCATTACCCGCCACTCATTGGCGATGGTTAGGCTGTACAGCAGTGCAAACTGGTCGTAGTAATGATTGACGTCAGCCACGACCACATCGCACCAGCGCGCCATTTCCTGCGCTAGAAAATAGCGACACAAATTGTGTTCGCCGGCGATGCGGCGAAGTGCGCTTTGAGTTAAAAAACCCTCCTCGACTGCCTGCTGTCGGGCAGCGGGTAAACGGTCAAAAAAGCCCTTCGCTAATGGGCAGGAATCGCCATGACATGCCTTATCCGGGTTGTCGCATGCCGCCTCTCTCGATGACAGCTCAAGCACTCGCAGCGGCAAACTCAAAGATTGCGATTCTAGAATTATGCGCAAGCCATCCAGCCCTAATTTACGCCCCGTATTGCGATTGGTCAGGAAGAATACGCGATCCAGCTCCACCTCAGGCATCGCCCGTAAGGCGGGAAACAATACCCCCACGGTTTTGCCAATGCCCGTTGGCGCTTGCAGTAATAGCGGCACTGCGTTCTTGGCAGAGAGGTATACCACTTTCGCCAGTGAATGTTGGCCCGTTCTAAATTCTGGATGAGGAAAGCTCAGCGCAAGTAGGGCATTGTCTCGACCTTCACGATGCGCAGTCTCCTGCTTCGCCCAACTTATATAGCACTGACAAAGCTCTTCTAAATAATCCTCTAATTCAGTCGCTTCAAACGTAATATCTTCGGTGGTTTCCAGCTCATCACGCACTTCGAAATAGGTCAGTCGCAAGGCGATACTGTCTCGCTTATCACGTTGACAAAGCAGCGCACCATAGACTTTGAGCTGCGCCCAATGCAAATCGCGACGACCTGGGCCAATACGGTTTACATTACCGCGATGGGTTTTGATTTCCTCTAAAAAGCATTCTTGTTGATTGGCATAATAGCCATCTACGCGACCGCTCACTTCCAAGCCAGCACATTGCCCCTTAAGCGCATATTCGGCGACGTAGGGATCGGGGCGGCGCTGCTGCACCACAATATGCCCCATCATGCCCTCTTCAGACGTCGGCGCGGGGGTATAACGAAATTCTAAACTTCCGGTGCGAGCAGCGAACTCGCACAGCGACCTAACTGACACTCGCATCATGGCGCGTCTTCCCAACGTATTTCTGCCACGGAAACTGGCAAACCCGCTGCAAGCATAGTCTCTATCCAAAGCCGCTGATGATCTTGTAAACGATCCCCTGGGCCTTTGACCTCTACCAGTCGATACGTATGTTGATTTAGATTAAACACGATTAAATCAGGCATACCGCGGCGGTGGTTACGCAAATCACTTAGCAAATGGCGAAACACAAGCTCAAGGTGTTCAGCGGGAATATACGCCAGCGCGTGCTCCAACAAAGATTTCGGCAATGACGGCCAATGTATCAGTGTGCAGGCAATGCCCTGTTTCGCATCCCAGCACGCCAGCATCGCGGAGCGATACTCACCGGTCTTAAGGAGGCCTAATCTCGCATCAATTTCCCGTTGTCGTAGCACTGCAAAATCAGGCCGAAACAGATCCGCAGGCCCCGCCTGAAAGGGATGAAAGAACGCACCAGGAAGTGGCGCATAAAGCACGGGCCACATCAACAAAGCAAAGAGACCCGTAAACAAGGTGTTTTCACAATACGCGCCAACAACACCCTCCTCTTTTGCAAGCTCATTTAACGCCGCCAGCTCCACACGGTCTTCGCCTTTCACCAATTGAAAATGATGAGTGGGAATTATTGATTTAACTGGAGCGGTAGTTGCCAACTTGGCCTTACGTCGCAGCCGGTGGGCAATGCGAGAAAGGTGTAGCCGTGGTTCAGGGCGACGAATGTTTAATAGGGTGTTTTCTAGCTGTACGAGCATCAGCTCGATATCGCTGCGGTTCTTTTCCTGCAAGCGATATAAACGCACTTGAGCTTCATCCAAGGGATTGTTCGAATAAATGTGTATAGCCAAATCAACATCGGCCATTCGCTCGGCCTGCTGAGCGAGCTGAAACATCATGCGTTGGCGCCGGTGCTCTAGCCACGGGTTACCTAACTGACTGGGACAGTCGCGCAAAATATCGGCGACCGGTTCCTCTTCAAAAAGCCGCACCTGACATTGGTGAATCGCAATATAGTCATCCAACTCCCGCCGTGATTTAAAAGCGCGGGACTGCAGACTAAACTCGACAGACTCATAGCGCTGATGTCCGAGCTCAGCAAGAACAAACTCCGACCAGTCTTGATACAGATTTCCAAAGAACATCAGCCGCACCCGCTCTAAGAGTGCGCCGTTTCTCAAGCCGACAATGTGTATTGAATTATCTGGCCACCAGTCACGAAGAATACGAGATCCTTGCTCCTCGCCTAACTCCAGAAGCGGATCAAATAATTCGGACTTTCGAATATTTTTTGCAAAACCATACCCAGCATCGGACAGCAAAGTGTGCAACTCCGCGCGACGACACAATCTATACAAATCATGGGCATCAAGGTTAGGCTCTAGATCCACCCAGTCAGATTGCGCAAGCTCGTGCAATGCGTCGTCGATCGAGGGGATTTCATCGTAAGCCAAGGTATCACGGCGGAACAGCTCGCCCTTGCGCATAACTAGACGGGCAACTATTGCCTGCCCTGCTTCCGATTGATTCAACAACTGCACCAGTAGCGCCTGCTCATCCTGCAACAGCAAATCCGCGTGATGAGCTAAAACCCAGCGAATCACCGTTTGAAAGTTTTCTAAATAATAGAGCGGATTGCTAAGTGATGCGCTTTGCAAGGCGGGCACCGCTGTCGAAATAATGGCTATGCTATTTTCCTTATCACTATCGGGTGCACACATTAATTGGCTAGCCAAACGTTTAGCTCCTCTTGGATTATCGTCCACATTAATAGAAAAGCTGGCTGCTGCCTTTTTGTTCTCCTATCGAAACATACACAAGCTCCCCAAGGCAATATGAAGACCGTTTCAAATTGTGTAACGGAGTGGTCTAAAATTTTGGGGCTATTCAAAAGGCCGTCACCATCAGCAAGATATGATCTTACAATGCTTCCAGTAGTAGGTCGCTTATAAGCTCAGCTATCGCGATCTGGAGGAACTCATGCAGGAGCGCGGTTACGACGTAAACCACAGCGCGGCCTAGGTTGGGTAGTCCGTTATTCACCACGCATCGAAAAAAAAGGTCTTTCATAAAATCAAAAAGCGAGCTGGCAATAGATGACGGCTAGACGAGACTTATATAAAGATTTAAAGAGAAAGTAAAAACCTCATTGTTGAGCATGATCACAATTTTATATTACAGGTAGTTCGCCCCGCGCTCGGTTTTAAATCATTCAAGTTCTACAAGAGCTACTTTGGCAGAAGCCGATCTCTGGAGGATGCTGAAGAAAGACAAAACAAGAGTTCACTGAAAGCCTTGCTCCCCCTCAGCTACTAAACCGAAGAGGTACGGGCGTCCTGTCGCGTAAGTACTCGCGCCTAATGCCAATACCTTAACGATATACAAGCCTCTTCGTATAGCACCATCACAATATCAATAAGGTTCTTTTCTAGACTCCAACCAAATAGAAAAAGAAGCAAACAATGACCCGGTTATGTTCAACCACACACTGAATATTGCCCCAGGCAAAGCCACCGCAGGGGTGAATAATTTTAATGCCAAGGCCGTCGCCAAACCGGAATTTTGCATCCCGACTTCGATTGCGATGGTGCGACTAACTACGCGATCGAAACCAAGTAATCTTGGCCCCAAATAACCTAACAACAGGCCGCTAACATTATGTAACAAGGTCGCCGCGCCCACCGTCAAAATAGCAATACCAAGACTGTCAGCATTTAAAGACACGACAATAGCGATAATCACAAGAATAATAGCTGTCGCTATTGGTGCCAGGTAAGCTTGAAGCGGACGCAAATAATGACCAGCATAATGATTTAATAAAACGCCAAAGCTTACGGGGAGCAATATGATCTGAACCAAACTCATAATCATATCTTTGGCGGGAACAGGCACGGTTTCACCTAAAGCAACAGACATGATAAACGGCGTCATCAGCACGCTCATTACGGTCGAAATTGCCGTCATTGATACTGATAATGCCACATTGCCCTTCGCCAGATACGCCATTACATTGGAAGAGGTTCCTCCAGCAACAGACCCCACTAGCACCAGGCCAGTAGTATATTCCTGGTCTAACTTCAGTAGTGCAGCTACAAATAGCGCCACGATGGGCATGACCGTAAACTGCAAAACAATGCCTAAAACCATCGCGCCTCGATAAGCCCGAATTTTAATGAAATCCTCTGGTTTTAACGTAATCCCCATGCAACTCATAACCACAACTAACAGCGGCACAATTGCGCCTTTTAAAGGAGCAATTAATTCGGGGTTTAAATAACCTATAAGCGCAGCTATTGGCGCGAGAATCGGGAACAATATTAACAGCATAAATATCCCCAAACCGCGCCAGCAAATAGCATTCTATACATCAAATATTTTTCCTCTATTGAGGATGTTCAGAGGATCAAGCGCACGCTTAATCACTTTCATCAAATCCAGCTCTTCGATACTGCGATTCTTAAGCAACCAACTTTTTTTCTCCGTCCCGATGCCATGCTCTGCAGAAATAGAACCCGCATATTTCTCCAGCGGTTTGTAAACTTGCTCGTCAGACTGCCCATGTAAATCTTCGCCTACCGAATTGGGTGTTATAAATAAATGGAGATTCCCGTCGCCCATGTGCCCCATGATGTAACACTTACTCTGCGGCCACAGCTTATCCAGGCCCTGTTTAACCGCCGCCACATAGTTCTCCATATACTTAATCGGTAAACTTACATCGTAAAGAAAGGTCGGCTGCGGTTTAACGATCGCGTCGAAATCTTCGCGAATATCCCACAACGCTCGGCGCTCTGACTCGGATTTAGGAATAATGGCATCAACAACCAGGCCATCTTCCATGGCAGACTCCATCGCCGCAATAAAGCGTGGGCCGTCACCTTCAGCGTCTGCACCAGCAGCTTCTAACAACACGTAGAAGGCGTAATCTCGCCCCATTGGAGCCCGATGCCAACCTGGCTCAGTCACTGCGTGAAAGTAATCTCCCCACATCACTTCGTATGCGTTCAGCGCCGCACCCAGATCACCCTGCAAGCGGCTCAGCAATTTAGTCACTGAGGCGAAATCATCAACTGCCACCAAGCACGTATTGCGACTGCGCGTCTGCTGCTGCAGCTTCAACGACACGCGAGTAACAATACCAAGCGTACCTTCAGTGCCGATAAATAATTGTTTTAAGTCATATCCCGCATTGTTTTTTAGCATGCGGTTCATCGATGACATGATTGTCCCGTCGGCAAGCACTACTTCCAAGCCAAGCACTTGATCACGCATCATGCCGTATCTAATAACATTGATGCCGCCCGCATTGGTAGCAACATTTCCACCGATCGTGCAACTACCCCTTGCACCCAAATCTAATGGAAAATACAGACCCTGCTCACTCACAGCCTCTTGCAGATACTGCAAAGTCACGCCCGCCTCAACTATTACTGTAGAACCAACCGCATCAATCTCTTCAATTGAGTTCATCTTTTCCAGCGAGATAATGACATCTTGATTATTTACCGTAGCTCCTTCTACACAGCCGGTGAGCCCACCATGGGTGACAACAGTTTGACCAAACTGATGACATAATTTCATCGCCGCGCTGAGCTGTTCAGTAGTATGTGGTTTTAATAGGGCTATGCCCTGCATTGGCGAGCTGTCCCAGTAACTACTCGCCCTCTCCCGCAGGGCGTCACCGGTCAAAACACACTCCTTACCTAGCAAGAGCTCTAACTGGCTCAATAAATTTTCTGGCTGCTTTATATCAGTCATCGTACTCACCTTATTTTGATACTGCTTTAGACGCTGACAGGGCTCGCCATTCATCATCTAATTGTCGAAGAAATTTAAGCTCATCGTTCTGAATAAACATTGTCCATTCGTCAGGATCGACAAAGGGGTTTACCGCAGGGTTAGCCTTACGCTGCTCCAGCTTGCCAGACAAATTAAAGAAGAATGGGTGTTGCGCAAGATAGACGTCCGGAGACAAGGAGGCCAATACAGCAAAGGTCTTTTTATAGTCTTCTGCAATATTTGGGTAAAGCGGGTTATTAAGCAACTTAACACCGGCATTCACTGATGTACCGCCGAGAAAGGCCACCTTATAGTCTTTTTCTCCCTCTCGAATTGTGGTCGTCCAAGTCGTACAGCCTTTGGTGTGCCCTGGCGTATCGTAGGCATGAATAGTCACGTCACCCAGGGTAAAACTGTCACGATCTTTAATCACCCGGTCAATTGGCACTGGATCCCAATTCAAGCCCAAAAAAGACACCGCCGACGTATCTTTGCCGCTGGCAATAGATTCAGCATCAAGTCCGAGGGCAACTACTTTGGCAGCAGTTTGCTTTTGCATATTAGCCAAGCCGCCGACGTGGTCCCAATGGGCATGACTAGAAATAATGTATTTAATATCGCTGAGCTGAAAACCCAGCGATTCGATATTATGCTTGATGGCGTCAAACATCATCGGCGTGCCGGCATCCACCAGCACCAGTCCTTCTCCAGTATTAATAACGAAAGAAGAAACAGTGGTAGAACCTATATAATAAATACCACCGATAATATGCACTGGATCCATTGGCTCACTCAATGCGTGTTCGAATCGCTCCTTAGGTGTGTGCTTAATCTTTTCTTTATACTTAGCGAGCAACACATCCGAAGGCAATTCAGCAAAACACGCTATTGCGAAAGCGAACACTATCGCTGCAACGAATATTTGTTTGACTGTTTTCACTAGCAACTGCTCCTTTTTATATCCCAGCGGCAATGGCCTTAAAACCACCCGAAAACGGATCTAACTAAACTAAAGATAAATTCATGGCTTACATCCAGCTTCACAGCATTTATTATTTAGCATCTCGAAACATTGGCAATGACATAAACCGCATAGCTGTAATACAGGATTGCAGCTATATAGAGAATAGTCAAATTAAATCACCATTTTAAAGCATTACCTGTATACAGGTTGGCATCCTGACACACGAGGCTACCTAGCGCTTGGCAGCCTAAGATGCTATCTTCTTAAAACAAAAAATTATGATGACCCGCAAATGCCAGACTCAGATTTAAACCAAGCCACATCGCTATCCTCACAAGTAAGCCAATATCTCTGGGAGTACATTTCACGAGAAAAACTGCGCCCAGGCGATGACGTACTCAGCGAAATGCAAATCGGTCGGGATTTAGGCATTAGCCGAACCACGGTACGTGAGGCTTATCGCTCACTAGCGGCGGTAGGCATACTTGAGATAGGGAATGGTCGGCGACCAAGATTGATGTCGATGAACTCAAACGTGCTGGCGCAAGTATTCGGCTATGCCTTGCAAACTACGCAAATTAGCTACCGTCAGGTAATGGAGACTCGGCGCAGCATTGAAGTTCAAACCGCACAACTAGCGGCAATCCGGGCTACCGACGAACAAAAGCTATCACTAAAGTCACACATAGCGGCAATGCGCGACGCGATGGACGATCATCAGCGCCGGGTCTCAGCAGATCTTGCCTTGCACCAGGAGCTGGCCGAAGCGTCCCACAACCCCGTAAATCGACTATTGTTAGACGCGCTGCAAAACCCCTTGATGGAATCCTTACTAGTAGACCTTGGCAGCCAGCGCACCCTAAACGATATTTCCCGCATCATTGATGCCCATGAAAATATTGTGAATCGCATTTGTGATGGCGATGCAGTTGCAGCGGGCAATGCTATGTATAGTCATTTCGAATTATCGGCCAGTATCGGTTCGCCGACATAATCGACGAGTGATTTAAAGTCGCGCTCCCTAAGCTCCCAGACCAATTATTCGTTTAGCTGGACCTGGAAATCCTGACACTCCCGCTTAGCGCCCAACCCTCAGTAATAATAAAGAGCACCATTATGACCGCAATGACGTTTTCAAAAAAAGCGACCGCCGAAGCCGTCACCGACGGCATGGATCTCAGCGGAAAGACTATTGTCATTACCGGTGTTAACTCAGGGATTGGCTATGAAACAATGCGGGTGCTGGCGCTGCGTGGCGCCCATATCATTGCCTGTGCTCGCAGTATTGAGAAAGCCCAACAAGCCTGCGAGAGCATCGCGGGCAAGACTACGCCGGCGGTGTGTGAGCTGAGTGACATGGCATCGGTGAAACATTGCGCAGAGACTATACAAGCGCTAAACACGCCGATCGATGTCATTATCTGCAATGCAGGCATTATGGCGCTACCCACACTGCAGGTAAAAGATGGCCTGTAATTGCAGTTTTTAACCAATCATATGGGCCACTTCCTGCTTGTGTATTTACTGCAAGAACAGCTAAAAGCAGCCAACAAAGCTCGAATCGTGATGCTATCCAGCGCCGGGCATATGGCAGCGAGTAAGCGCGGCATTAATTTCGGCAATCTCGACGGTAGCAAGCGCTATAATGCATGGCAATTTTATGGGCAGGCAAAGCTCGCCAATTTACTCACCGCGATTGCCTTTAATAGACACCTTGTGGACGCCGGTGTCACCGCCAACGCGGTTCACCCTGGAGTGATTAACACCAATCTCGCCCGCGACGTTGGCGGCTTCATCGGCATGGCAATGAAAACTGCGCCGGTTAAGAAACTGCTCGATATCTCCATAGGCAAGTCCATACCACAAGGCGCCTCGACCAGTTGCTTTGTTGCCACTCATCCGTCACTTGAGGGTATTGGCGGCCGCTACTTTTCCGATAACGCCGAGGCCAAGCCAAGCAAACTTGGTCGTGATGAAATGCTGGCTGAGCAACTGTGGAGCTACTCCGTCGACTATCTCGCACCGTATATTGGCGCCGAGCAGTCCTAATTTGTAACCGATCGGTGCGCAGGCATGATTCATGCCTGCGGCCACGTTCTTAAAATATCTCTCTAAATTTTAGACCTTCACAAAAACCGGTTTTTGAAGGAAATAAAATGACAGACAGGCGATAACGCCTCCGGCAACCTGGATTGATGCAAAATTATTTGGCGAGAGACCAAGAGGGATATACTCGATCGCCATAAAGCCATAAAAAACGCAGAAAGCGGTGTACAAATGGAATGCACCCACAAAAAAGAAAAGTGCTATCCACGACCAGAACTTCCTATTAATTAAGCCCACAGAAATGCCAATCATCATTAACGCCACAAGAATGATCACTATTTTCTTGTTCATAATTGAGGTTTCCACTGGCAGTGGAAAATAGTTAAAAAAACCAGGGTCCGGTATCGGCGTGGTAAACAACGCCGCCAGGCCCAAAATCAAAAATAGTATTGCGGTAGGTAATACATGTTTCTTATAAACCGAGTTATTCATATTATTAATGCTCATTCGTAAACGTAATTTTTAGCAAGTCACTTTCTAAACCTATTCTTCTCACCTTCGTCGCTAATTAAACTATGGCTATTCTCCTAATGACGTGTTGAAACTCTTGAGAAAATAACTCCGCAGTAGATCACCTATTTCCTCAACACCCTGATAGCGCTCGCCCATCAACTGTTTAACTGTCGTACAAGCACCAACCTCAAATCGACCTTGATCACCAATCAGCTCATAAAGTTGATTAATGCCACCAGTGGCCGTATCCAAATCAAGATCAAGGAGTATGCAGGCGTGTGCTAGTACCGCTACATTTTCCGTCTGCTTAATAGGTTTACGCCGCTGCGCGGTTCCAACAATCTTCTGGCCGTCTACTTGTAAATTAAATCGACCATCACAAAATGACCCCGGGACATCACCCACTTCGGCGTTAATACCCAGCTGGCTAAAAAGCCCGATTAAAAATTTACAAAGCAGATCGTAACTTTCCTCTATACCCTCAGTGACAGGTGCGGGGTAGATCATCGAAAAGTTGAGGACACCAGGCCCTTGTGGCACGCAACTGCCACCCGTTCTACGAACATGCACTGGCCAAGCTCTCGCCGCCAACTGAGCGCAGGCCGCGCTAAAGTTAGCACCACGCTGCTCTTTGGGGGTGGCAATGAGCGCTTGCTCACAACGCCACACCCGCATTACGGCTGTGGCGTTTTTCGCGCAGGCCGCAAAATATTCTTCATCACGAGCTAAGCCGAGCTCTGCCGGCACCGGCAATATCGCGTAATCGACATCCCAACTTAAGTCGTTCATACCGCCAATACCCCACCGTCACTATTTGCCCGATTTAAGCGCGCTTACCTTGAAAAATACCGCCTGCCATTTAGCAGTGAATACCGGCCCCAAGCGCCGCGATCGCCGCCTCAAAAGTGGCCTCGCCAAGTGTCGGATGCATGTGGATTGTGTGCGCCAGATCTTCCAAGCGAGCACCCATTTCCAGCGCCAGGACAAACTCGCCACTCAATTCCGAAATATACTTGCCAACCGCGTGGATACCGAGAATTTCGTGAGTATCTTTTCGCGCTGTAATCCTCACAAAGCCACCGGTCTTCGCCGCCCCCATAGCATGGGCCTTACCAATGGACTGCATCGAACACCGACTGACAATGACGTCATAACCCAACGTCTCCGCCTCACTCGGACTTAAGCCGCAGGCAACAATTTCCGGCTCCGTGAAACACACCGCAGGAATTGCCACCGGATCAAAACTGCGCCGCTTTCCCGCAATAATTTCAGCGACCATTTCACCCTGCGCCGACGCTTTGTGAGCCAACATCGGCTCACCGATAAGATCGCCAATTGCCCATACATTCTTAACGGCAGTTCGGCACATTTTATCCACGTTGACATAGGGACCGTTCATGTCCAAACACATGTTTTCGATACCCCAGCCACGGGTATTTGGCCTCCGCCCCACTGTCACCAGTACTTTATCAACGAGCAAACTGTCCTCTTTTCCCGCGTCGTTAACATAACGCAACTCAGTGCCAGCGTCAGTCGTTTCCGCTCCGACCACGCTTGAGTTTAACTTTATCGCAACACCGTGACCGACCAACCAGTTATGCACTGGCTTGGTAAGCTCCTCATCATAAAGCGCCAACAACTTTTCCTGGCCCTCGACGATGGTCACTTTGCAGCCAAGCTTAGTTAAGGCGGTACCCATTTCAAGTCCGATATAACCACCACCGACAATGGCGATACTGTCGGGAACCGCATCCATGTTAAGCGCTTCGGCGGACGAAATAATGCTATCACTAAATGGTAGCGCCGCTAATTCTGTGGCAACACTACCAGTCGCTAGAATGACGTGCTCAGAAGATATCGCTATCGACTCATCCGCCGTCTTTACGACGCAATTTTTCGCGTCATTAAATGATGCCCAGCCGGTAATCACATTCACCTTTGCGCGCTTTAGCAGCCCTTTCACACCACTATTAAGCTGACTGACCACGCCATTTTTCCACTCTACCATCTGTGGAAAATCCAAGGTCGGCGCAGTGTCGACCTTTATACCCATGGCATCCAAGTCACTGCTCGGCATCATTGATGCATACTGGGACGCCGCATAGATCAGGGCTTTTGACGGAATGCAGCCGCGGTTAAGGCACGTACCACCGAGATCCTGACCTTCAACCAAAATCGTTTTAAGGCCAAGCTGACCGGCGCGAATTGCCGCAACATATCCACCCGGGCCACCACCGACAACAAGAACATCACACACCTGGGTTTTCACTGGCCTTCTCCCAATCCATCGATAAATAACATCGCAGGACACTCAAGTTTATTTTTTATGCACTGAATAAATTGAGTCGCTTCCCAGCCGTCAATAATTCGATGATCAAAGGAAGACGACAAATTCATTATCTGCCGCGGAACAAATGCACCGTTTTCCCATACTGGGCGGGTAGCCATTTTATTAACGCCAATAATCGCGACTTCCGGAGAATTAATAACCGGCGTGGTGACAATACCGCCCAAGGGACCGAGGCTTGAGATCGTAATGGTCGAGCCACTTAGCTCATCCCTGGTTGCCTTTCCGCTCCTCGCCTTTTCCGAGATACTTAAGATCTGCGCCGCCAAACCCCACAGATCGAGCATCTCCGCATGACGGATAACCGGTACCAGCAAGCCGGCATCAGTTTGCGCAGCCATGCCTATATGTGCACCCGCATGCTGCTCCAGCACTTGATCGACATCGTTGTAACGCGATGCCATCTGTGGAAATTCCTTAAGCGCCTGGACAAGCCCCTTCATAATGAATGGCAGCATAGTTAACTTGGGCTGATCCGCCTTACGACTTTGGTTTAGTTTTGCCCGAAGCTTCTCTAGCTCGGTCACATCAATTTCTTCAACGTAACTGTAGTGTGGAATACGCTGCATCGTATCCTGCAGAATTGAGCCAATTTTACGGCGTATTCCAGTTATTTTTTGCGTCGTTACCGTTGTATCAGGCTGCTTAACTTGCCCCCGTGAATGCACCGCTCCTGAGCTACCAAAGTTGTCTAAGTCGGCGTGAATAACTCTTCCCTCAGGCCCAGTTCCACGCACCAGCTGAATATCGATATTCATATCTCGGGCGCGCTGCCGAACCGAGGGCGCAGCTAATATGCGTCGTTGTACGCCGCTAGATTCCACCACATCAACACGCGCGAAAAGAGCTTCGGCCTCTTCTATAGGCTGGGAGTCCGCTATCGGCTGAGAGGGTGTCGTTTCTAATGGTGTCTGCTCACCAGAGGCTGTACTGGCGTCGCTCTCCTCCTCAGCACCCTCGACATCGAAGGTAACCAGAAGTGAGCCAACTGCCATGATACTGCCAGCTTCGGGGCCGATCGCGACAATCGTGCCATCAAACGGCGAGGGAATTTCGACCGCCGCCTTGTCCGTCAAAACGGAGCATATAATGTCATCTTCACTAACCGTATCGCCGGGCGAAACCATCCACTCAGAAATCTCGACCTCGGCAATACCTTCGCCCACATCGGGTAAATTAAACTTGATTGTAGTCACTATGCGGTCTCCAAAATTTCGCGCATGGCATCGATAACCCTGGCTGGCCCAGGAAAATAATCCCACTCTTGAGCGTGAGGGTACGGCGTGTCGTAACCTGCCACGCGCAGAATTGGCGCCTCAAGATGATAAAAACAATGCTCTTGAACAATTGTCGCAAGCTCAGCACCAAAGCCGCTGGTTTGCGTGGCCTCGTGTAGCACAATGCATCGCCCAGTCTTCTTCACCGACGCCACAATGGTCTCTTCATCTAGCGGCAACAGTGTTCGAAGGTCGATCACCTCGGCATTGATCCCACTCTCTTGCGCCGCAGCAATAGCCACGTGCACCATTGTTCCGTAGGCTAAAATAGTGAGCTCGCTACCTTCTAAAGCGACCGCAGCTTTACCAATAGGTACGCGATACAAGCCCTCTGGCACCTCGCTCGCCGGATGCTTCGACCACGGCACAACAGGTCTATCGTGATGCCCGTCAAAGGGCCCGTTGTAGATCCGCTTAGGCTCAAAGAAAATTACAGGGTCGTCATCCTCAATTGATGAAACTAACAACCCTTTTGCGTCATACGGGTTTGACGGCATTACGACCTTCAAGCCCGCCACATGGGTAAACAAGGCTTCCGGACTTTGGCTGTGGGTTTGCCCGCCGTAGATACCGCCGCCGCATGGCGTGCGAATAGTAATCGGGGCAAAAAATTCACCTGAAGACCGATACCTAAGCCGAGCGGCCTCAGAGGCAATTTGGTCGTACGCCGGAAGAATATAGTCGGCAAACTGAATTTCAGGAACCGGCCTAAGACCATAGGCTCCCATTCCCACTGCAGCACCGATAATCCCCAGCTCACTGATTGGCGCATCGAACACACGGTTTTTACCGTACTTTTTCTGGAGCCCATCGGTTGCGCGAAATACGCCACCGAAATAACCCACGTCTTCGCCGAAGACAACCACGTTGTCGTCGTCGGCCATTTTCAGATCTAAGGCGTCACGAATCGCCTGCAACATATTCATCGTGGCCATCTTAAACTCCCAGTTTCTGACGCTGGCGTCTAAGATGCGCCGGCATATCTTTGTAAACATGATTAAACATTTCAGAAACG
The DNA here is from genome assembly GCF_963975605.1 of uncultured Zhongshania sp. Classification (NCBI taxonomy): domain Bacteria; kingdom Pseudomonadati; phylum Pseudomonadota; class Gammaproteobacteria; order Cellvibrionales; family Spongiibacteraceae; genus Zhongshania; species uncultured Zhongshania sp. The sequence goes on along the minus strand of NZ_CAXBHN010000006.1, from coordinate 59,750 downwards.
CTTGGCTTGCTTCCTTTGCCTAACGTCCCAAACGATTCCGCTTGCTTTCCAGCCTCTTTTATTTCCAGCGTTAACTCGTCAATTAACGCCTGATGTTTTTCTTCGCTCCAGATACCAATCTGAATCATGTGATTTTTCAGACGCAGGATCGGATCCCCCAACGGCCATAAATCAAAGGAGTTATCGGGTCTGTATTTCGATGGATCGTCAGACGAAGAATGAGCAGCCGCACGATAAGTAACCCATTCAATAAGTGTCGGCCCCAAATTTTTTCTGGCGCGTTCGATCGCCCAACTAGACGCGGCGTAAACCGCAAGAAAATCATTGCCGTCAACTCGCAGCGAAGCGATATTAAAACCGTGACCTCGGCAGGCGAAGTTAGCCTCAGCGCCGCCGGATATGCCGTGGAAAGAAGATATAGCCCATTGATTATTAACCACGTTGAGTACAGCGGGCGGCTGATAGACCGACGCGAATACCATCGCCGCATGAAAGTCACTTTCTGCCGATGCGCCATCGCCAATCCATCCCGACGCAATTCGATCGTCACCCTTGATAGCGGATGCCATCGCCCAACCCACGGACTGAATGAACTGAGTACCTAAATTCCCCGAGATAGAGAAAAATCCGTAGTCTCGCTCCGAGTAGAAAAACGGCAAAGACCGACCGCCCAGCTTGTCTTTGGCGTTACTGAATATTTGGCACATCATGTCGACAATGGGAAAATCTTGAGCAATCAACAAGCCCTGCTGACGATAAGTCGGAAAACACATATCCCCTTTTTCCAAGGCCATCTGATGCGCACAAGATACCGCCTCTTCGCCGCGGCACTGAACATAGATCGAGGTTTTACCCTGGCGCTGCGCCCTCATCATGCGCTCATCAAATAATCGCGTTTTCTCCATCGCACGAAGACCGCGCACCAGAAAATCTGCATCGACATTTGGATTCCATGGGCCGACCGCCATTCCGCTGTCATCAAGCACACGAACCAGTCCGTAAGCCAAGTCACGCATTTCGGATGCATTACACGAAGTGTCCGGCCGAACACTGTCTAATGGTGACGGAAGACTGAGGTAACTGAAGTTGGGCGTATCACCCGGGCGACTGCTCGGCTCGGGTACCTGAAAACCGTTTTTATAATTGATTTCCACATTCATTCCTTACATTTAGACCACTAGAATTAGACACATAATCTAGCACCACCCCCGCTAGCGAGTCTCACCAAATAAATCTCCAAAAAGCCCCATATTTAGTTTTATTCACTACAATAAACGTAATAAAATCAAACAAATAACCAGAACAAATATAAATTGTAGTTTTTGGAGCCAAGAGGTAATTTCCGCCAATGAACAGCCAGAACCTGGACAACATCGATCTCAGAATCCTAGAGGCGCTCCAAGAAGACGCCACCCTATCCAATATTGAACTCGCCGAGCGCGTCTGCCTTTCGCCGACACCCTGTGCACGCCGAGTACGAATATTGGAAGAAGGCGGCTACTTCCGTGGACGGGTCAGCCTCTTAAATCCGGAGAAAATTAATTTGCCGGTGAGCGTGTTTATCCAAGTTAACTTAAGCCACCAGGTGAAAAATGAGTTAGAGGGGTTTGAAGGCCAAATTTCGGAATGGCCCGAAGTGATGGAGTGCTACCTCATCACAGGTGATTTTGATTACCTACTCAGAGTGGTTGTTTCCGACCTAAACAGTTACCAGCGATTTCTTGAAGATAAGCTCACCAGAGTGAAAGGGATCGACAATATTAAAAGTAGCTTTTCCTTAAAGGCAGTCCAGTACCGTACCGCACTTCCTTTAGACCACTTGAAGAGTGAGTCATGATTTTTTAAAACTGAAGTTAAATTTTGAGTCAGTCTTAACTGTAGTTCATCAGCAATTTATTAGTCTTTAGAGCAAGCTTCAAACGCATATCCAAAAGGCCGAAAATATACAATCTATTGCCAGGCACCCGCTTCATTGTGAGCAAGCGCTGCTTTACCAGCAAGGTGATAATTAATTTTTCAGAAGTAAGGAAATGGGGAAGATAAATATTGATGGGGTTTAATTTTTAAATCTGCTAAAAATGATTCAAAACTGCAGCTTGAGTTTTGAACATAGAAATTCATAAGCGAACTTAAACGTAACCTACTTTCTTCTAATTTAAATGTAACGACCACTGCCACTAATCAGTTTTCTGTTAACAACAGGGCCGTCACTTAGTAATTAACTACTAGTAATATAATTAGAACGAGTAGCTAGCTCTCAAACCAATATTTCTCGGTGCAGCCTTAACACCAATCGCTTGCTCAAAGCCTATTGCTGAAAGCACGCTCTCACCTATATAAGAACTCCAATAATCTTCGTCGGTAATATTGTTGGCAAAAATACCCACACTTACATTGCCGATTATATAATCCGCCGACAAATTACCCACCACCGAAGCGTCGAGTTCAGGTGCGCGAGTGAAGCTTGGCGCTTCGGTTCCAGAAGCGTATTGTTTGCCGGTGTAAAATACACCTAGCATAGATTCCAAACGTCCAACCCCAATATCCTTGCTATATGCTGCGGTTAAATTTGCCGTCCACTCTGGTTGGAAGAGAAGCGCTTCATTGTTAAACGCTGCGAAAGTCCCCGTAGGATCATCGGTAATATCGGTGCTGATATAACTCAGGCCCGCGCCCAGCTGCCAGGATGAACTTAGCAAGATATTGAACTCACCTTCGACACCCCAGTTTTCCAAAGAGCCCTGGTTACGGTTTACTACGACCAGCTGGTTATTTTCATCTGGGACCAAGTCGTTGAGAATAATATCTTCATGCTCTACAAAAAAGACCGCCATATTCAGAGTAGCGCGGCCTTCCGCAAGAGTAGATTTGAAACCCAATTCAAAACTCTTCACTTCGTCGCCATCAAAGGTTTCGAATCCTGACGGCACCGCGCCACCATTAAAGCCGCCCGCGCGAACCCCTTTGGCCGCAGTAGCGTAGGTCATTAGATCGTCAGACCAATATTTTTTCAGCGACACCATTGGCGACACAGGGCTCTCATCCAGCTTGTAAGTGATTGCATTGCTGCGATCCAGTGTGCCTGCCGAGCTACTCAGAGTGCCTTCTTGCTCAATTTTGTCATAGCGCAAGCCACCCGATAGCTCCCAGGATTCAGCAAAACTCCAGAAAGCATTTGCATAGACAGAGTAGGTCTTATCGTCAACATCACGGGTTGCGAAAGTGCTCATAGCTGCAGGTATCACATCAGTTCTGGCAGTGTCAGCATTGCTCTGCTCACTATAGAAAGCCGCATACATAAGGCGGAAATCGTCAGTAAACTGAGTTTCAAAGCGAATTTCACTTTGCAGGAAATCCTCATCGATATTACCGTTACCGCGGAGAATATCCGGGTTCACAAAGTCTCTATCTTGTGATTCAGTCAGATCGCGCTTGTCGTAGCCAAGCGTTAAAGCTAAGTCGGTACGCTCTGTCATTGGCGCATTGTATGTGCCGTTGATCCGTGTAATTTTTGCAAGGGATTCAGTTTGAAACGAGTTTCTGGAATCCCCATCAAAGTTAGAGGCGTCGGTGTCGTTATTGGGTACTGGGGTATATGCCACACCCGGGCCTTCATATTCACCATAGCTCGCATTAAAGCGGAGTACGCCGTCGTCACCAACAAACCATTTAAAGGCGCTTTTTATCGCGCTGGATTCGCGGGCATCCCAGCCACCACCAACGGTTAGATGCTTGAAAAAACCATCAGATTCATCACGAGCCACCGCAACAGAACCAAGCAACTTGTCATCAATAATGGTGCCAGATACCCGAGCGCTTAGACCAACAGAGTCATCTGCCTCTGCCCATCGAGTGCTTACTTCCCCACTCAGTTCCTCGGTGGGTTCTTTGCTAATAACGTTAATCGCACCGCCTAATGTGTTCTTACCAAATAGCGTGCCCTGCGGGCCACGAATAACTTCTACCTGGGCCGTGTCTAATAAATTGTTATTCACGGCTGAGGTGTATGGCACGTAAATACCATCCATAAAGAAGCCAACGCCGGGCTGAATTGGGGTCTGCAAGGTAATACCAATGCCGCGAATTTGCACAAACGCACGACTATCGCCATCTGAGTTAATCCTAAGACCGGGAACAACATTGCCAATGTCAGCTACCGTATTCAGCCCCATTCCTTTCATCGAATCGGCATTGATCGCACTTACAGCGGAAGGAACGTCTTTAAGTGATTCTTCAGTTTTTCGAGCCGTCACAATTACTTCTTCGAGCACAACTTGAGTCGTGTTCTGCGCATGACTGACGGGTGCAACAAAGCTCGCGCAAAGGCATCCGGCCGCGACTCCAGCCCGAAATAATTTGTTCGAAGGGTAGTAATTCATTTATTTAGCTCCTTACTTATCATTTTTTGATAGCGTAAATTTTAAGATCAACCCATTAAAACCTGTAAAATAGGTTATGCCTAAAGTAACGGCAAGTCAACATAATAGGTACAATTACAGAGGCACCTGTAATACAGCAATGGCGCACGGGACTACGAAGTATGAAGTTGACGGATGCGGCTTTCGCCCGCACTTAGGTCAATAATGCGAATGTGGGGAGCTAAATTCGGCAATACCTTTATAGCCCCAAACGTGATGACTCGCTCTGAAATCAACGCATTTTCATATTTAATTGGCTTATATGGTCAGAGCGTAACTCTGCAATCGAGGAACAACCCAGTAATGCGAGGTCCCGCTCGACTTCTGATTTGAGTATCTCAATCGCGCGTGCCACACCGGCTTGACCACCGGCCGCAAGACCGTAGAGATAGGGGCGCCCTATTGAGCATGCATTCGCTCCCATCGCCAGCGCTTTAACAATATGAGTCCCTCGACGAATGCCACCGTCCAGAATCAGCTCCAGCCTGTCACCGACCGCGTCCCGAATTGGCATCAGGGTATCGATAGGTGCCGGCACACCGTCCAGCTGCCGCCCACCATGATTAGACAACATCGCCGCTGTAGCGCCGACCTCCACCGCTCGCCTTGCATCAGACACGGTAGTCATGCCCTTGATAACAAACGGACCATCCCACTGTTCAGCTAGCCACGCGACATCATCCCAGGTCACACTCCGATCAAACTGACTGTTCACATACTCAATCAGGCCCATAGCCCCCTGACCGAGTGCATCAACACGATGAAACACGTTGGCCAGTTTAAAATCCGGGCTAAGCGCCATATTAAGCAGCCACTCCCAACTTTTGGCGTAGCTGAAAAAATTATTTCGATTAATTTTAGGCGGCATGGTCATGCCGTAAACGGCATCTCTTTCGCGATTCCCTGCCAGCGCAGTATCAACCGTTAAACACAAGGCCTTGTAGCCAGATGCCTTGCAACGCTGCACAAATTCTTTTGTGAGTTCACGATCTTTCAAAATGTATATCTGAAACATTTTTGGACCGTCGGACGCCGCAGCGACGTCCTCAAGACTGGTCGTCGCCATCGTTGACAAGGCATAGAGTGTACCCGCCTCCGCCGCCGCTTTTGAAACCCCTAGCTCCTTGTGATGGTGAAACAGCCGAGACATGCCGGTCGGCGACAGCAGAAATGGAAGCGTCAGCCCACAACCCAGAATATTCGTCGTCAGATCAACATGACTAATATCGTTGAGATAGTTAGGCATCAACTGGTAGTCGTCAAAAGCCTCAGTATTGCGACGCAGCGTCCACTCGTCATCAGCACCACCATCTATGTAATGGAACATTGGGGACGGCAGTTTACTGCGGGCACGAAGGCGAAGATCGCCAATATTATTGCAATTCTTCAAAGGGAGCATTTACAAATGTTTCCTCATAATTTCGCCTTCCTTTACAGTAATCGCATTAGCGAAAGTGGGACGATATCCCAGCAGCGCAATAATATTGCTTTCCACCCTCAATATTGTCGCTTACACCTATATTCGCCATTAGACGCAGACATAACCTCAAACGTCAGTTCGCTCAAGCTCACGCGCACCTTCAGTGTAGCCATACTCAACGCCATAGGGCCTGCCGGTTGGCCATAGCTGGGCGACAGTATTCCCAGTCATTCGCGGTAACACACTGGTATGCGTCTCGTTTTCAAAATCGATATACCTGATTTCTATTTCACCATTGCGCTGTAAAGACTTTGCGTAGTCCGGCGTGTGCTGAATGCCGGCAACACAATTAAAATAGTTATCGTGCTCAAATTCGCCAGTAACAAGCTGCATTTTCACCCCTTTTTTCCGGCGAACCGCCTCGATATTCTTATCACTCAACAAACAGGAATCACTGATTGCCAAGCCGGGGCTACTACAAATATACGACTGAAATGGTGAGTCTTCGGTGCCCGCTTCATAGGCGACATAGGTACCCCCGGCAGAATGTCCATGAATCGCGAGACGCCCCTCGTCGACACGAAATTCTGCTTTCAATGAGGGCAGCAATTCGTCACAAATCATGCGATGAAACTGACCTGCTTTCCCCAGGGAACGGTGTGCCGATTTCCCACCGAGGGCGAATAGCGATTTAAATATTCTGCCCAAATCGTCGTCACCTGCGAGCACCTCATTCGGTGGTGAAAACTCTTCAAGTCGGCGCAGGCCGAAGGCAAAGTCACCCTCGCGCCGCGGCACACCCAGGCCGACAACAATTGCCTCCTCCAACTCTCCGGTAGTCGTCAAGATGGACACGGCTTCCGCAACCGTCGCAAAACTCAAGCTAGCATCAAGCGCTATTAGCACCGGATATGCTTTACTAGGTTCGTGTTGATATGACGCCGGTAGCGAAACCTGAACTGAAAAATCGCGCCCCATAATCGTCGACGCCAAGATGGAGCTGTCGGGTTCATCGCTGCGACGCAGATGAAATAGTTGAAAGAATGGCCGCAGCATCGATATGCAATTGGAAACCACCGGCCTCGCAAAGGTCGGCATTTCATCGCCATAGGCTTTTCCAGTATCCCAAACTGCACGTACGCCATTCATCAACGCCACAGACATTGCCGTTGCATGACCTGCACCGCTTATTCGACGATACTGGATGTCGAACTCTTCCGGCGCGACGGCACGAAGCCCCAAATAAAATTGCTCGGTATCGGTAATTCCGCAAAGACGATTAAATGCATTGTCGTACTCATCTTCACCAAGGGAAAGGAATAGGGATTTCCCGGTCAGCAGCATTAGATCGCTTCGACTCATGCCCGCGAGTTGCTTACTTAAAGCGCCACCCGAAAGCGCCAGCCCCGGACTACCGCAGATAAAATGCTGTATGCCCGGCAGATTATTCAAAAGCGCGTACAAGGCGAATGTTCCGCCCGCCGAGTGGCCAAATAATGCGACGTCATTCTCGTTTGTCCGATAGTCCTCGTGAATCAGCGGCAGGAGCTGTGCACTGACAAAGCGAAGCAGGCTGTCTGCCATACCCATTTTTCCCGGCACATCTGGCAAAGCCACTCCGGCGCGGTCGGCAATGTTAGTAAATATCTCACCGAAGGGATCATCGCGTTCCCAGTCTGTAACCGGCGGCGAAAACTCCCACAGTCGACGCCAGCCAAGTGCCAACTCGTCAACACCATCAGGCATACCCAAGCCAACCACAATGCACGGCGCTATCTCGCCGGTCCCCGCCATGCAGCGGGTACTTTCAATTGCGGTTCCGAGAATGGCACTGGCGTCCAACACCAATAACACCGGGTATTTTTTGCGTTTCTTTTTTCCGTAACAGGACGGCACAGCTACACTGATTGTGTAGTCACGGCCCGTGTCCTTGCACCGCAAATCCCGACTGACGACTCCCGGTAATGACTTTGCAATCTGGTAAGTATTTTCAAACTGCCGCATCACATAAACCTCAATAGTCGTAGCTAAAGCGCATTCCCAGAGTGCGGGGACGCATCATCGCGGATTGAGGAAAGGGTAGTGAACGTGCAACGACGATTCTGTCATCGAAGAGATTCTGAGCAAATAATTGCGCGCGCCAGTTCATGCCTTCGATACCAATAGCTGCCTTGGTGATTTCATAGCTATCAAGGGGAATGCCTGTCGGCACGTCCTCGGTCTGAAACACCGTGAGCTGCGAATCTACGAAGGTATAGCCGAGACTGACTTCAGCCAATAGGTCGCTCCACAATGGGCGGGTGTAGTTAACACCAAGGTTCCAAGTAAGCTCTGGCTTATTAGGCAGCTCAGACCCCTTCTTGGCGTTGTTTGCCGGCTCAGGTTTTACCACCTCACCGGAGTTGTATCCCACCCCTAAGGTCAGCGTGAGGCTATCAACGGGCTTGTACATCACTGATAACTCAGCCCCTCTAACCACTGCATCGCCGCCGGTACCAAGGTAGCCAAAAGGCACACCGCCTACCGCACCCAAACGAGCTTCGCCAATGACCAAGCCTTGGAAATCATCCCAGTCGATTTGATAAATCCCGAAGTTTGCAATCAAGCGATTATCAAGCCAAGCCGTTTTTGCACCAATCTCCTGATTAAGTACGAAGTCAGGGCGAACATTCGGTGGACCCGCATCTAAAACCGCGAACAAGTTTGGGGTTCCAGAGCGGAAGCCTTTGCTGACGGTCGCGTACACCATGGCATCATCATTGACGTACCACGCCAGAGAAAGTTTTGGCAGCCAGTCTCGGGTTGTTAACTCGCCAGCGAAAAAGATATTTACTTCACCGGTTTCAGGATCAACATTCTCTGGATCGGTAGCAAAGAGTATCGCCTCTACACCATAGACATAGGTGTCCTGAAAAAACGCGACGCTGTCTTCAAACCACCGCAAGCCCGCCGTCAGTTCCAATTTCGCCTCAATGATCTCCCAGGAAACCTCACCATATACCGCGGTTTGTTTGAAGGGCTCCTCACCGTAACCGTCTTCCTGCAAACCTGACAGTGCGAGGAAATCAGGGCCCAAAAGTAATTCGAGAAGTCCCAGTGGGTCATCAGGCGCAAATTCTTCATACTTCTCTTGATCAAATTTTTGAACGCGATCGCGATAAAACGCGCCCACCACCCAATCAATACGCTCATCGCCTTTCGACACTAAACGGAACTCTTGTGAGAATGACTCAAGCTCAGTTAATACGTGAGTGTAACCATTTGGAAATACACTTGGGCCGGTCGCAACCGCACCGCCACTATTATCGGACACCGTGACATCCACGATACCCTGCAAAATGGGAATGCGACGCTGTGAATCCCGATTTGTATTAAACCAGGAACTCACCGAAGTAAGACCCGCGAAGCCCAGATCCATTCGCGCCGTCAATGAGTGCACATCGAACTCGGTCTCGGCAAACTGATTCTCAATGCGGGAATTAACCAGGTCATCTTCACGACCTTCATCGACAACTGGAAGCTGGTCACGATTGCTGTAATCGAGCAAATACATGTATTCCAATTCCAGCCAATCCAGTGGCTTGAACAAAACAATAGCCCGCAAGGAGTGCCGATTTTCGTCGTCAGGATCTTCCAGACCTAACTCGCTGTAGGTCACAAAACCCGAATCGAAACCGCTACTGGCGACAATTCTTGCGGCGAGCTTATCCTGGATAATTGGAATATTAATCGCACCACGCACATCCCAGTTCAGGTCGCTAGCTTCGGCAGTTTCTGACACCGTCGTCGCCACCTTAAACTCCAGCTCCTGCATATTGGGCGGCATCATGATCATCTTGATCGCGCCCCCCATCGAACCCTCGCCATACAGCGTACCCTGCGGGCCTTTTAAAACTTCTACGCGCTGCAGATCAAAAATATTCAGATCGGGAAACACGCCAGAACCTTGAATCGCGACATCATTGAAATACACGCCGGCAATAGGAGAACCATCGGCATAGCCAATATCCAGGGTGTTCATGTTCGATATTCCACGAATGGCGATATTGGCCTTGCCAACCCCTGACTTTTGCAGCGACACACTCGGTACATCGCGAAGATAATCTTCCATGCTGGACACGCCATTCTTATCAAGCTGTTCGCCGCCGAACACCTGAATACCGCCCACCACATCCTGAACATCTTGCTCTCGAAAGGAAGCCGTAACGAGAATCTCCTCCATCTTACTGCCAGACTTCTTTTTGTCAGCTTCCGCCATCGATGCGGTCAATGCCACTAGGGCAAGCAACACCAGGGACCGACTACGGGGGGTAAAGCAGGCCGCCAGCCTAGAAAAATTACTCATGAATTCACCTTCTTTGGGATACTTCGGCAATACTATTATTTTTGTTTAGAAATACATTTTGTATTATTATATATCTCGTATTACCATGGTGGTCAAGCCTATTTTGGATAGCAGATCAATGAACAAGCCGGAACGCCGCCCGCGAATATCCCGAGAACAGCAAAAAGCCTTAAGATTTGAAGAGCTTACCAATGCTGCGTGGACACTTTTTTGCGAGAAGGGCTATGAATCACTGACCATCGACGAAGTCGCGGAATACGCCGGCTATTCCCGAATGCCCATTTATTCGCTGTTTGGAGACAAGCAGAACCTGTTTTTCCATGTATGGAAAAAGATCTCTCTTGAACTAATGGACATCCTGCTGAAGGGCTGTAAAGAAGGAGCGACACTAAACGAAAACCTGCGCCAGCTCGCAGAGAACCTATTGCAAGACCAGGCAAATAAGGACTCTCACGGTGCGTCGATTTTCTATGTCGTCCAGTCGATAGGTATTTCGCGCCCCGATATTCAGGAAAAACTGCGAGACTTGGCAGAGATTCACCTGCAGGGCATAAAGGCAATGATTTCTTATTCGGTTCTCGAGCCCGGCCAAACCCTGCGCTCCGACCCCGAGATTATCGCGCTAAACCTGATTGCGATGATTAATGGTTCTTCGACGGTTGAATTCCAGACTCGACGGCACTTTCAGGACGCGGACTACCTCCACACCCTTTATAAGGCGATGGCGCTTAATTAACTCAGCGCAAATTTTAGGGCCGCTCGCATAAAGTTACCTGGTCAACATCATTTTCGGAACTTTACTCAGCACAGTTATATGCTAACAAGACTTCCTCGGGGCGCAGCCGCTTCGGCATTGAGAGTTGACGACTTAAGCAAGCTACCTCCTGCGATGGTGTTAAACGATCTGTTGCACGATGAAGGCCAAGCCTACACCGAGCGAATAACTTCAGCTGGCGTTACGGTATGTACAAAGCTGCATCCTGACCAGATACATGGTTTTGTTGCCACACAACCAAGTGATGCTCACCCGCAGGCAGTGAATGATATATCCCAGTGGCTTACCGACAATTGGACGCATAATGCAACTTAATCAGCGAAACCTCGGCGCACTCGCCAAGCACGTCCAAATTTCAGATTACCCGCGTTATTCCCGCGCCCCTGATAGCTGCAATATGAGAATCTGCCATATTGGCGTTGGTGGATTTCATCGCGCGCATCAGGCGAATTACCTACACCAACTTCTGCAGCAAGGCGGCGGCCAAGGCTGGGGCATTTACGGTATAGCATTAATGCCAAATGACCTATCGCTATATTCCGCTATGCAGACGCAAGACAAGCTATATTCACTCTGGGAACTTGAGGGAGAAGAGCGCGAGGTACGAATCATCGGTTCGATTATTGAATTCGTCAATGCCATCAATGACCGCGAGCCTGCTATATCCGCAATTTCCCATCCAGATACTAGGATAGTGTCACTCACAATCACGGAAAAAGGATATTGTCTGGACGCAAGTGGGGAATTAGATCTAACGCACCCCGACATCACTCAAGATATAGCTTTACCCGAAAAACCCACATCAGCAATTGGCTTGATTGTTCGTGCGCTCATGCGACGACGTGATCAAGATTTACCGCCTGTCACAGTCATGTCGTGCGATAATTTAATCGCAAACGGCGAGCAGGCACGCAAAGCAATAATAGGATTAGCTAGAGCAATTGACACGGATCTAGCTGCTTGGATTCAAGCCCACGTGAGCTTCCCTCTGTCTATGGTCGACCGGATTACACCGCGACCAAAATCATCAACATGTACTCAACTTGCTAACAGCGTAGGTATAGAAGACCAATGTCTATTGGTCTGTGAAAGCTGGAAACAGTGGATTCTTGAAGATAATTTTTGTAATGGTAGACCTGCATTTGAGCGAGCCGGTGTGACAATTACAGACTCAGTCCATTTATACGAAGCTATGAAAGTTAGCATGTTGAATGGCGGCCATTCGGCATTGTCTCACATTGGTATTTTACTTTCGTATCAGCGAGTCGATGAAGCCGCATCAGACCCAGATCTTCAGCAGTGGCTTAATGGATACATGCAAGAAGTTGAAGAAACGCTGATATCGTTGCCTGGTATAAACTTCGCCGAATATCGCCAGTCGCTTATCAGCCGATTTGCCAACTCGGCGATAGAAGACTCCCTATTTCGTCTCGCAGAAGACAGCTCCTCAAAGTTTCAACAGTGTCTCCTGGAACCTTTAAGAAAACGATTCCATAAAAAAGAACCATGCCCCTACATCGCAGCCGCCATTACAATCTGGATTATTTTTCTCGACTCGATTTCTGATCAAGATGAATTATTATGCGAATACAAAGACTCAAATACGACTCGATTATTAAAACTTGCCAGTGAAACAAAAGCCTCAAATGACCCAACTATCTTTCTAGTGGACATTTTAAATCTAGAGGGCGAATGTCTTGACTATTTTGCCGCGCAGGTGAACGCAGTGCTGACTGGGATTAACAACGACATTTGCTCGCTTCGCTCCTGGATTCGAGAATTCAATTTAGCCAAGACCAGCTCACCGATCAAAAATGCGCCTTGATGAGCTAGCTGAGAGTCCACTGCGGGCGCTAGCAAACACATTGCGCTCTTGGTTAAAGCCCATTGTGGCCATGTGGCGCTTTAGTAAAAGTAACGGAATAACGGAGGGCTTCCACAACAAAATGGAAATGATGACGCGACGAGCGTATGGTTTTAGAAACTTTGAAAATTACAGGATGAGAGTGCTGGCCCATTGCGGATGGGACAGTGTGATTAACAGGGTGAGATGAGTGCCATCCCCCGATTATGTTGTAGAGCCGTTTTGTCACAGATTTGTCACTGAGGCGTCACAGCCAAATTTCAGGCATAAAAAAACCCAGATCAAAGATCTAGGTTTTTTTATATAAGTCAAAGACTTATGTTTGGTGCGCCCGGCACGATTCGAACGTGCGACCGCCTGGTTCGTAGCCAGGTACTCTATCCAGCTGAGCTACGGGCGCTTCAGGCTGCGTACTATATGGAAGCGGGCTTGCCCTGTCAACGACTTCTATCAATATATTGTGAATTTCCTAGGGTTGTTCAAAAATTCACCAACATATTGATATATAAGCCGATTACGTAATAAGCCCGCTCTTCCAATAACAGTATTTAGTCAGCTAACTGCCCAGGTGTTAGCAGGTAGTGACCTACAAACCACTCCTGCCCACCGCGATAAGCAAACAACTCCGAACAGGCAAGCATAAACATGCGCCAGCGCTGGTATTGCACTTTTGGGTTGGGTGCGTCTTTTAATATTTCGAGCGCCTGAGCTTTGTTGTCATCCAGCTTTTCTAACCATGCTTCCAGTGTTTTGGAATAGTGCTCGCCGTTGACTCGCCAGCTATCGACCATGCGCATATGTTCAGAGAAATGCATTAGCGTATCGAAGGCCGGCATTTGACCGCCGCTAAAGAAGTTGTCGGTCATCCAACCTCCATCAAAGGGGTAATGCAGGTAGGCGTGACAAAATATGTGAACGAACATGAGGCCATTTGGCTCTAGCCACTGCGAGACGTTGGCAAGCAGATCGCGGTAATTGCGAACGTGCTCCAACATCTCAACAGTAACAACTCGATCAAAACGCGTATCAAGGCTGAGATCCCCAACATTGCAGGTAATGACCTTTATATTGTTCAAACCGCGCTTTTGCGCCTGATCTTCTATAAATAGACGCTGACCCGAGGAGTTCGACACCGCGGTGATATGCGCATTGGGATAGCGCGCAGCAGCCCAAAGAGTAAAGCTGCCCCAGCCACAGCCAAGATCGAGAATTTTCTGACCATCAGCCAACTGTGCTCGCTCCGCATACATCTCTAACATCGCCTGCTCTGCATCGGCGAGGCTGTCGCAATGCTCATCCCACCAGCAGCTACTGTATTTAAGGCAGGGTCCAAGCATAAGCTCAAACAAGGCCGCGGGCACTTCGTAATGCTGGGCGTTTGCATCCGTGGTATTGATGGCAATTTCCGAATGGCGCAGTTCATCGCGAAATTGTCTGCGGCGGGCTTCGTTGCTATTTAAATCATCGCTGGCTTCCTGCACCAGACGATCCGCAAGCTCTCTGCGAATCCCCCGCCGGAGCAGCACATCAGGTACCAAGCCGCGTTCGGCAAGAATGATTGGGTCTATCATGGTTAACTCCGTCACTGAGCGATTCGCTTTATTAGGGTTTTTACGATTCGATACCAAATACGGATCTTGGCAGACAACATTTTTGACAAAAAAAAGGGCCGACAATTGGCCCTTGCTAAACATTGTCCTGAAGCAGTGCTCCTTCAAGGTAATCAGTTAGAGTTCAGCTTGCCGGTCTGCTTTCGCAGCAAGCCGCACTGGATCTTTGAATCCCAACTTATTACCTTGAAGTAGCACTAGGTTAAAACCCCATCTGCCCGCAGCGCCGCAAGCGTATCGCTGTCGTAGCCAGCAAGCGATGCCAATATGTCGTCAGTGTGGCTGCCGGGTCGCGGTGCTCCCGCTTGCACAGTCGGCACGGTGCGACTGAACTTGGGGGCAGGCCCTGGCTGAATTTCGCCATTCACCTCAATAAAGGACTTTCTCGCGACGTTATGTGGGTGTTTTGGCGCCTCTGTCATCGACAATATAGGTGCAAAACAGGCGTCAGTGCCTTCAAGTAGTTCACACCACTGGTCGCGGGTTTTGGTTATAAAGATAGCGGCGAGCTTTTCTTCTAATTCAGGCCAGCGAGCCGGATCCATCTGCGGCTCAAAGCTGTCGTCCAAGTTTAGCTTCTCTTTTAAAATCTGATAGAACTGAGGCTCGATAGGGCCAAGTGAAATGTGCTTAGCATCGCTAGTTTCATAGGTCTCATAGAAGTGCGCGCCGGTATCCAGCAAATTAACACCGCGCTTATCTGCCCACACTTTTTGGTTAAAGAAACTGTACATCATATGCATTAAAGCGGCAGAGCCTTCTACCATAGAGGTGTCAACCACCTGGCCTTTACCACTGCGGCTGGCCTCTAATATTGCAGAGACCACACCAAAGGCCAAGAACATACCGCCCCCGCCAAAATCACCGACTAAATTAAGTGGTGGCACTGGCTTATCGCCATCACGCCCCATTGCATGAAGCGCTCCGGACAGTGAGATATAGTTAATATCGTGACCCGCGGCATGCGCCATCGGGCCCGTTTGTCCCCAGCCTGTCATTCGTCCGTAAACCATCTTGGGATTCCGCGCGGCGCAGTCATCAGGACCAATGCCTAAACGCTCAGCAACACCTGGCCGAAAACCTTCAATCAAGGCATCCGCAGATTCACACAGCTTTAGTACTGCCTCTATTCCACGCGGGTCTTTTAAATTAATGGCAATCGATTTTTTACCGCGCTCGCTAATTGTATTAGCCACCGGCTTGTCTGCCGCAGCAGATTTACGGGTAATAGAGATAACCTCTGCGCCCATATCGGCAAACATCATTCCCGCAAATGGGGCAGGCCCCAGCCCCTCAATTTCTATAATTCGTATTCCGGCAAGTGGTCCCATATTTTTCCTGTCCATCCCTTAATCAATAGGCTCGGCTATTGGCCGATTATTATATGTTAGCTTTGCTAACGGTTCATTTCGGTTGGGATACAACGAACCGCCCAACCCAGCACCGCGCTATTCTGCACGCTTAGCACTGCTTAGGGAACCGCCGAAGGATAGGTAAAGGCTTAGGCGCCACGACATTGCGGGCCCAAAGAGAGAGGCCGCAAACTAGCGGCCTTAGCTGGCTTCAGGAAGATTTAGAAGCGGAATACAAATCCGGCGTAGGCTGAAGGAGGCTCGCCAGCATTAAATATCGCAGAGTCCGCAGCGACGGTATCAACCACGCTGTGAACTGACACGTACTCTTCATCAGTGATATTGCGAATATCGAAATAAACCTGCCATGCCTCGCGATTTACGCCAAGACGAAATCCCAGCAAGGTATAGCTATCAATAGTGAATGAGTTAGAAAAATCCGCATAGCGCTCATCAACCACATCAAAGGTCGGGCCAGCATAAAAACCATTGTCATGGCGGTACATTATCTCGCCGTGAACGACATATTTAGGTGCTGCAGGAAAGCGGTTGTCGCCATAGGTCGCATCGCCATCAAAAGAAAACTCATTGACGGTGACGCTAACTAAAGGTTCGATCCTGGCGGTGTGGGAAATAGCAAAACTTGCATCAATCAGCGCCTCAATACCTGCGTGAACAGTATCGTCGACATTGCTGGTGACACTGGTACCTGGTGCACTGGGGTCATCTTGCGACAAGATTTCATCTTGAATCAACGCATAGTATAGAGACACATCCCAGCGCCAAAAGTTATCGTGACCAAACTCGTGACGTCCTCGGCTCCCCACCTCAAGGACCTGTCCCTGCATAGCATCTAGTGTCGCGCCAGAAGCACTGATCTCGTCTTCGAGCTCAAAATTAGTAGGCGCTTCATACAGCTTGCTAAGATTACCAAACACCTCAATATCGTCGCTCCATTGGTATATGGCACCAACACGAGGATTGATACTATTGTAATCCTCAGACGGGTTACGCAAGACACCGGAGCTTACCGTGGTATTGCGCACGTCGCGCTCTGTAGAGATCGCTTGAACACCATAGACCAATGTCCAGCGCTCGCTAAACTGCCAGCGATCCATCACGAAAGCTTCCAGGCTTTCAGCGCTATTATCAACAATCGTCGTAAGGCCATTTCTCAAGCCGCGGTCATTGCGGTAATTACCGCCCTCAACTTTGTTTTCGCCCCAGTTCACGCCCGCCAGTATCGAGTGATCACCCAGCGTGTGACTGTAGCGCAGCACGACACCTTGATCCTGATGCTTGGTGTCGATCAGCAAGCTAAAAACCTCAACGGGTTGGTCAGGGCCGGGACCATCAAAGTCCACTAAAACCTTATCAACAATCGGGTGGAACAGGTGCTGATTTTCCCGATACGCACCCACTTCGAGCTTACTATCATCGCTGAGCGTGAATGTCGTCTTATTCGCAAAACGCCGCGTGCGAACGTCCACCTGAAAGTTACCCGACTCTGCGGTCGCGCCGGCTTGGTTCGGATCTGCGTCGAACTCCGCCGTCGTTAAGGCGCCAGCTAATTCTTGATCATTTTTTATGTACGTAAAAAAGAAGCGTGATTCAATATTCTCGCTTAGCTGCCAGCCTAAGTTGGCGTACACACCCTTGCGCGCACTTTCATTGTGGTCTCGATAGCCATCGCGCTGCTTTTTCTCGAGGGTGACAAGCCCATCGACGGACTCACTTAACACCGAGCCCAGGGTTAGTCGTGCTTGCTTTTGTCCAAAGCTACCAAAGCCGAGGAACAATTGCTTAGCGTCCGAGTTACGTGCCGTGGGTGTGACGAAATCAATGGCGCCCCCCAAAGTACTCGCGCCGTACTTTAAAGCATTTGCACCGCGCGCAATGCTCGCGTAGCGGCTAGCTAGGGGGTCAATAATACGATTGTGGTTATTGCCGTCCGCCGTGGTAACCGGCAAACCATCTTGTAATAACTTAATACCGTTCATATCGTAGTTAGTGGCATCAAGATTCGATCCGCGACTAGAAAAGAAAATACTATCGCTGCCACTGGTGCTGGTGGACCACACACCGGGAATATATCGCAGTGCGTCCGCCAAATTTCCGGTATTACGCTCCATAAGTGACGCACTATCTAGAACCGACACGCCGCCCGGCGTTAAAGACTGCTCTACTTGCAAGCTGGTACCCAGCTCATGATCGCGAACTAAAACCTCTTCCATCTGTGCATGTTCGGCAAACACACTAAGGGGAAGCGCCGCAGAAAGTAGTACCGCCGCGCCTGTTTTATCCAATGGAAACAGCTTCATAGAATGGTCCGACTCACGCACTAAAAAAGAAGCCGAATTTTATGGGGTAACACTGGGTGTGCCAATGTGGCAAATCGTCGCAGCTCTGCAGATACATCCCGGATATTGCCACAGGACGCTGACTAAGATGGAACGATAATAGCCATAAAAAAAGCCCCTGCTTGAAAACAAGTAGAGGCAATACTCTGCAAGAGCAAGGGTCTTAAAGAAGTTTAATCCATCACCGACTCATGACCACTCTCGCCCAGCTTACCCGGCCGCAAGAGTAGGATTAAGGGAATGGCACATAAAACGCCAATCGCCATATAGTGGAAATTGCCGAGCATACCAATCACCGCCGATTGGCGCTGCAACTCAGCCTCAACGCTGAGCAGGGCATTCATACTGTTCACGCTACCAGAAGAATTTATGTATTCGATTAGAGCTGGGTTGAACGGGGTGATATTTTCAGCCAACACCGAGTGCGCCATTTTTGTCCCATAATCTTGGTAAGCAAACGCAAGCGCTATCCCAACGCTGCTGCCAACATTACGCAATAAGCTAAATAAGGATGTCCCTTCGCCCCGGTACTTCGGGGCCAATGTCGAGAAGGTCACTGCCGAAAGCGGTACAAATATAAATCCAAGACCCAAGCCCTGAATCATCCCACTGTAAACAATCTCTTGTGCGCCAACATCGAGACTAAACGTCGACATCCAATAAAGCGCAATCGCCAATAGTAACATTCCGAAAAAAATAGGGAGGCGGGCGTCAACTCGGTTCAGTATATGACCGGATATTTGCATCGCAATCATGGTCCCAATGCCACGCGGCATCATTACCAAACCAGCGGTAACAACTGGGTAGCCTTGCAGTCGTTGCAGAAAGGGAGGCAATAAGGCAAAGGTCGAAAATAGCACAATACCCAATACGGCGATTAGCACCAGTCCTCCAACTAAGTTCCGGTCCCTAAACAACTGTGGCGGTATAAACGGCTTATCCGTGGTCAATGTATGGGTTATAAACAAGTAGAACGCCGCAATTGCGATACCGCATTCAATAAAAATTTCTGTGGACTGAAACCAGTCCAAGCTTTGCCCACGATCCAGCATCAGCTGTAAGGAGGCAATGGCAACACTCAAGAACAAGAACCCAGAAAAATCCATAGGCTCAGCTCGGCGCGATTCGCTATCTGGCAGGGCTGACTTCAATGCAAAAAACGTGGCAATACCGATAGGTAAATTAATATAAAACACCCAGCGCCAACTATAATATTCGGTAAGCCAACCACCCAGCGCGGGTCCAAGAATAGGGCCAATCATTACCCCAACACCCCAAGCCGCCATTGCCGCCCCTTGCTTTTCTGGGGGGTAGCTATCTAGCAGTGTCGTTTGCGATAAAGGGACTAAGGCCGCACCAAACACGCCCTGTAACAATCTAAAGAAAACGATCTCGGCAAGACTGCTAGCTATGCCGCACAACATTGAGGCGACGGTAAATCCGACGATAGCAATCAGAAATATACGTTTTACGCCATAACGATTAGCCAAATATCCCGTAGGCGTTGTTGCGATAGCAGACGCGACAATATACGACGTCAGCACCCAAGCAACCTGTTCCTGCGATGCCGATAAACTTCCCTGCATATGAGGCAGTGCCACATTGGCAATGGTAGTATCTAAGGCCTGCATCATAGTTGCAGCCAAGGTACCAAAGGTAACTAAACCAGTTGCACCAACCGCAACAGCGGGAACACTGGCTCGTATTGTATTGGTGCTACTCACTTACCGCTTCTCGGCAAGGAGTGCCGTATCGGATGACATACCAGTTTCGCCGTGCTTTTTGCGACCCAAAAGCACCAATAGTGATTTCATTCTTTCGGGCACGCCGGTATCAACCTTTACACTAACACTCAAGCCTGCCCTCAACGGCGACTCGTGTTGATGGTGCTCAAGCGCTAGCCGAACCGGTAGGCGTTGAACAATCTTTACCCAATTCCCTGTCGCATTCTGTGGGGGTAGTAAAGCAAACTCCGCCCCGGTGGCCTGTGCAATACTTTCTATCGTCGCTCGCCACGTCTCTCCTGGGTAGGCATCGATTTCAATTTCTGCCTCTGCACCCAATGTTAGCTTCGCCAACTGATCCTCTTTAAAATTTACAACCACCCAGGGATTATCGTGGGCAACAACACTAATTAATGGCAATCCCGGCATCGCGTACTGCCCCTGCGGCGGCACTTTCGACGCAATACCTGAAATTGGCGCACGCAATATACAACGCTCAAGATTAAGTTCCGCTTTCTCTAGCTCTGCATGGGCCGCCATCACCGCTGGGTGCGCTTCGATGTCCAAATCATATTTGCCACCTAGTTGCACCAAGGTTTCTGCACTGTCACTTACGAGCTTATTAACAGTATTTCGAGCCACATTTAAATCGCGCTGCGCTTGATCTAAGGCAGTACCAGAAGCCATGCCCCGCTGGTGTAAATCACTAATTCGGTGCAGTTGCTTATTCGCGAACTCGAAGTCGTCTTTTGCCGCCGCTAAACTAGACTGCTTTTGAACATACGCTGCTTTTAACGATTCAATGCGCATATACGCCTGATCAAGCTCAGCTTGCGCATCATGGAGCTCCACCTCAAAAGCACGAGAATTAATTTTTAATAATATGTCGCCGGCCTCAACGTACTGGTTTTCCTTAACACTCACAGAAGATATATTGCCGCTGATTTCAGCACCTACATTCACCACATCTGCCTTTATGTAAGCATTATCTGTCGTGACATAGCGGCCGCCGAAAACAAACACATAGAGCGCGATAACAATGGCAAACACAGGAACAACAAGAAAAAGACGGTGGCGCAAACGACGCTGTTTTTCTGCCTTCTCTACCGCAATGAACTCATGTGACGTTTGATCTTGATTATCCATTACACATCTTCCTTGCTAGACCGCGCTGACGCGGAGGCTTTTACATCAGCTTTAGTAGCATTATCGGTATTACAAAAATTCATTTTTACTCGAAGTAATAGCTCTTCAAACAGTTGAGCCTCGGCAGCACTGAACCCCGCAAATGCGACCGCTCGCGTCTCAGCCGCAATCACATTTAGCTCCTCTAATAAGGGTTCCGCCTTGCTGGTTAAAAATAAGCTAACTGCTCGGCGATCTTGTTGCCGCCGCTCACGAAGAACCAAGCCCGCTTTCACAAGGCGATCAACACTCTGCGCGACGGTAACCGGGTTCACATCAAGTTGCTCGGCAAGATTGGCTTGATTAATGCCCGGTTCGCGCGACAAATTAAGCAAAGTTTGCCATTGAGGCTGGGTAAGGTTTAGGTGCTGGGCGCGACGTCGAAAATCCATTCTAAGAATTCGAGAGGTGTCCGCCAAAATCGATGCAGCAATTTGTAAGTGATTAGTGCTTTTCATTTTGCCATACTAACAAATAGGTAGGCACCTATTCAATAGCCATCTATCAAATAGATGCCTACCCAGTAATCCACTAGTTTATAATTTTGGCCTGCAAAAATAATCGCCATGTTCGGCGCCGCTGGCTCGGAAAATAGCTATCGCGCAGACTACACTGACAATTTCATGCAACGAGTGACATTGCATAGGGAAGTGAAATTTCCCGCCGAAGCGGGAAGATTGATGTTAGAAACTCAGCGATGTAAAGACGACAGATATAACTCGGCAAACTTTGGTGGTTGCTGGATAGAAATATCCATTTTCAATTTACGCGCTATATCACTGGCTGAAATGACGCCTCGAATCTGGTGTTTTTCTCTCTCAACCACCAGGCAATGCTGGTGGCCAGACAGTTTAAGTACCGTTAACACATCAGCGACAGTCATCAGATCGAGATCGGCATAATCAAACACCTTTAGGTCTTGGCGCTTGCGCATCATGTCCGCAACCTGGAGTTCGTCACGATTATAGCCTTTAGCGACTTTCTTGATGATTTCGCCATCGCTTAAGTCTTCAAGCGCAATTACGCCAAGGAATAGGCCGTGCTCATCGATCACCAACTTCAGGCGCACATGTGATCGCCGCATCATGTTTTCGGCCTCTATTGCGCTGCTGCTAGCTTCAATAACGAGTGGCTCGTGTTCTGCAAAATCAGTAAATATGACTTTTGCGGATGAGCCGCTGCTAATTTTTTGGAAATTTTCAGGATGAACCAACTGATCTACCTGATCAGCATCATACAAATCAAAATGTCTCATGAGATATTTACTCTGAATAATAGAACTGAACGCCAGCAATTAAGCGGCAGACAATGTTTTACTTCAGAGGTCTAGTGGGGGCGCGCGAATAGAGGTATTGCCAAATAGGCGTTTAGAGTACGCACGAGCAACCGGTGTGAGAGCTCGGCTCTCTAATACATAAAAAGGAGCTACTGGGCTACGCTGAGCAGACAGTGTAAATACTAAGTCGGTGGTCTCGGATAGCCCGGAATCGATGTCGACAAAATCCCCGACAGTGTTCGGAATGGTATTTACTGTATGACGCGAATTATCTGCCAGTGCAAACGTGCACAGCAAAAAAAGCATCATGGAAAATACAATTCGTAGCATCAGGGGCTCGATAAGATTGGATACGATACCAAACAAACAAGTTTGATCATAACGAGATGCGGGATTCTTGCCTACGTTTAACGGCAAAAATAACAACTTTTAAACTCCAGCACTTGCTCTCTAGCGCCAGACTATCGTTTACTGCCTAGCTAACACTCTGTCGGCAAAAGTGCTAAGCAGACTTGTGATAAATATAAATTGCATTAAAAATCATGAGCTTAGAATCTTGCATAATGCTAAGCCATACCAAGCGATGACTCGATGGCCGCCCTCAGGTATATTTAATTGATTGCAATACCGACAACGATATCAGCATCTTCATTGCGTTGATCCGAATAAAAAGGACTTATGGATACTATCTACTATCTCGAAAGCTGCATTGTGAGTAACGGTATACCCCAGCGAATTGTGCTGGATAAGCTGCCAATGACCATTGGCCGCAGCACAGACTGCGATGTCGTCGTAAATAGTGCCTCACTATCTCGTATCCACGCCCAAATTGATTACCAAGACGGAAAGGTGGTCCTTAAGGATTTAGCAAGCACCAACGGCTGCTTTGTGAATCATCAGCGTATTGAAAGCAATACAGACATCCAAATCCAGGTCGGCGATATCGTCCATTTTGCCGGAATAGAATATTGCACCAAGGTCGAACAAGATACAGATGACGATGAAGACCACACCCGCATTAGCATGCAAACCCTACCAAAACATTTTGCGGTTAAAAGTAAGGAGTTTTCAGAGCTATTAGAACAGCAACTTGTCACAACGTTTCAGCAAATCATTACCTCCCGAAATGGCGATGTTTACGCCTACGAGCTGCTTGGCAGAGGCAAACACCCGGCCCTAGGGGCCAGCCCGTATGAATTATTCAAAATCGCAGAGTCGCTTAATAAACAAATTGAGCTAAGCGTGCTGTTCCGCCGGCAAGGTTTTATACAGGCAGAACTCGCAGGAATCGACAAGCCACTGTTCTTTAACTCCCATCCTGAAGAGTGCCATAACCCAGACAAATTGCTCAAAGAATTAACCGAGCTTCGCAAGCTGCACCCCAGCCTAACGTTATTTTTCGAAGTCCATGAAGCCGCAGTGACCGATATCGGCGCCATGGTAGAAATTCGCAACGGTTTAAGTGCGCTGAATATTGGCCTTGCCTACGACGATTTTGGCGCTGGGCAGGCTAGATTACGCGAACTGACGGAAGCGCCACCCGATATAATTAAATTCGACATCAGCTTGGTGCGCGGCGTTGGCAACAGCGAGTCACCACGGTATCGATTGCTCACATCGCTAAATAGACTCGTCCAAGAAATGGGCATAGCAACGTTGGCCGAAGGCGTAGAAACAGAAGAAGACGCAGCCGCCTGCAAAGAAATAGGCATAGATTATTTTCAAGGGTATTTTTATGGCCGCCCTGCGGCAATAATCGCCGACTAATTAGATTTAATCTCTGCATGTCATTTAGACACTTTCGGAGGCAACATCCAGGTACACCGCAATATTGCAAGCATTGAGCTAGCTGCACCAAGTACGCTATGGTAAAGCCCACTTTTTATATCCGCAGTAGTTACCGGCACACTGATTTCGTGCAAACATTAAAACTGGAGCAATTAATGATTCAATCTAAAGGCTATGCTGCAAGTACTGCTACATCGCCACTGGCACCTGTCGACTTCGATCGTCGTGAACCGGGAAGTCAAGATCTTGTGCTAGAACTCCTGTATTGCGGTGTTTGCCATTCAGATATCCACTATGCGCGGAACGAATGGGGGAGCAGTCGTTTTCCGATCGTACCAGGGCATGAAATGGTCGGCAGAGTAACTCGCGTTGGCGATCAGGTTAGTCACTTTAAGGTCGGCGACCTTGCCGGCGTAGGCTGTATCATTGACTCCTGCCGGACATGCACCCCCTGCGAAGATAATGAAGAACACTACTGCCAAAAAGGCGTCACCATGAGCTACGGTAGCAAAGAGCGCAAGGATAGCAACGTCATCAGTCAGGGCGGGTACTCAACAAATTATGTCGTCGATGCCAATTTTGCCCTGCATATTCCAAGTACACTCGATCCTAAGGCAGTTGCCCCGCTGCTCTGCGCAGGTATTACAACTTGGTCGCCATTGCGGCGCTGGAAAATTGGCCCTGGCATGAAAGTCGGCGTAGTCGGTTTAGGTGGACTTGGGCACATGGGACTAAAATTTGCCCATGCCTTTGGTGCAGACGTCACCTTATTTACGACCAGTGAATCCAAAGCTGCGGACGCAAAATCATTGGGGGCACATAATGTCATCATCTCCACTGACGCAGAGGCGATGAAATCTGCGCGCGGCTTCGATTTTATACTGGACACCGTCTCCGCACTACACGACATCAATCCGTATTTATCAGCATTAAAACGCAACGGTACGCTATGCCTAGTGGGCTTGCCCGATCAGCAGCTCGCCTTTAAACCGGGGCTGATACTCAGCAACAAAGTGATCTCTGGATCCTTTATCGGAGGTATAAAAGAAACTCAGGAAATGCTGGAATACTGTGGAGCACACAATATCGTTTCAGAAATTGAATTGATTGATATCGCGGAAATTAATAAAGCCTTCGACCGAGTTGTAAAAAATGACGTCAAGTACCGCTTTGTAATTGATCTTGCCACTCTCAAAGCCGACAGTTAAAAGCACGCTTTTGCTCGCCTCCTTCCTTGAAAAATGCAGGGGGCAGCAAATTAAACTGAGGCACCCTCAACACGATTCCGTCCACCTTCCTTCGCTTTATACAGTTGAGAGTCAGCAGCAGAAAGCAAACTACTCAAATCACGCTCATCAGGAATAGTACACGCCACACCAACACTGATCGTGACTCGATCCGCTGTATCTGATTCCGCGTGGGGCAAGGCGAGCTTGAATAGTCGCTCGCGGATCGCCTCAGCTTTCTGCATTGCCCCTTCTAAATTAGTCTCAGGCATCAAGCAAACGAATTCTTCACCACCGTAGCGAGAAACAATATCGCGTCCTCGCCACTCATTCTCTTTAAGTGCTTTAGCAACGGTTTTTAAGCAAGTATCGCCTTCCAAATGTCCGTAGTGATCGTTGTACTTTTTGAAGTGGTCGACATCAATCATAATGACGGAGAGCGGCTGCTCGGCACGACGGCAGGCCCGCCACTCAGCTTCAATTCTTTCATCAAATCGACGCCGATTGGCAATCCCCGTCAAACCATCAACGGATGCTAACTCACGCAATGCGTCCGCTTGAACTTTTAACATGAGATGCGTCTTAACGCGGGCTTTGACCACCGCGGGATTAACTGGCTTGGTAATAAAGTCTACTGCGCCAACTTCTAAACCCAGGGTCTCCTCTTCAGGGCTATCTTGTGAGGTCACGAAGATAACAGGGATATCTTGGCTCTCCGGCTCGGCCTTTAGCGCTCGGCAGACCTCGATACCATCCATATCTGGCATAACAACATCAAGTAAAATTAAATCCGGCTTTTTTTGCTGACACACTTCCAGTGCCTGCTTGCCACTAGTTGCCATAAACACTTCACAACTAGCACTAAACACCTGATATAAAACCTGAATATTCACCGGCTGATCATCAACAATCAACAATTTCGGTCGCTCAGGGTATGACATACCCGGCACGACATCTGACGGGAAAAAGGGCTTGCTATCACTCATAATGAATGCCTAATAAAAATGTATTTAATAAAAATCTGCGCCTATAATTAAAGGGTCTACGACGCCAATATAGTAGTTAGAATCTCTGCCGCCTTGGCAAAGTCTAACATTGCGATCGCATCGTCCAATGCCACCGCCTGTTCACCATAACCCGCCAAGCCTGGCTTTAATTCCACATGCACTTCCATTGCCCGCATATTACTTTCCTTCAATAGACTCAACAGTGATTGTAGCTGATCAGAATCCACCGCCACCTCATCTTCAATAACCGCGTCAGCCGCATCAGCAATGGGGTACAGTGTATTTGCAAGATCCAGTAAAACCTTGCAGGCTTGCTGTAACAAACCATCACCCCTGATCAATATAGTTTCAATAACGGAAGCTTCAACCACGCTTTTGGCAGCAAACTCTGCCTCCGATATGCACGCCGCCAAGGCCTGCGCACCCAATGTACCGGACACACCGCGCAAGGTGTGCAACTCTCGGACGACAGCGGGTCGGTTATTCTTGCGTAGCAAGCTCAATACGTTTTGAATATCGTCGCTGTGCCGACTTGCAAACATGCGCGCCTGGCTTGCATAAAGCTCACGATTATTACCCATCCTCAGCAAAGCTTCTTTAAACGAAAACCCTGCTGGCGCCGACGGCAACTCGCTTGTATCCAAGCTCACTTTGGCCGTCGTGGCAGACGAGACATCTTCCTGACGCCCGCAGGCTTTAAGCAGGGCACTAACCAATTCCGCTAGCTCAAAAGGCTTGCCGATATGATCGTTCATGCCCACCGCTAAACATGCCTCTTTGTCAGCAGGCATCGCGTTAGCTGTCATCGCAATGATAGGCAAGTGCTTAAGACCTAAGTTCCCGCGAATTTCCTTGGTCGCTTCATAGCCGTCCATCACCGGCATCTGTATATCCATTAACACCACATCGAAAGGCCGCACCGCATTTCGGATGCAATCTAAACTAATTTTACCGTTGTCGGCGACCTCTACTTCAGCGCCCTCAATCGCGAGTAGCTCTCGCGCTACTTGCTGATTGGTCAAATTATCTTCAACCAATAATATTCTCATTCCAGCAAGCGCATTTTTTGCCGTTTGCGCATCACTCTTACCGTCGCCGTCCGAAAGTGGCTTATCCGTCTGCGCATCGATTACGGAATTATAAATATCAGAGGCGGTGACCGGCTTCATTAAAAATCCGTCAAGCGGAGACTGATCCGCATCGACTCGCTGATCGAACAC
Source organism: uncultured Zhongshania sp. (assembly GCF_963975605.1). Classification (NCBI taxonomy): domain Bacteria; kingdom Pseudomonadati; phylum Pseudomonadota; class Gammaproteobacteria; order Cellvibrionales; family Spongiibacteraceae; genus Zhongshania; species uncultured Zhongshania sp. The sequence goes on along the minus strand of NZ_CAXBHN010000006.1, from coordinate 32,180 downwards.
CTCCTTAGCATGCGCCGTCACCATTACTAGGCGCGGTAAACCTACCGTCAGATGTAAAGCTCGAATAGCCTGTGCTGTTTGCCAGCCATCCATAACGGGCATCATCCAATCTATAAACGCAATATCGAAATGTTTTCCGTTTCTGATACTTTCCTGAATCAACCCCAACGCGGCTTCACCAGACTCAGCCTCGAGAGAGCTCCAGCCAAAAGATTCGCAAATACCAGCAATGATTTGTCGCGCGCTGCTATTATCATCAACAATTAAAATATGCAAATTCCGATATTTGGGCGCAGGTGTTCTTCGCTCAGCCTCGAGCAGCTCTTGATCCTGAACCTTGTCGACAATTAAGGAGAAGGAAAATGTACTTCCTTTGCCCAATTCACTTTCAACTTCAAGCTCGCCACCCATTAAGCGAATGAGACGCTGGCTTATTACCAAACCTAAACCCGTGCCGCCAAAGCGTCGATTGGTACCAGCCTCGGCTTGGGTGAACGATGCAAAAACTCGTTTTTGCTGCTCATTTGTCATACCTATGCCAGTGTCGCGCACACTGAAACCCAGCACCAAACTCTGCGCGCGCTCATGCTGAACCGATAGTGATAATATTACCTCGCCCCGCTCTGTAAACTTAACCGCATTACCAGCAAGATTTATCAAAATCTGCTTCATACGCAGGGCATCGCCCAAGACCATTTTGGGAACGGCGGGATCAATATCGAATAGAATTTCAACATTTTTCTCGTTGAGATTCATGCTGAGAATAACAGCAATATCACGCAGCACATCATCGATAATAAGCGGGCGAACATCGAGAAGTAATTTACCTGCTTCTATCTTAGAAAAATCGAGTATGTCATTAATAATACCCAGCAGTGCATCAGCGGCACCGCTGGCTTTACGAACGTAATCGGACTGCCGATCAGTCATCTCGGTATATTTCAATAAATTCAGCATACCCAGTACCGCATTCATTGGCGTGCGAATTTCATGACTCATATTCGCCAAAAATTCACTTTTTGCTTTACTGGCTTCTTCCGCTATGCCCTTGGCACTTTCTAACTCTTTCTGCTGCTGCTTATGTACGGTTAAATCCCGCGCTATCCCGAGGTAGCCAATTACCTCGCCTTTATTTCCGTACAAGGTATTGCTCTTTAGCATGACCGGAAATTTAGAGCCGTCCTTGCGAACAAAAGTCCACTCGCGCTCGTAGTTAACATTGCTAGAGATCTGCTTGCCTACGCCGCCGGCTTTATTCAAGCGTTCCAACTCAGGCTGTATCTCAGAGGGTTCAAATAGCACCCACATCGGCAATTTATTAACAACTTCATCGGCCTTATACCCCAGCATTCGCTCTGCCGCGGGATTGAATAGCGTAATGGTGCCATCTGTACGATTTGTAAAAATAGCGTACCCGGCATTGCTTAAAATTCCATTTTGCAAAGCAGATGCAGCCTGAAGCTCACTAGTTCGCAACTCAATCTGCTGCTCTAGGTTCTCATTCAAATTCTGCAATTGTTCTTGCGCTGCTTTCATATCAGAAATATCACGAATGATATTGGCGATACCAAATACTTCTCCATCCTCTCTCTTCAAAGGCGAAGCCGTAATTGCAACATCTATTAAGTCACCGTTTAGCTGACGTCGCTGAGTGACAATATTAGGAACAGTTTCACCACTGACAACGCGGTTATAAATTCCGCGTTCTTCAGCCAATAGCGATTCGGGAACAATAAGATCTATCATTTTCTTGCCAAGTGCTTGCTTGGCGGTATAACCAAACATTACCTCCGCGGCGCGATTCCAGCTTTGGACAATACCATCTATAGATTTACTCACTACGGCATCGTCTGTGCCGTCCACAATAGCCGCCATCGTCGCATTCTGCTGTTCCGCCTGTGTTCGACGGCGAAGATTCGCTGCAACAAGGTATACAAACATCAGGGTTAAAGTAATAAACCCGAATAAAATATAAAGATTAAATAATCTGGCTTTTGCAACTGCAGCGGCAATAACTGTATCTGGCGCGGTTACCACCAAATCTATCGCGCGGTTACCGTCATAGGCAATCTGACTGAGTATCGCGTGGGTAATTTGACCATTATCTAATCGGATAAATGCAGCGTCGCTATCGTCATCTCCCGTGCTGAATTCATCAGACCAACGATAACTATTACCTAACTCAAACCCAAAGGTCTTCTCTTCATTTGGGTGTAATAGAAACTCGCCATCGCCATTGAGAAGGTAAATATTTTCATTTTCATCTAAGTCGGCACTCAGGGTGCGAAATATTTCCGTCATATTTAGATTAATGACTAGAATGCCAAAAACGCTCAAATTTTGATCGAAAATTGGAGCCGCCAATCGAAGTGTTGGTATGTGGGGAACTTCTATCTCACCGTGCTCACGATTTAAATTAATGTCTGAAACATAAACTTCACCAGGTCGGCGATTTATCGCATCTTGAAAATATTCTCGCTCTGATTTTTGCTGCAAGCCGCTCGACTTAACTTTTTGAATACGGCCATTATTTCGATCTACACGCACAAGTTCACGGCCACCGTCTGCAAGGCCAATATAACGCACCTGCATGACTGAAGGATGCGTCTCTAAATAAGCAGCAAATATTTCCTGCAAGCGTTTAGACCACAACTCGGTGCTGCTGTCTTCTTGTTTATCTACCCCGGCATTTTGACTAGCACGAATAATCCCCGCAATCGGTGGTGTACCGGATAAAAAATAGACATCTTTCCGCAAGCGTTCAAGAGAGGCTTGTACCGCATTGCTCCTCGCTACAGCTAGGTCGTTTAGATGATTCTCTAGTGCCTGAACTTGATTATTTCTAACGTTGCTATCGGAAATAGGAATCATCACGGTAGCAGCCACGACAAAAACCAATAGAACAATGAATAAGTATCGCCAGGGAAACCTTGTTATTTTGGATTTATAGCCTTTCAACACCCGGCACTCCCACTCGTATTAAGCACAAATTTACATTTATGGCGCAGCGTAGCTAAATACATAAAAATCCGCACCAGTGACAATATAACTCAGTATATTAGCGCTCTCCGAGGCTAAAGTCTCACTTAGGAGATCAGGGATGTCGACTCACACAATATTAAGAAGTGGAGCGATTTGCTGGAGGTTCAATCCATTCCTGAATAACTAGGATGATTTCGAGATGGCTAATGAGATTGCTTGCTAAGGGAGTGAATACAAGTAGTGGAGATCAGCGGTCACGGCCCGCTTCCATACTTGTAGAGAAACTTTGTCTGCGCAGTACGGGTCAGGAATGACCTTCGGTACCACCAACTGCTGGACGCTTGCGCTGGATTATCGGCAGATTTACCTGCTAGGCCATATAGAGCCTAATTCTGGTGCTAATGACTGCCTTTACGGATGCTGGACTCTATATATTATCTCTGCCGCAGGGCATATAAGATAAGCTTGGTGACATTATGCCAAGGCAATCTTCATATCTGGCTCTACTGCTGACTCAATGCCTATCATTTCATCGTAAGCTGAATGATGAACTAAAAACGCTTTTACGCCGCAGCCATTTTCGAGTAGTACAGATTTGATATCGCCAACACTGCGTCGGCTTAGCGGACTATTATCCACCTCGTATACCCTTAGAAGCTTTCCCTCCAATGCTACATAGGCAGCATATAGCCCACCTTCGATAGATCTTACTTCCACTTCGCTTATTGGCAAGGCGGCTAATTGATCTGTAAAAACTTTAGTCATTTTTTCACCCATTATTATTTGCGTGAGGGATGCCACACATATTCCAGAACACAAACACAATATCTTTACGCTAACTCGGCAGTAACGGATCCATTTGTATTCTGCCGCGGCAACTAGCGCCATACTGTTATCTATGAATAGCAAGAACAGGGCCAGCTTATATTCGGCGTCTAACACTTATTTTCGACATCACGCATGAGGGCCAGGTTTCAATAACTTTGATATAATTTTCAATTTATTCCAAACATGGAAACAAGAAACAATGTCTAAGCAACCCACACTAAGCGACGCCACATTAACTGTCACCAATCGTTACGCCACCCTGCGCTTCGAACGCGACGATGTGCGCAATGCACTAACCGGCACAGCACTGATCGACGATCTGTGCGCCACAATAGCCTGGGCGAACGCGAATAAAGACATATCATGTTTAATACTTACAGGAGCAGGCTCAGCCTTCAGCTCCGGGGGTAATGTAAAAGACATGCGTGACAAGGTTGGCATGTTTGGCGGCAGCCCAAGTGAAATCAGCGAAAGCTACAAGAACGGGATACAACGCATTTCCAGAGCCATGCACAGCGCGGAAATCGTCACCATAGCAGCGGTAAATGGTGCCGCTGTCGGCGCCGGATTTGATCTTTGCTGCATGGCGGACTTACGCATTGGCTGCGAGAATACGCGCTTCGGCGAGACGTTCGTCAACCTGGGCATCATTCCCGGCGATGGCGGCGCATGGTTTCTGCAACGCTTGGTCGGCTATCAACGTGCAGCGGAGCTTACATTCAGCGGACGCATCATTGACAGTGAAGAAGCGCTAACACTAGGACTGTTACTCGAATGTGTACCAAAAGAAACACTCATCGCGACTGCTGAGCGCTATGCCAGCGAATACGCAAGCAAACCACCGCAAGCCCTGCGGGCCACCAAGCGCTTAATGAAGCTAGCTCAGCGTCAGGAACTCGGCGATTTTCTCGATGTTTGCGCCGATGTTCAAAGCCAATGCCACCACACAGAAGACCATCAACGCGCACTGAATGCCTTCTTAACGAAGACCGATGCGCGATTTGAGGGCAATTAATTTAGAATGCACCGAAATGTCGTGTAGTCGCTTGCCAGCAACTTACTTTATCAATGGTGGCAAGCGCTTAGGCGGGATTAACTTCTATTTTATCGACCACACCGCGACCCTCTTCAAATATTTCCATGGTAACCGTAAAGCCCCACAAGCGACTGAGGTGCTTAAGCACTTCACTTGCATCCTCGGTGAGAGGTCGTTCGCGAAGTTGGTTGTAGCGCAGTATTAGGGAGCGGTCACCCATATGCTCATAGCGCACAATTTGAATGTCGGGTATCAGTACATCGCGATTGTATTGCTTAGATAGCAAGCGCCGCACCTCGCGATAGCCTGCCTCATTATGAATTGCCTCTACGCGCAAATGATCTTCTTTGTGCTGATCTGCGATGGCAAACAGGTGGAATTCGCGAATTAATTTTGGCGACAAATACTGGGCGATAAAAGATTCGTCTTTGTAGTTGCGCATGGCGAAGTCCAATACCTCTCGCCAATCCTTGCCGGCAATATCGGGGAACCAAGCGCGATCTTCGTCATCGGGCTCCTCACAAATACGACGAATATCCTTCATCATCGCAAAGCCCAGTGCATAGGGGTTAATTCCTGAATACCCGGGATGATCAAAGCCGGGCTGCATCACCACATTGGTGTGAGACTGCAAAATCTCAAACATAAAACCGTCGTCAACCAAGCCGCGATCGTACATTGTATTGAGCAAGGTGTAGTGCCAGAAGGTTGCCCACCCTTCGTTCATCACCTTGGTTAAACCTTGGGGATAAAAATACTGTGCAAGTTTGCGAACAATCCTGACAATTTCGCGCTGCCAAGGCTCCAAAGTGGGTGAGTATTTTTCAATGAAGTAGAGAAGATTTTCCTGCGGTTCCGGCGGAAAACTGCGCTTCTTCTTTTTAGCGCCCGATTTATCCACCGCCTTTTGCGGCAAGGTGCGCCAGATATCGTCGTACTGCTTCCAAGCGTGCTCTTCGCGCTCGTGCTGGCGATGCAATTCATCCTCCGCCGACAAGGGTGAGGGACGATGAAAACGATCCACCCCGTGATCCATTAAGGCATGACAAGCATCTATCGTTTCTTCTACTCGCTGCTCACCGTAGCGCTGTTCACAGTCAAAGATATATTTACGCGCGAATACCATGTAATCGACAATCGCGTCGGCGCTAGTCCACTGTTTAAATAAATAATTGCCTTTAAAGAAGGAATTGTGGCCGTAACAGGCATGGGCAATAACCAGCGCCTGCATCGGCATGCTGTTATCTTCCATTAAATAGGCTATACAGGGATCAGAATTTATCACTAGCTCGTAAGCCAAGCCCCTCATGCCCCGACGGTATGCTTCCTCGTTTTGAATAAATTCTTTACCGTAACTCCAATGGCTATAACTGATGGGCAAACCAACAGAAGCATAGGCATCAAGCATTTGTTCAGAGGCAATCACTTCAATTTGGTTTGGATAGGTGTCTAAGCCGTATTCCTTGGCAATGACTGCAATTTCTTTATCGTAACGCTGTAGCAATTCAAAATCCCAATCGCCACCGTGAGATAAAATGGTGTCACTTCGTTTTGCTACCGTCATACCGACTCCTTCTGAAACAACTCACGCAGCACCGGGTAAACATCACTCCGATCCATAACAGTACTCATTGCAAAGGTTTCATCGCGAATCTGACTGTAAGCAGCAGCCAACGGCGTGATGGTAGACGGACTATCAGGCACTTCAACATAGGCAAAGTATTTGCACCACGGCAGAATATCCTTGTTAAGTCGCATCGCGCTGCGCTGCGGATCGCTACCAAAGGCATCGCCATCGGAAACTTGCGCACCGTAGATATTCCATTGATTTGGCTGGTAGCGCTCTTGCTGAATTTCGATCATCAGATTTAAGGCCGACATCACCACCGTGCCGCCGGTTTGCGGGTCGTGGAAAAACGCGTGCTCGTCGACTTCTTCCGCGTTTGAGGTATGACGAATAAATACCAGCTCAACCTTCTCGTATTTGCGACTCAGGAAGAGATATAGCAGTGTGTAAAAGCGTTTTGCCAAATCCTTTTTTTGTTCCGACATCGACGCCGATACGTCCATCAAACAAAACATCACCGCTCTGCTGATTGGTTTTGGCTCTTTTACACGGTGGCGAAATCGAAGATCGTATTCATCTAAATACGGGATGCGGGCAATGCGCTGCTCCAGCGCTTCAATATCTTCTATTGCAGCCCCAGATTGTTTTAACTCCTCAAGCTCACGCTTTAAAGGTGCTGCCAGCGCTATGCGGCGCGCCATGGCATTTTTAACCGAACGCGGCACCGACAGGTTTGCCGGCACGCCACTTGGTGTATAGCCTGCACGGCGGTAGGTAAACTGCTGAGAGTCGCCAAACACGTTCCGCGCCAAACGAGGTAACTCAAGATCGTCAAAAAACAGGTTCATGAACTCTTCTTTGGATAGAGTAAACATGAAGTTATCTTGGCCTTCTTCGCCCTGGCCTTCACCACCGCCTGAGCCGCTGCCACCACCGCCGCCAGATTTGGGTTTGGCAATCATGTCGCCGGTATTAAATTCCTTATTGCCGGGGTGAACCATTTCTCGGTCACCACCGCGGCCAATACGAAACCTTGGCTCAGAAATGTCCTTTACCGGAATACCAACCTCGCCACCGCGAGACATATCAGTGATCGAACGATCAGCCACAATATCGGCAACCGATCGTCGCAATTGCTCTTTGTACCGCTTGATGAATCGCTGGCGATTCGTCGCGTTTTTATTGCGATCATTCAGGCGGCGGTCAATAATCATTGACATATTACGCCCCTTCTACAAACGGTCGACTAATTAACCTGCCTTCCTAACCCGCAGATACCACTCAGACAACAAACGCACTTGCTTAGGCGTATAGCCTTTCTCCACCATTCGCGTAACAAAGTTTTCGTGCTTTTGCTTGTCTTCAGCCGAGGCTTTGGCATTAAACGAGATGACCGGCAACAGCTCTTCGGTGCTAGAGAACATTTTCTTCTCTATCACTTCGCGCAGTTTTTCGTAGCTGGTCCAGCTTGGGTTACGACCTTCATTCTGTGCCCGTGCCCGCAATACAAAATTAACAATTTCATTACGGAAGTCTTTGGGGTTCGCAATCCCTGCTGGTTTCTCAATTTTTTCCAACTCGCCGTTCAAGGTACTGCGGTCAAAAATCGCACCGGTTTCAGGATCGCGATAATCCTCATCCTGTATCCAGTAATCTGCAAAGGTGACGTAGCGGTCAAAAATATTTTGACCGTACTCTGAGTAGGATTCCAGGTACGAGGTTTGTATTTCTTTGCCCACGTATTCGGCGTAGCGCACTGCCAGCCAACCTTTAATAAACTCAAGGTAAACGCGCTGAGTATCCTCGGGTAATTGTTCTCGCAAAATGCGCTGTTCCAGCACATACATCAGATGTACAGGGTTGGCTGCAATTTCCGAGTTATCGTAGTTGAACACCGCCGACAAAACCTTAAAGGCAAAGCGTGTGGACATGCCGTTCATGCCCTCATCAATACCGGCGTAATCACGGTACTCCTGGAAGGACTTAGCTGCGGGATCAGTATCTTTTAACGACTCGCCATCATAGACCCGCATCTTTGAATAAATGCTTGAATTCTCCGGCTCGCGAAGCCGTGACAACACTGAGAATTGCGCTAGCATTTCCAAGGTACCCGGCGCACACGGCGCACTCGCCAAGGAACTGTGCCTTAGTAGTTTCTGATAAATTTTTACCTCTTCAGAAACCTGCAAACAGTATGGCACTTTGACGATATAAACGCGGTCGAGAAATGCTTCGTTGTGTTTGTCGTTGCGGAAGCTCTGCCACTCTGATTCGTTGGAGTGAGCCAAAATGATACCTTGAAAAGGGATAGCCGAAAATCCTTCGGTGCCTTTATAGTTACCTTCTTGGGTTGCCGTTAACAAGGGATGGAGCATTTTAATAGGTGCTTTAAACATCTCTACAAATTCGAGCAAACCCTGGTTTGCCAGACACAGACCGCCGGAATAGGAATAGGCATCCGGGTCGTCTTGAGCGTAGGCTTCCAGCTTACGGATATCCACTTTGCCGACAAGGGTAGAGATGTCCTGGTTATTTTCATCACCGGGCTCAGTCTTAGTGACCGCAACTTGTTTTAACACCGACGGCTGAATTCTCACTACGCGGAATTTTGTTAAATCACCTTCGTATTCTTCTAGGCGCTTAATCGCCCAAGGCGAAGATAAGCCAGTGAGGTAACGCTGAGGAATACCGTATTCTTCCTCCAATTGTTTACCGTCGCGAAGAGGATCAAATAAGCCCAGCGGCGACTCATTAATGGGTGAGCCCTTAATAGCGTATATAGGCGCCGCTTCCATCAGCTTTTTTAAGCGCTCAGCGATAGACGATTTACCACCGCCCACTGGGCCGAGTAAATACAGAACCTGCTTACGCTCCTCTAAACCCTGTGCTGCGTGTTTGAAGAAGGCGACGATCTGGGCGATGACATCTTCAAGCCCATAAAACTCTTCAAAAGCGGGGTATCGTGGAATGAGGCGATTAGAAAATATGCGCGATAAGCGCGAGTCTTTGCGGGTGTCAATTAGCTCGGGCTCACCAATGGCGGCGAGCATACGCTCAGCGGGGGTTGCGTAAGCAAGGGGGTCTTGACGGCAAAGGTCAAGATAAGCCTCCAGGGACATTTCTTCGTCACGCCCCTTCAGGTATTGCTCACGAACATTATCAAGTATGCCCATCTTTGCAATCTCCTTCTGTGCTGTACTTTGACGCCGATCTATACCGTTTTGGGACTTAAATCAGAACGCCTTAAAAGTGTGCAAGCATCTTTACTCTACTCTGATACGTAACTACCATCCAGCTGGTTTATCAATAATTTAGATAAAAATATTAAAAAATAATTTACGCTATCTAAACAAACAACTGCTTCGCATCATGGTAAAAATAATCCTGCGGATAAGAAAACTTAACCATCTTGGATACTACCTATTCGCGCGCACGATGTGCGTATACTCACCTAGCAAGCTCTGCCATTCACGCAGAAATACCTTGACCTAATACAGGGCGATAACGTGCAAAGCACAGCGCTATTTTCCCAATTACCACGCCAAGTTAAGGCGCCCACACCCCAAGCTTCATTTAACAATCACTACGACTAACTCTCAATCTGCCCGAGGTTGGCGTGCAATACACTGCCATTTATCACCGGATTTTGAGAGCAGAAATAAAGCGTCTCGACTATTTCGCTCGGATCAATCAAACGACCGTAACTCACCATTCCCGTTATCGCCGCCATCACCGCCGGATCATCACCAATATTGCCACGCAACATGGCGGTATCGGTAAAGCCGGGACAGATACACGCGGTGTGTATACCAAGCCCCACCAGGTCTTGGGTAGTCGCTCGCATCAGACCAACAACGCCATGTTTGCTGGCAATATAAGACGCACACCCGCTAACGGCCTTTTCACTAAGTGTAGACCCCATATACAAAATGGCCGAACCCGGCTTCATTAACGGAATCAACAAATTATTCAACTGCTGCGGCGCCACCAAATTTACTTGCAGCACGTCGGCAAAATTTTCCGCCGATAAATTTTTCACCGTGTCACCGTCGTGACGCGCCGCATTGTGCAGCAGTACAAGTTGGTCAGCGCCAGCCGCGACGGCCGTTATAGCGTCAATGCAATTATCCAGCCAATCGCGCTTTTGCATATCGACACAAAGCTGCGTCACCCCATCCAAGTCAATTGGCCGACGAGATAAATTAACAATTTGATAGCCTTCTGCCATAAATCGCTTAGCGCAAGCAAAGCCGATACCCTGGCTGCCGCCACTCAAAATTAAAACCTTAGTCATAAAATGAACTCGCTACTGAAATTTACGCAATAGATGCCGAACGAGATACCGATCGTCCAGCCCCGTGTGTGATCGATGCACTATAGAATTTAGCGCAGGTAGAGAAATACTCGCGTCACGGCGCCTAATCTCGGCTCCAGCTCGCGGATCCCCACTGCCCCGGACCTGATGACACCTTCATCACCAATTCGCGAATCTCGTTGCCTTCAATAAAGGGCGCGTCAGTGAGTAACAGCTCCAGTATATAGCGGGCAAATTCTTCTACCGTGGTATTGCGCACTGGCAACAGGAGGGTATCTGACTTTAAGAAGGGTATTTCTTCACCGTTAAACGCTGCAATATAAAAGTCGCCACTCTCAACAACTCGCATATAGGGCGATTCGGCAGGCAACAAGGTGTATTCATCCAGGCTCGCGCACAGTTTTCGCAAGCGTGACTTGATTTCGACATAGCTAAAACACATGCCGTTGTCACCAACATCCGCGGTAAGTAACAAACTGACTTTAAAATTATGGCCGTGCAGCCGCTCGCGGTCCGTCGCCGAAAAAATGGTAAAATGGGCACCGGAGAACTTTAGATCTTCTTTGCAAATTTCAATGCTGGTGTAGGCTTTTACAGGCATTACACTCACTATTCCTTATACGGTCATTATTGTCGCTATCAAGTGACCGACTTGCCGAATTACGTTGGCGGCGGCCTAAGATATTTAGAGACCTCAGCATAACGTCACGAGCGAAGCCTTGCACCCCTTAGTTATTGGAATCCGCGATTGACGCCAGCACCTTCGCCAACAGCGCCGTCTCGTCTAAACCGCTGCCATCGACGGTAATATCCGCATAGCGGCGATAAAGAGGCAGACGCTCGGCGTAAACACCCTGCAAATCTTGACCCACAGGACCGGCAATACCGCGCTCTGCAAAGTTCTGCACTCGCCGCACTATCTCACGCAGGGGAATATCAATAAAAACGCAGGGGCCAAATTGCCGCAAGTGGGTCATTGCAGCTGAGCTATACACCGCACTGCCACCTGTAGCTACCACCTTGTTTGAGAAATCACTACTCTGCAGCACCTCAGCTTCTATACGACGCAGCCGCTGATAACCCTCTTCATCCAAGATTGCCTGCAAACTCCGGCCCTCGCGCTGTTCGATGAGACGATCAGTATCGACAAACGTCAAACCGCTTTGCAGAGCTAAGGCCTCGCCAATAGTGGATTTACCCGCACCGGGCATACCGATGAGTACAAGACTCGATGACACATTGTCAGACATACAAGGACTCATTCTTCATAATCGACTACCCGCATTTTACGGTGCCACAAAAGCTCGGCAAGAAAAATACGGAATGGTATACCAAAAAAAGACGGTAGCCATCGAAACAGCTACCGCCAAAGGAGTTACTTGAAGGGAAAAGATAAGTCGATCAGAGAGTCGCCAGCCTAAGTGGTCGATTTCTAAGGCTGAAACATTTCCAATATTGAAGAGAAGTCGCGCTGGGCGTTGCCCTTAGACGAAAACGACGCATACAGGCTGCGCGCCAAAGCGCCCATCGGCACTGAACTCTGGGTAACCAAGCTGTTTTCCATTGCCAAACCAAGGTCTTTTAACATCAGCTGAACCATAAACCCGGGCTGATAATCGTTTGACGCGGGCGCCGTTGGCATCACATCTGGATACGGGTTGTAGTTCTCTAGCGACCAGTTTTTGCCAGAGCTATTCAACATGATCTCTGACAGCACCTTGGGATCTAGGCCGTTATTGGCACCCAGCTGCAAGGCTTCTGCCGTGCCAACCATATGCACTGCCAATAGCATATTGTTACAAATCTTGGCGATTTGACCGGCACCGTGATCGCCTGCGTGGAAGATATTTTTACCCATACCCTCTAGCACCAGCTTACCGCGGGCAAAACCCTCGGCGCTGCCGCCACACATAAAGGCCAGAGTGCCGGCTTGCGCTGCTTTTACGCCGCCAGACACGGGCGCATCGATCATTTGCAAACCACGCGCAGCAGCGGCCTCACCAACGCGGCGAGCAGTATCTGCATCAATGGTGCTGCAATCCATAAACAAAGTGCCGTCGGCGGCTTTGGCAACAAGACCTTCATCGCCAAGATATAAGCCCGCTACGTGCTTACCGGCCGGCAGCATAGTGATAACGGTATCGGCGCCTGCTAAAGCCTCAAGCGCAGTGGCGGCTTTACTTGCGCCCTGGGCAACAACAGCATCCATAGCCGCCGCCACCAAATCAAATACCGTCACGTCGTGACCGGCTTTGACCAAATTGGCAGCCATTGGACCGCCCATATTACCCAAACCAATAAACGCTACCTTAGCCATAATACTCACCTGTTTATTAGACTGCGGATGCCCACATGAGCGCCCGGTCGATGTAAAAAATAAGACGACCGAAACCGCCTCAAAACTTGTTTACCATCGCCTCTGCCGATACCGCGAAGCGCTTGCCTTTAAAGGTCGTGCAGCGGGTTTTGCGACCAAGGTGCCGTAAAGTGATGCTCAATCAGCGCCTGTGGCACGTCAGCGGGTGAGGCATGCTGCCAAACTGGATTTTTATCTTTGTCGATCAACAAGGCCCTCACGCCTTCAGCAAACTCGGGCTGACGAATAATCGTTGTCGACAACAGGGCCTCAGCCTGGAAGGCGGCCTTAAGGCTCAGCCCCTTACAGCGCCGTATCTGCTCGGCAATCAAGCGCGCACTCAGTGGTGAACCCGACGCCAAGGTTGCAGCAGCCTTTTGAATCCAGGGATTTTCAGACTGCGCGGCAATAATGTTATTGATTACCGTCACGTCATCATCGGCAGTGCATAGCGCTTCGATTTCTGTCGCCGCAGCTTCAACGTTACCCGCCGGCAGCGCCGCTTTTGAGCGCGCTACAAAGTCTGCCATCAAATCGAATACCCGCTCGTGGTTATCCGCAACACCGGTAGACCACGCGGTATCCGTTAGCGCGTTCAGTACTTCTCCTGCGTACTGATGCTCAATAAAGCCTTCCGCTAAACCAAGGTAACGCGCATCGGCGGCGTTGAACGACGCCCCCGTTAATGCGAGGAACAAACCGCTGTGTCCCGGCATCCGATTTAGGAAATAACTACCGCCAACATCGGGGTATAAACCAATGGTAATTTCGGGCATGGCAAGGCGAGTGCGCTCAGTAACGACGCGATAACTACCCGCCGCAAACACGCCCATACCACCGCCCATCACAATGCCGTGCCCCCAAACAATGACCGGCTTGTCAAACTGATGCAGCAGATAGTCAACGCGGTATTCTTGCTCAAAGAATGCCTCGGCGTATTCACAGGGGCCGCCCGGCTGATCGATGGAGGACTTGTATAAGGCCTGCACATCACCGCCGGCGCACAGCGCCTTCTCACCTGCACCGTGAATGAATACGCAGGCGATATCACTGCGCTCGCGCCATTCCCGGAGTTTGACCAGCATTAACTCGACCATATTCAAGGTCAGCGAGTTAAGTGTCTTCTCGACGTTCAGGGTAATCACCCCAACCGCCGGACCACTCGCGCTGCGACGCTCTGCAAATAAAACTTCCTCTACACCAGTCATTACGCGTTCTTCCAGTCTGGGCTGCGTTTTTCTAAGAAAGCGTTTACACCTTCTTTTTGATCTAAGGTGTCGAATAGCTGAATGAAACGCTCGCGCTCCAGCAGCAAACCTTGTGGCATGACCGCTTCGCGAGGTTTGTGGATCAGCTCTTTACAGAAGGTCACAGACACTGGGCTCTGCTGGGCAACCTGCGCAGCCAAGGCCAAGGCAGCTTCCTTAGCCTTGCCTGATTCAACCACTTCTTCAACCAGACCTAAGCTCAATGCTTTATCGGCTTTAATGCGTTCGCCACATAAAATAATGCGCTTCGCCCAGCCAGGGCCAACCAGCGCGGTCAAGCGCTGGGTGCCACCAGCGCAGGGCAGCAAACCCACCTTCGCTTCAGGCAACGCCATTTGCGCGTGAGTTTCCGCAATACGAATATCACAGGCCAGTGCACACTCGAGACCGCCACCCATGGCAAAGCCATTGATCGCTGCAATCGACACACCACGGAAATCTGCCAAGGCTTCAAATGCCTGACCAAATTTCAAGCCAATATCCTGCGCAACTGCTTTATCGCCACTGGCGAACATTTTTAAATCTGCACCAGCCGAAAAGAACTTTTCGCCCGCGCCGGTAATTACCAAACTGTAAATATTTTTGTCGGCGTTTAAATTGGCGATTAACTCGCGCATGCCACATAACGACTCAGAGTCCCAGGTATTCGCACCTGGGTTGTCGATAGTAATCAAAGCTGTGTGGTCAATGATCTCTACTTTTAGTTTTTCTGTCGGGCTGTAGTTGCTCACTTAATCACCTCCAAGGCGCCATCCATCAATAAACGTCGGCCAATAATGACCCGCATAATTTCATTCGTCCCTTCCAGAATTTGATGTACGCGACTGTCGCGAACATGTCGTTCCAAGGGGTATTCTTTAATGTAACCATAGCCACCGTGCAGCTGCAGGGCGTCGTTACAAATAGTAAAACAGACATCGGTCGCGAAGCGCTTTGCCATGGCGCAGTAGACACTGGCCTCCGGATCGCGGCTGTCCAATTTGAACGCCGCCAAGCGCACCATTTGCCGCGCCGCGACTAAGTCAGTGGTCATATCGGCGAGCTTAAACTGGGTGTTTTGGAAATCGGCAATCGCCTGACCAAATTGTTTACGCTCTTTCACATACGCAATGGTTGCTTCAATTGCTGCTTGGGCCGTACCGATTGAGCAGGTCGCGATATTGATGCGACCGCCGTCCAAGCCTTTCATGGCAATCTTAAAACCTTCCCCTTCACTACCTAACATATTGGCAGCGGGAACCACCACGTCTTCAAAACTTACGGTGCGAGTAGGCTGACTATTCCAGCCCATTTTCTCTTCTTTTTTACCGTAGCTAACACCAGGTGCGTCGGCGGGAATAGCAAAAGCACTGATACCCTTGGGACCATCGCCACCGGTGCGCAACATTGCCACCAGCAGGTCGGTCGAGCCGGCACCGGAAATAAACATTTTACTGCCGTTAACAATATAGTTGTCGCCATCGGCGCGCGCCGAACTGCGCAAATTGCCCGCGTCAGAACCGGCACTGGGTTCAGTCAAGCAGTAAGAAGCGAGTTTTTCGCCCACTACCAAATCGCCACACCACTCTTCTATTAAGGCCGGCTTACCGTAGGTGCCCACCATGCTGGTGGCCATATTGTGAATGGTCAAAAACGCAGCGGTAGAGGTACAACCCCGCGCCAATTCTTCAACAATCACGCTGGTATCCAAGCGGCTCATACCTAAGCCACCTGCATCCTCTGGCGTGTACATTCCCATAAAGCCCAGCTCGCCGGCCTGCTTTAAAGCGTCTTTTGGAAAAATATGTTCTGCATCCCACTGGGCTGCATTTGGCTTAAACACGCCGTCGGCAAATGACCGCGCACTTTCGGCGAACGCTTTTTGGTCGTCGGAAAGGTTAAAGTCCATGTTATTCTCTTTTATTTACGCAGAAACAATGCATAACGCCGCAATCGCTGCGGCGTTTACACGCGACGTCTTACTTGAACTTATCCATTACTTTGCCAAACAGTACGTCGTCAGACGGGATCTCTTTGGTGACAGCCAGTGGTTTAGACACCCACGTTTCGTTGATCAGGTCGCGCCAAGTAATATTGTTGTTGGTGCTATTGCCACCCCATGAACCACAGCCCAAGGAGAAGGTTTGGCGCATACCATTCCAAAGGTTGCCGCTGTTAGACGGCGCTTGAGGCTGGTTAACCATAACCCGTGAGGTTTTGGTTGCGCTGGCAAACTTCATGATGTTGTCATCGCTGTACGAGTAAATACCGCAGGAGTGCCCCTGCCCCTGGTAAGCCTGAATCGCATTGGTCATGGCAATAGCGCCATCAATATCTTTCACTGTGTAAAAGGCCATTACCACTGACATTTTCTCGCCAGAGAAAGGGTGCTCTGGGCCAGTGCCTGTTTCAGGTACGATAAAGAAGGTTTTGCCTTCAGGCAGATCGATACCCGACATATCAGCCAATACCGTTGCAGGCTGAGCCACGATACGAGCGGCGATGTGGCCGTCTTCCCAGATAATACTTTGTAATTTGGCTTTTTCTTCGGCGTTACAAATATAGCCGCCCTGCGCTTGCAGCTTTTCAAGCAGGGCTTCTACGTTTGATTCAAAGGCGATAACCGCGTTATCAGAAGAGCACGATGCCGCCAAATCCAAGGTCTTGGAAATACGAATTTTTTCAGCCGCTTCGTCCAGATCAGCGGTGTCATCAACGGTAATAACCGCGTTGCCCGCACCCACACCCAGTGCTGGCGTGCCGCTTGAATAGGCTGACTTAACCATTGGCGCGCCGCCGGTAGCCAAAATACGGTCACATTGCTTCATCAGCTCGGCGGTGCCTTCCATTGACGGGCTATCCATGGAGATAACCAAGTCCTCGGGGGCGCCACAGGCCTTGAGTGCTTCGCGCATCAAATCGCAGATCATTTTGTTGGTCAGCTTAGAGCGTGGGTGCGGCGCAACAATAATCGAGTTGCGGCCTTTAACCGCAGAAATAGCCTTAATAACCGGCGTTGCCTCTGGATTGGTGCATGGCGTCAAGGCGCCGATAACACCCACAGGCTTGGCGATTTTAACGATATTGCGCTCTTTGTCTTCTTCCAGAATACCGACCGACTTGTCGTTGATAATATCGAATAATGCCGCGCGGGTTTTCTTAAAGATTTTAAGAAACTTACCGTCGTAATTACCCAGCTGGGTTTCTTCCACAGTGAACTGGGCGATTTTCTCTGCCACGTCCTGACGAGCAACAGACCACACCATTGCCGTGATTAATTCGTCAACCTGCTCTTGGGTATAATTCGCAATCTGAGCCTGCGCTTTGCGTGAGCGCTCGACGAGAGAGGCGACGAACTTTGCTTCTTCAGTAGTAGCTGCGGCGGTTTCGGCGGCCATGGTATTTCTCCGGTTTATTTTTGTGACTAACAATAGCGCAGCCGAACTCTCGTCGCATGCGCACAAATAGGGCATCTATATAAACACATCCCCACAGACGGTAGGATTGACTATATTGCCGACTTGATGGACTATATTGCGCATACACTCAATCGTACTTCTCACCAAAAAAAATACGTTAAATCATTAATTATCAATAACTTAAAATGAAAATAACCTCTGACTGGCCGCTCCCCCCGCTGGGAATTCGCTTTCTCACACCGCAATTTGTGCAAACTCAACTCGCCGGCCACCCGCTTACCGAAGGGCTATTTCCCATTGCTATGGGCTATTACCCAGCCGCATTTGGCCACCGCATGCAGCGCCAGCAGCAGGACAGCTATTTACTTATCTACTGTATCGACGGCAAAGGCACCTTAATGTGCGATGACAAACGCTATCGTATTAATAGCGGCGATATTATTCTGCTCCCCCCCAACCACCCCCATGCCTATAAAGCAGACACCAAGGACCCGTGGACAATCTACTGGCTGCATTTTAACGGCCGTCTCGCCGACCATTTCTATCAACATATTCAGATGAGCACACCGTCGTTTAATATCGGCGTTCAACCGCGTGTAGTGAGAATATTCGACGGCCTGTCTGAGCTGCGACGGAGTGGCTACCAGCTAGCCGAATACATTCAAGGCGGGCATCAATTGCAAGCACTGCTCAGCTACGTTGCCCTGCTGGTACGTCAACAGCGACCCCAAAGTGGTAAAACGCTTAACTGGGAAAGACTGCGCGCCACCATGCAAGAGCACATTCACGGTCAGCTCAATCTCGACGAGCTGGCAGCTAGTGCAAAACTGTCGAAATACCACTTCAGTAAGAAATTTAAAGCCCATACCGGCCAGTCGCCGATACAGTACTTTATTAATATGAAAATTCAGCGTGCCTGCTATTTGCTGGATAGCACCGGTCAATCCGTAAAGCAAGTTGCATCTGCGGTTGGCTACGACGACGCCTATTACTTCTCTCGCCTATTTAAAAAGGCCATTGGTTTAGCACCCCACGACTATCGCCACCATCGCCGGTGATCGGCGACATTGCCGTGATCCCAGGGCCAGAATTTGTTATCCTTGGCGGCCGAAAATTTCCGCCTGTTGTCAGCAACTAAGAGAAAACCCATGAGCACAACACTCTACGGCATCAAAAACTGCGATACCGTGCGCGCGGCCAGACGCTGGCTAGAATCCCATGATGTTGATTTTCACTTCCACGATGTCCGCGATGCACCACTCGATAGCAAACAACTCATGAGTTGGCTGGACAATCTCGGCCTAGATGCCTTGGTCAATAAACGCAGTACCACCTGGAAGCAGCTGTCAGAAACACAGCGCAATTCACTAAGCAAAGAGACTGCCGTTGACTTACTTCTTGAGCATCCAACGCTGATGAAGCGCCCCCTATTGGATACCGGTAGCGCACTGCATCTCGGTTTTAAAGCCGCGGACTATCAATCGCTGTTCACTCACCACACGCTTTAAATCATCATCCCTTTTTTATCACCAAATAGAGACGCAATAATGACTCAAGCAACTTTCGCATTTGGCCTTGGCCTCGGCACTCAAAATAGCAAAGGCGACTGGCTAGATACGTTTTACCCAAGCCCACTGTTAAATCCAAAAGCTGATCTAGTCAGCGCGGTTCAGTCGATCGTTACGTCACTGCAAGGCAATACCGCCGTTGCCGTCACCAGTGCGCAAATGGCTCAGATTGCCGATGTCATTGCGGCATCCGACAACGCAGAACAAGCCGCGATCGCCGCGCAACTCGCCACTGGCAATCAACCCTTAGTAGTCACTTTACTCAGCAGTGATGACGCGCCAAGCTCGGTCCCCGAAGGTTATTTGAAACTGCACTTGTTGTCTCACCGTCTAGTTAAACCTCACAGCATTAACCTAACGGGTTTATTCGGTGTTCTACCGAATGTAGCCTGGACCAATCAAGGGGCAGTCGACATCAGCGAACTGCAACAGCGCCAGCTACAAGCTCGGCTGAAAGGTGAGATGCTAGAAGTCATGTCAGTGGACAAATTCCCCAAGATGACCAATTACGTCGTGCCTACCGGTGTGCGTATTGCGCATACGGCGCGGGTTCGTCTGGGTGCCTACTTGGGCGAAGGCACCACCATCATGCACGAGGGTTTTGTTAACTTTAACGCGGGCACTGAAGGCCCAGGCATGATCGAAGGCCGTATTTCTGCTGGGGTTATGGTTGGCTCAGGATCTGACTTGGGCGGCGGCTGCTCCACAATGGGCACTCTGTCTGGCGGGAATAACGTCATTATATCCGTCGGTAAAGAATGCCTGATTGGCGCCAACGCCGGTGTCGGCATTCCACTGGGCGATCGCTGCACCATTGAAGCCGGCCTGTATATCACCGCCGGCTCAGTGCTCACTATGATCGATGCCGATGGCGCGGTAGCGGGAACGAGCAAAGCACGCGACTTGTCCGGCCAGTCTGACTTACTGTTCCGCCGCAACTCTAAAAACGGCGCGATTGAGGTGTTAACAAATAAATCTGCCATCGCCCTAAACGAGATGTTGCACGCCCACAATTAAGTTATTTTCTTGCTTCTACGCCCCGCGCTCGCGGGGCGTGTATTTTCCGCTGGTGAACTCTCCGCCGCTAAACTACTCTACTAACAGAAATCATTTACATACCTATACCGTGTTTTTTGCCGGAATAGCGATCAATTGTTCAGGAGAGTGATATGGAGCTTCACATTACTGGTGTCTTAGGATTTCTTATTTTTATCGCCGATATATGGGCGATCTTAAACATTGTGCAAAGCCGAGAAACCTCCTCCAGCAAGTTGCTATGGATTGTACTTATTCTGTTACTGCCATTTTTAGGCCTCGTCATATGGTGGTTTGCCGGACCACGAGAGCGCAGCTAACAAACTCAAGATATAGACTAACTTCGTCACTAAACCGAAATCCGTTTGCCAAACAAGCTGGCTTGCGATGTCGCGGAAAAACCAATGCCGCCGCCAAACCGTAAGGATTCAATGACACCCCTCACACGTTACCTTAAGCAATAGCGAGTACTCGAATATCGAAGACCACAATAAAGCTATGGATACAAAACTGAATAACAAATCTGATTGGGCAATCAAGATCCTCGCTATTCTTGCGGTTCTTTACACCCTGCAAGTAGCCAGAGATGTGATGTTGCCAATCACCCTGGCGCTGATTTTTGCCTTACTACTCGCGCCAGCAGTTAGCCGCCTACAAAGGATTGGCGTACCGCGCAGCATCGGTGCAACTATCATCATGGCAATTGGCTTGAGTGCGATTGGCGGCGGCGTTTACGCCTTAGCCTCACCGGCCAGCGACTGGCTGCAACGTGTACCGGAAGCCGTTGACGTGTTGCGCGACCAGCTCAATGACGTGAATACCGACAAGGGCAGCGTCGACGCCGCTAGCCGCAGCATTGACTCCCTCGCCAATGAATTCAGTAGCAACGCCAGCGATCCGCAAATAACCCAAGTTGTGATTGCCGACGCCGGCTGGCGCACTGAGCTTGGGGAGATTGCAAAGAACTTTGGGGTTTACGGCACACTCAGTATTATTCTCCTGTTCTTCTTACTAACATCTGGGGAAGCGCTGATGAAACGCTTTATTCACAGCCTGCCAACCCAGAGAGACAAAGCCGCGGTAACACGGATAGCAGAGCTCGCGCAGACCCAAATGTCGCGTTATTTAATGACGATTACCGCCGTCAATATCGCCGTTGGCGCCATCACCGCACTGGGGCTTTGGCTGGCAGGCTTCCCCGACCCAGCGCTGTGGGGCGCAGTGGCCAGCCTATTGCGCTATATCCCCTACTTGGGGGTGAGCATTACGATAATTCTATTCACCATTGTCAGCGCCGTTAGTTACAGCAATCCCGCAGCCATCCTCGCCGCGCCGCTGTCATACGGTTTATTCACGGCATTAAACGGTCAATTTATTGATCCCTTTGTCCACGGCTTGCGATTCAGCCTAAACCCGATCGTCGTTTTTTTGTGGATATTTTTCTGGGGCTGGCTGTGGGGCGCCCCCGGTGTGTTGCTCGCCGTGCCCTTACTCACCCTATTCCAAGTGGTTTGCCAGCACACCGAACGCCTACTACCAGTAGCCCATATCATTGGAGATACAAATGAGTGATTCATTGGACGATTATCGCAAGTCGCTGTGGCCATTGCCGCAACACCGCAATACTGCCGCCGGCAAAATGCGACGCTTGGGTGTGGAAATTGAATTTACCGGCATGGAAATAAACGACATTGTCGACACTATTATTTCGCTCTATGGCGGCAAGGCGGAAGCCGTATCAGACTACGAAATCAACGTCGTGGAGTCATCACTGGGCAAGTTTGGCGTTGAACTCGACTTTTCATACATCAAACGCATCAGCCGCGAGCGTCACGAATCGGCAGATAATAACGACTTAGAAGAACTCGCCGAGGCCATTGTGGGCGCCATTGCCAAGCAGCTTGTGCCCTTTGAAGTAGTCGCCCCTCCAATTGCGATGAATGAACTTTGGCAGCTGGAAACCCTGTTTCAAAAACTGCGTGACTCCGACGCTCAGGGCACCCACGCCTCAGCAAAGAATGCCTTTGGCCTACAGCTCAACCCTGAGATGCCCGACTGCAGCGCAGAGACCATTAGAGACTATCTCCGCGCCTTCTTGTGTCTCTACGACTGGTTAAAAATGCGCTGCGATGTCGATTTCAGTCGCCGCCTGACCTCATACGTCGACCCCTTCGGCAAGGACTACGTGAGACTATTGCTGCGCAGCGACTACGAACCCGATATCAATAAGTTGATTGACGACTATCTTGAATACAACCCAACGCGCAATCGGGCTTTAGACATGCTGCCCCTGTTCTCGCATATTGACGACGAAAGACTGCGGCGCACTGTTAAGGATGAGCGGGTAAAAGCTCGCCCAACACTGCATTACCGACTGCCCAATAGTCTTATCGACGATCCGCAGTGGGGACTGATCCACCCCTACCGCGACTGGCTGCAAGTAGACAACCTAGCGATGGATAAACGCCGCCTAGATATGGTCTGCCGAGGCTACCGAAAATACCTCGACAACCCGACAGCGAATTTATTTACCAATTGGGCAAGCAGCGTCAGCCGCTGGTTAATTCCGGAATTACTGTGAATAAACCGCTGATTGGTGTAACCGGAGACGATACCCACCTGCCCCTGGCGTGGTGGTTTATTCGCTGGGCGCTGTGGCGTTGCGGCGCGGTGGCTTACCGCTTAACGCCGCAGCGCTGCGCCATTCCCAAGGCGCTTGACGGCATCATCATAAGTGGCGGTGATGATATCGACCAGCAATTGTATATGCCAGACGCACCGGACATTGCGCCAATCAATCGCGAGCGCGACCGCTTTGAAATGATGGCGCTAGAACATAGCTTGGCCCAAGACCTCCCCATTCTGGGCATATGCCGCGGCGCGCAACTTTTTAATATCGTGCTGGGTGGCACGCTGTATACCGACCTGCGCGAACACCGTCGCGTGACGTCGAACAAGCGCATGTTAATTCCACGGAAAACCTTGAACGTCGACCCCAACAGCTCGCTATTTAAAATACTTGGCAGTGACCACTGCCACATCAACAGCCTTCATCATCAAGCCATTCACAAACTCGGGGATGGCTTACAGGTCGCGGGACGCGACGCCGACAATATTATTCAGGCAGTAGAATCACCGACTCATCGCTGTCACATCGGCGTGCAGTGGCACCCAGAATATCTGCCATTCCAAGCCCGACAACTGCATATTTTTAAACACCTGGTAGCAAGCGTAAGGACATGATCAGCCAATACCTACTGATGTTTATTACCGCCTTTGGCGCGGCCACGCTACTGCCATTTTATTCCGAAATTCTATTGGTGGCGCAGCTCAACGCGGGACTCAGCCCTGCTTGGCTATGGGTGGCGGCCACCTTGGGCAATACCCTAGGTGCCGGTATTAATTGGTGGATGGGTATGAAGCTCAGCCATTACTCGGATCGCAAATGGTTTCCAGCGCGGAAATCAGATCTTATCCGCGCCCAGAATTGGTTTACTCGCTACGGCAAGTGGACACTGCTGATGTCATGGATGCCGATTGGCGGCGACGCCCTTACGGTGGTCGGCGGTATTATGCGAATATCCGCTGTTCCATTTTTTATTCTGGTGGGGATAGGCAAAGGACTGCGCTACGCGCTGGTTATTGGCGGCGTAAATGCCCTGTAAACTCTTTGCTCAAATCTGCGTACAATAGCGCTCCCAGCTCATATGCGAATTTGACAATGGCATTAAACGCGACCCTTTTTAAAACCACCTTAGACATCAGTGACCTTCGTCGTCATTACTACCAGCGCCATCAATTTACCGTTGCTCGCCATCCATCAGAAACCGACGAGCGGATGATGCTGAGAATCCTCGCTTTCGCGTTATACGCCGACGAGCATCTGGAGTTTACCAAGGGTTTAAGCACCGACGACGAACCCGATTTATGGCAAAAATCCCTCACCGGCGAAATCGACTTATGGATTGAAATGGGGCTGCCCAGTGAAAAGCGCGTACGCAAAGCCCGTGCTATTGCAAAGCAAGTCATCATTTTTATTTACGGCGGCCGCACCGCGCAAATGTGGTGGGATGAAAACCGTAGCAAAGTCCTGCAACATGGCAATGTCAAAATCATTGAGATCAGCGCCGAAGACTCTGGTGCTTTAAGAGATATAGCTCAGCGCACCATGCGCCTGCAATGCACCATTGACGAAGATTCAGTGTGGTTTTCCAATGATGCAAATAACATTGAAATACGTTTAATAGAGCACTGCTAGTACTCCTTCAACATAGACCGCTCTTGTCTGACGCGGTATAAAACTCCAATTGCTGATTTTCTACGTAGACCTGTCATTGACGTCAACGTATCGAGGTTTCTATGCCTACTAATATTCGCCACATCGCACACGCAGCAGCGGCTTTACTCATCTGCGCACTACTCAGCGCCTGCAGTGCGCCCCGGCTTGGCGCTGACAATGGTAAGTTTCAAGCATGCCCCGCCGCGCCACACTGCGTTTCCAGCACTGAAAATAATAGCGAGAAGTTTATCGCTCCGATTTCTGTTAAATCGCAAGACGACTGGCAGCGTTTGCAAAATTTATTGCTGGCCATGCCGCGCACTGAATTGATTAGTCGAGATACACATTATCTTCATGCCGTCACCAGCACAGCAATCATGCGCTATAAAGATGACGTGGAATTATTGTATACCCCGTCAAAAAACACCGTCGATGTACGCAGTTCTTCCCGCATCGGATACTACGACTTTGAAGTCAATCGCGAGAGGATTGAAACCCTGCGCAGCGAATTTCAACGTCCAAAATAAACCTCTTCGCACTAATGCAATTCTGCAAAATTATTGTCTGCCAGGCTCAGCAGCATTGCCCTGCGCTCAGCAGCCAATACATAACTCGCGGGGTCACGCAGCCGCTGCTCCGCCATTGCGTGTAAATTAGTGACGAAATCCTGGTCAGTTTTCAGCAAGGCATTCGACATGCCAAGTAACTCCAATAAACCCAATACCTTGGGGGTATTGCTCTCGGTGACAATAAACGGCGTATCCAAACAGGCAGCGGCAATACTATGATGGAAGCGACCAGACACTAGTAGCTCAGCGTTAGCGATACACTCCAGCCACTGCCGCTCCGTATCGGCAATATGCAGCTCGAACTGCCCCGCCGCGCTGCGCTGCATCCACTGCACAAAAGCCACGTCATCGGCTGCCAAAAAAGCACTGGCACCAATTAATATTTTAATGCCGTATCCGTTTGCGATTTGCAGTTGCAAAAAATGGCTTAAGGGTTCGGCGATTGCCTCTGCCCAAGCGACCGATCCGGTCAACACAATATACGGCTTATCGGTCACCGTCTTGGAGCGCAGTTCAGCGAATGTCTCAATAAATAGCGGCAAGCAATCGAAGCTCTGCACACAGGGAATCGCTAAGGATTGTAAAAGTCGGAAGCTCACTGGCTCACGTACCGCAACATAATCTAGCTGTTGGTATACCCGCTGATACAGGGTATTCAAGGGTCCATCTGTGGCCAAGTCACCATCTTGCGGATAGCAGGAGTGATTAATTATTTGCACCGTTTTACGTAACCGGGTCTTCCCTATGTGGGCGATATACAGCAAGCCGACTGGCACCATACCACCACCGTGTAGACTGCCCTCGCCATTAATCACGAGTACGTCAGCCTTGGCGAGACGAGCAAGTAAACGCGAATTGCGCTCGACAAAGTTTGCATAAACCTCCTCGCTATCAAAATCATCTGGGCTTTGCGGCAAGGCCGGCAGATTCTGTGTCATCGCAATTGGCAAGCCATCTACCCGATAACCATTTCGTCGCAAGGCGCGATGAATACTTAAGCTGGTGCCACTACAGCCCCAGTGATACCAGTTAGAGGTGTCGTTAACTAATACGCAGGTCTTCGCTCCGTCGCTTACGAGCACATCAGCCTTAGCCTCGCGCTCAACACGAATCAAATCACGCTCGTCGCGCTGCGGTGGCGTAAATTCATCTAGCGCTGCAACAAGCCTTGCCATGACATCACGCCAGCCATCTTTAGCTCCGCCTTGTTTACGAAACAGACGTGCGGACTGATACCACACACTGTCATCACTATCGTCGGTCCAGCGGCGCTCCGGCCCACAGGGCAGCAGGACCCATACCGGCACACCCAGCGCGCCCGCTAAATGCACGGTCGTGTTGTCGACTGATATCACCAAATCAAGATTACTCATCAATGCGGCTAAACCATCAATATCTGCATAGGTGTCAAGATCGGCAAAGGTATGGATATGTTCACCGAGCTGTTTAAGCTCTTCAGACTCACAGCGATATTGTAAATTCACTACACTGACATCTTTGTGCTTGAGCAAGGGGCGCCAATATTTTAGATCAATACTGCGCTCTTTCACCGCGCGGGCTTCCACACCACCCCGCCAGCAAATACCAACCTTCAACTTGCCCGTCAGCTCCTGCAATCGACCTTGCCAGTGAGCGTATTTCTCACTATCTGGTTTCAGATAAGCACGACCGGAAAAGTCCGCGTCGTCTTGCCGAAAGTGCATGGGCAAATCGCCGGCAGAGATAAAACTATCAAGCCCGTGTGGATCGAGTTCCCCCTTAGCAATCACTTCCGCTGAGGGGAAAGACCGCGCCCACAGAGGAACGAGCCGGGGATCGCATTCAAGAACACAGGATGCCGCGGAAGAAATCAGGTCACTAAAACAGGAAGCGAACATAACTTCATCGCCCAAGCCCTGCTCACTGCCGACAAATACTCGCCGCCCGGCAATATTAAATTTTTCAGCGTGGGGCAAGCCCGTTGAACGCGGTGGATTGCTTTCCAGAAAAGACTGCTCACTAAAACGCCATCGATACTCTCGCCAACCTTTTTGCCATTGACCTAAGCGCAGC
Source organism: uncultured Zhongshania sp. (assembly GCF_963975605.1). Lineage (NCBI taxonomy): Bacteria > Pseudomonadati > Pseudomonadota > Gammaproteobacteria > Cellvibrionales > Spongiibacteraceae > Zhongshania > uncultured Zhongshania sp. Next base: position 4,927 of record NZ_CAXBHN010000006.1, on the reverse strand, counting down.
AGGCTGCCGGAGCGCTTGAGGCGCAGCTCTGGGTCCACAGGCGAAAGCCGAAGTGCGTGTTCAAAGCACTGCAGCGACAGCGCCGTATGACCCGATTTAAAATACAAGGTACCTAAGTTTTTTAACGCGAGTACTGAGTGCGGGTTGTGCTCTAGGGCTTGCTGATACGCTTTTAGTGCGGCCTCATCGCTACCGCTGTCCTGCAAGGCCACACCGAGGTTTTCATAGGCTTGCTGATAATCAGGCTTTAGACGTATCGCATTGCGATAGGCATCAATCGCCGCCTGGTCATTGCTAAGTCCCTGCAACACCACGCCGTGGTTAAAATGATACTGAGCAATCTTAGGGCTTAATTTAATCGCCTGCTCGATAAGCGCGCTGGCTTGAGCGGAATTATGTAAACTCTGTGCTACCAGACCGAGTAAATGCAAGGAATCAGCATGGCCAGGAAACTCAGCCAACACTTTTTGATAGCCCTGCGCGGCGGCATTCAGCTGCCCCTGCTTATGATGATATAAGGCCTGCTGAAATAGGGTTTGAGCAGTCGCGGGCAAAACTTGCGACACATCACTGCTAGGGCGTTTGGACGCCTGTGAGCGAACTTGCGCACCGCCGCTCTTACTTTTATTTTTGTTTTTCGCCACTCAACTTTCCCGTTTCGCAATTCAGAACGCACTACAATGACGGCTATGTCATCGCGAATAATAGAGTGTAGCTGCGCCAAGGACTATTACGAATAACCCCTACCTCTCCATAACTACCTGCTTCACTCACGTAATTTGCGCACTTGGCACTGACGCGGAGTAAGCCCTGTTTCACGCTTAAATGCGCGGTTAAAGGCGCTCTGCTCCGAATAGCCAAGCAACAGCGCAATTTCACTCAAGCTCAATCTCGAATCAGCGAGATACTCTCGCGCTAACTGAACACGAAGCTGCGAGAGCAGTGCCTTAAAATTCAAACCCTGCTCATTTAAACGCCGAAACAAGGTGCGCTCTGACATATTCAACATCGCCGCCACATCGGCGGAGGTACTGCGACCGCTTTGCAGTGCCCTGAGTAATACACTCCTCAGGGCGCCGGCAAACCCTTCGCTATCGGGAAGAATCGCCAGTGATGCCTGCGCCTGTCGCTCCAATAAGCTGCGCAAGCCTGGGTCGCTATTACTAATCGGCAAATTCAAATATTCGAGCGGAAAGTAAATGGCCGTCGCGGGCTGGGAAAAACCAGCTGCAACATTGAACACCTTGTCATAGTCTTCAGTCGTTTCTGGAGCGGGAAAAATAAAATCGACCTGCAGTGGCGACAAATCTGGCTTTGCTGTCATTTGACGGATAAAGGCCAGCAGGCCCGCCAGCAACACCTCATCAGAAAGCTGAGTAGAGGGGCCGTAATCGCTGGTCCAGCTCATCACCATGATGTCATTTTGGATGCTGACTTTGGCTTTCTCGCCGTCGTGAAGTAGGCGCTGATAACGCTGAAATGCGCCGAGCGCATCAGCCAAGGTATCACTGGCCAAAGTTAAATAGCCAAGCACGCCAAGATGCTTGGAACGCACGCACTGCCCCAAAGCTAAACCAATATTGCGATCGGGGAAACGGGCTTGAATTTTATCCAGCAGAGCCCACCACTGCGCAAAACTCATGCGACTGCTAAGGCTGTAGCTCTGCAAATTTGTATATAGCTCACAATGCACATCGCCCTCCTGCTCTAAAAAATCTCTAAGCAGGCCGGCCAAATCACCGCTAAGCTGTAACTGTGCAAGCATCGATATTCTCTGAGGTGTCTTGGTCTTTGTTGCTACATCATCGTGATGATGGCGCTAAATGTCAAAAAAGTGTCTTGAATAGTCAATATACCTTGAGCTTAGCGCCCTAAGATAATAACTCTTATTGAACACTCGACGAGGTCTTCGCGTGCAAGATGTTCTTCATGCTCTATTTTTTGTCACTGCCTTCGGCGCGCTATTCCTCGCGGTTATCGCGGCAGAATTTGTCTATGTTCGCCGCAGCGGTAAAAGCGGTGTATACCACCCCCGCGAAACCGTCGCCAATTTGGCTGCTGGCTTTTCCTACAAAATAGTCGACGGCATCGCCGTCGCGCTATTCATCCAAGCCTTCTATCTGTGGGTTTACCAATACGGCCTGCAATGGAACCCCCCGGCCTCGGCAGTCAGTATATTGGCCTTAATCGTATTCATTGATTTTTGTTTTTATATCAATCACTACATGATGCACAAGGTACGCTGGTTCTGGAGCGGGCATATCACCCACCACTCATCTGAACACATGAATTTCTCTACCGCGCTGCGACAGAATTTCACCTTTGCCTTTTCAGGCAGCTGGGTATTGTGGTGGATTCCCGCCGCTCTCGTCGGTTTCGACAAAAATTGGGTGCTGCTGGCCATTGAGGGCAATCTGGTTTATCAATTCTTTCTGCACACCGAGCAAATACGCAAACTCGGCGTTCTCGAAAAGGTGATGAATACACCCTCGCACCATCGCGTTCATCACGGCAGCAACGCAGCGCAGATAGATCGCAACTTTGGCGGCATCTTTATTTTTTGGGATAAAATGTTCGGTACGTTTCGCAGCGAAGATGACGCCGGCGAGATTAAATATGGCGTTACCCGCATGCCAGAAAAGCCCTATAACCCACTCTACTTACAAATTCACGGCTGGGTAGAGATGGCGCAAGATGTGTGGCGACATAAAGATTTACGAATTATTTACAAACACCCGGAATGGGTAGATGAGCAATACGGTGATCAGCAAGCTGCACTTGCGAAATCACCGTTAATAGAAAAAATCTAGGTTTTTGCCGGCTCAGACCAAACGGCATACTCGTTGCCGTTAGGGTCGGCAAAATGAAAGCGGCGACCGCCGGGGAAATCATATATTTCTTTTAGTATTGTCCCACCGGAAAGTACAACCGTGTTGCGGGTTTCCTCAAGCGTTTCGCTATAAAAAACCACTAGTGCACTACCATTAGCGGCAGTAGACGACAGCTCTGCGCGATAAAACCCGCCGTCTAGCACCCCATCGGAAAAGGCGGTGTAATCCGCACCATAATCGGTAAACGACCAGCCAAAGGCTTTCGTAAAAAAACCCTTAACAGCGTCAATATCTGCAGCGGGCAACTCAATATAATTAATTTTGCCATGAGCATTCATAAGCCCGCTCCCATCTAATTTAAAATCTCAAGTATTTCTAGCGTCGCCTGAACTAAACGTAATCGACGATCTTCAATCGTCACAATAACGTGTCCGCGGTTATCCACCGGCACGACAACACGGCCATGCGCATAGATATCCGGCTCTAAACGATAGCCAACCTGTAACTTCTTTTGCCAACCGGGTGGCAATTGGCGACCCTCAGCAACCTTTTTCTGCAAACCTGGTGGCAGCTCACCGCCCGGTGGCTTAGCTAACACACCAACAGTTCCAAACGATAATACGAGCGCTAGCATCCCAATTCTTGTTTTCATTCTTCGCTCCTAGTTCAAATTTTTTATCTGTGGTTTCCACGTCAATATGACCGTTAGGAAGGCAGAAAGTGCGACCGATATTGATTTATACACATTATCGGCATATTTCATTGCCGTACACCCACTCCACCCGTAGTATTCCACCCCAATGTAAAAATTCACTATCACTCAAGCTATGCGCAAAAACGATAAAAAATTAGACAATGCCATACGCGTAAAACTCACCGAGGTTTGTGAATATGCCCTTGATCATACCGATGGCTTCCTGTGGCTAACGCATACCGTTGATTACAAGAAATTCCCAAGTAGTCTGCTTGTTCGCTGTGTATTCGCCGACGACTCGCTAGGGGCAGCCATCAAGGAGGCCCCGCTTAGCACTTTAATCAAGAATAGCTTGGCTAGTGTCGGTATCGAAATACAAAAGCAGCAAATCTGTTATACGCCGGAAAATATCCACTAGCAATGACGTCTCTTAGAAATGCCCAAGCCCGCTTCTGTGACCAGCAAATCAATCATGGCAGCAACAGAAAATAACACCGATAATATAAACTCAATAACAATGAGGAAATGCTATGTTGGAACACTCACCCATATTCACACCAGTCGTTGTTCTTATTCTATGGACGTTTGTAATGTTATTTTGGATGGCGCTGGTGCGCTTACCGATGATCGCAAAGCTAAAATTAAAACCCGAAGCCGGTGAACGCACTAGCGAACTTGCGCTACAGTTGCCACCCAAAACACAGTGGAAGGCGGATAACTACAACCACCTAGTAGAGCAACCAACATTATTTTACGCCACAGCATTTTTGCTCGCCTTCATTGGCGGCGGCGACGGCCTAAACCTTAGCCTAGCGTGGTTTTACGTCGGTGGCCGCATCGTACACAGCCTAGTACATGCAACCATTAACAAAGTGGCGCTGCGCTTTACAATATTTTTATTGACGTCTATTGCCTTACTTATTATGGCTATTAACGCTGCAATGATTTTACTGAATTAAACTATTTTCACTGCGCGGACATTCTCCCTGAGTTACGAGAATATCCGCGCATACACCCGTCTACAATGCTTCTGTGATCATACCATTGCCAATACGAACCACACGATGCGGCTGAAATTGAGGCCCATTCAACTTCTCAATTTTACCGCCATTATGCAAGAACTCATCAATCTGCCGAGCAATTTCAGCACTCGCATGCTGTTGATGTAAGTTAGAGAAAGTACCGTGTTGCTTAATATAGCGATCCATATCACAACCCTTTTTGCTCATCTACATGTTGGAAACTAATAATCGGTTGCCAAAGCCCTAGCGCACTTCAGCAAAACGAATGCTATACCCAGCAGATGACAAAATTAGGATGGTTTTATGACAAAACACTAACATAGAAATACGCGGTTTCAAGTAATAAGTGCAATCCTTTCACGCAGCGAGTAAATCTTCTC
>NZ_CAXBHN010000005.1:0-189040 GCF_963975605.1 uncultured Zhongshania sp. | reverse complement strand
CTGATCCACCGGTACCGCCAGTTCCGCCTGTACCTGATCCACCGGTACCGCCAGTTCCGCCTGTACCTGATCCACCGGTACCGCCAGTACCAGACCCACCCGTTCCGCCAGTTCCGCCAGTACCAGACCCACCCGTTCCGCCAGTTCCACCCGTATCAACTTCTTCAACAGCAGCGCTACTAGGCGCTTGATCAGCAGCTACCGCCTGCAAGGCGCCATTCCCATAAATAGCAGCTTGGCGCACTAATGCCGCGCTCATATCGGCCACAAAATCACTATAAGGCACAGTGATAGAAGAAGAGCCGTCGACCATGCCATCTAATGCGCTATCCGCACCATCGTTTGCCAAGGCCCGCAATGTGTTTAGCGCAGGGCTTGCATCACCTGACGAGAGATCCGCCAAGGCGGCCAAAATTAATGCATGTCGTCCAGCGTCGGTATTGTCGAGGACATCCGCCGTTGCAGCGCTCACTAGCTCTGGAACCGCTAGTATGCTGTCTATGCCAGGCGCGATAGCAGCCCGCACTTGCTCATTGATTTCATTGACATCATCCGCAGTTAGCGGGCTAGCACCACGCGCTTTTGCAATTTCATAGGCCAAATTTGTAAGGGGGGTCACAGCGATATCTACATCTGGTAACACCGCCATTGCGCGTATCCGCTCACCCGCTGGCAAGGCAGTATACACTTGTAAGGACTCATCAAAATAGGTAGCCGTGCCACCACCAAGAATTTCGATAACAACCGCACCGGTGTAATTTACGTAGCTCACATCCACGACGCCGCTATTCGAGCTAGTTCCTTCTCCCAAAAGTGTCGTGCCGTCAGCTTGAAATATCTTTACCTGCGCATTGCGAACCAGACCGAGGGACGGCGATACAGCAACTGAGGATGCCGCAGGCGTAACGCCTGTAGGTTCTGGTTTATTAGTGTTATTACACGCCGCTAACGACACGGCCACGGCAAGCAGCGGCAAATATCGACCTTTGATGCGAGACATACATTTCTCCCTAAAAATTTATTGCGCTTTAAGCTCTAAATCACAGTTAAAGCTGTAACGCTTTCGGGAGAATATTTGTTTATTAAAGAGAGCAGTACCCCGTGAACAAGGGGGTATAGCGTAAAAAAGCAGAGAAAACAGGGCTCGCAGAGTTGCCTAACTAGCCTTTGCTTGCGCGAGACTCATAGGTATTGAGTTGATTTCTTACGTGGATAAAACGATAAAGTCCAATCGCAAATACCGCGAGACCGGCAGCGATCAGAAACCAAGCGGCGGAGGTATAGGTGTGCAAACTCGAGAAAAATTGGAATAGCACTGCGGCGCCAGCTAACATCGCCAAACTGGTGCGAATATAGGCTAGCAGTGTTCTCTCATTAGCTAAACGAGTGCGCTCTAAGGCTAGCTTATCCCGTGCATCAGAGTCATTGCTCATAGATTTGTGACCTTATTAAAATCTGAAAAGCGAATGGTTTACGGAGGGAGCTTACTATGAATGCCGAATTTAATGGAGTGCGATTTGAATCTTTACCGTAAAGCGCTGCGGAAAGTCTTCCGCAGCGTCACAAGTAACGTATAGCTACTATTTTTTATTGCCGTTGCTACCGCCGTCACTATCCGTGTCGACACTTACCGCTGTGCTATCGCCATCACTATCACTTTTAAATGAAAACGAGCCTTCGCCAGTATCAAGGCTAACGGCCGTTGATCCCTGCTTTTCAGCTGGCGCTGCTGGCGCCGCGGCTTTATCATCTGAGCATGCAATTAGAAACAAAGCAGCAAATGCCAAGGTACTTACGGTCAGAATATTTTTAATCATGTTTCATAGCCTATTCAGAAAATTGACACTGCTTGGACTCTCAGAGGCGGTGACAGTTCCCATGGTATTATTTACTATAAGTAGTGGCTTAAATTAGATGGCTATTTATAAATTAGTGAAAACAAGCACTGCTTTTGAACAGTGCTTGCTTCAATGACGAAATATTTTAAGAAAAAAATTTATTCCTGGTAGACCCACAGATCGACAATTTCTTGGTCATCGCTGGCAATTAATCTAAATACCGCCGGTTGATAATCTTTGTCGACCACCAAAACACCGTCCATGGCTTGCGGTAGATCGCAATTTGCAGTTGTAAGGCTCACCGCTAACAAACCTTCTATATCGCTTTCCGATACGTCTCCCACAAGGTTGCAGTCTCCCGCGTCGGCCGTTAAATTGCCGTTACTGCCGAGCGAAAATTTCACCACTTTATCTAAAGATGTTTTCGTCACAAAGCTACTTGGCAATTCAGCCAAAGCTACACTCTGATCCAAAACCGGTGTGCTATTTATAATATTTACCGCTGTGTCTGTATTAATATTTGGCACCGCTGTCCACTCGCCATTCTCTACACGACGGTATATTTGCGCAACCTTGCCATCGCTTCCCTCAACAAAAGCAAAGCGGCTGCTGCCGTTACCTGCGTAGTATTTTCCGATAGCCGGCGCCTCTTCATCGCCCACGCTAATGGTGTAACGTCCACTTTCTAGCTCATCAACGTTAAGTTTGGCCGCGCTATTATTTTGATTCTTATCATTACAAGCAACAAGAACAGAGGCCGCAAGCACCAGCACTAAATAAGGTATTTTTTTCATAAATGGCACCTCAATTATTGCGACAGCAAATCGCGTAAACGAAGTTGCAACCACTGCTGACCATATTGGCTATGATCATAGGAAAGCTGCATTGCGGTAACAGAAACGGCCGAGCTCGAAACATGCGCTTCGTCGGATTCTTGCTCTGGGCTAATATCTTCGTCTGCAAATCTTATCGAGATACCGGGAAAAGCGTATGACCCCAAACCTTGGGATTGAGCGAACGGGTCTTGCGAGAAATCGGCAACAAATACAAACTCTAATTCCTGCGCGCTACCAATTCGCGAAAATTCAAACGGCGTAGTCGCCGTTACGACATCGGGGAAGTTTACGTTTAACAGCATTCTCTCTGGCAACAAGGGCGCGCCAGCTGCTTTAGAAATCAGCACATCGAGTAGCTTGACGCTTAGATTTGCAATCACGCTAGAATCCGGATTATCGTCGTAATTTCCGGCTTCATCTTTTTCGCCGCTACTATCGTGACCGGCACTTAATGCAATTGCAGGTACACCGCGACCACCGGCAAATTGCACATTGTTTACCGTGCCGGAGGAGCTAACGATATAGCCGGTATTGCGGCCTTCATTCGCTCCGGAAAGGACTAGATCAGGATTCTTTCCCCAACGTGCTTGAGCGAGTAAATCTAAACCATAAGCGGTAGCCATCACTGGCGTGCCATTCACATAATAGAAATCGCTGTAGTCATAGCCATCACCTTCTTTAGTTACTGGGCCTGCGCCCGGATCCCCCGCTGCCGCAGCATTGTTTAAGCAGGCCGTGCTCAGCGGAGTTAAGGGGCGCAAAAACTGTAGCGCACCACCCATTCCACTTTGACCTTGGCAGGGTGTCGATACCAACACATCATGACCGGCGGTCGTCAATGCGGTGTACAAGGCCTTCACATTGCTAGTGAGTCCGTCGTCGTTAGTCAGGAGAATATTGAGTGCAGACGCCGGCATGGTAAACGCCGTTAGGCTCGCAGCGACAACGCCAGCTGCAGCAACTTGCTTTAAGGAAGCTCGATTGTTCATATTTTAAATTCCTATCTCGACAATTATTGTTTTAGCTCTGTGCCGATAAACTCGGCACCCAGCTTTCCCTGCTAATCGTGGAGTGGAATGCGGCTGTATACCTCTTGCTTTACAAAGAAAGAGTGCAGCACTGCGTTTTGCAAAAACGGACGCATTATTCTAAAAAATATCATTATTATCATAAGCTTAGGGAAAATAAAGGCACTCTCACTTTATAAAGAAAGAGTGCCTTAGCAGCAATTATTGAAGTTTCTTTGGCCTAAATACTGGGTTTAAGCCGAGGGTTTTGTTTTGCTTGGCAGGGTCTGTAGCATGTACTGTTTTGGTGTGTAACCCGTTGAATTTTTAAACTGCTTATAGAATGCTGACTGCGAATTGAATCCGGATTCCAGTGCAATCGTAATTATCTTTGCCTTGGGTTGCTGAGCTAGCAGCCGAATGGCCTGCGCGACGCGGTACTCATTTATAAATTCAAAAAAGTTTTTGTCGGCATATTGATTAATAATTTGACTCAAATGATTGGGAGGTATTTTTGCCATCTCAGCTAAATCGGAAAGGCGAAGATCATTCTTAAGATACGGCGCCCGACTTTCCATTAAGCCTTGTAAATCCTGCCAAATCGATTGCGCTAGCGCCGGCGTCAGCGAGCTTGTTTCATACTTGCCGGTATTAGCATTGGACTCGCTACGTTGTTCATCGTCTTTGCCATCAAGCCGATGCGCATGGCCGGTAAAAATATCGGGCTGAATGACCGCGGAGAAACCGATGAAATAGTAAATCACCACGATGCATGCGGTGTAGTATATTGAGCGCGGCCACAGCTCTAAGCCGGGTAACAGCCGGATCAAACTTATCGCCAAACCCAAAATTACCAACATTAAATAGGCGCAAATAAAGATACGCAACCAACGCAGCCCGATACGGTCCTTGTTGGAAAATTCGTTTTCTATGGCTAGGTTGTGATGTCGCGTTAGCCTCTCTGCAAAAGCTAAATAAATTACTTGTAAGGTATAAAGTAAAATTCCGAAAACAGCCAAAGGGGTTGGCGGCCAACCGCCACGCGCACCCTCCAGGGCATTTTTATCAATGCGGATACCCTCTTTCAATAGGTATACTAATAAAATAAACGGCAGCAATAGCAGTAAGTTTGTGGCTTTAAGCTGGTAGCTCGGGCTCACCATCTTCTTAACGTAGCCAAGTAAAAAAACCACGCTACATGACGGCAACGCAATCAGTAAGAAATTGGCATTCCTGAGATCTAACCAGTGCAAATGATTAAATAGAATTGAGGCTGCCGTCGTCATTTGGCAGATCAGAGATACCGCCAACAAGCGGTTAGCTATCTTATGGCTGTCTTTTTTTAGAAGCAGCGCTGGAATAATAAATATCCCAAGCGCCAGTGCGCCTAAGGCGAGTAAGGCCGAACTATTCATTTAAGATCAGAATTTTTATTTATGGAGCGGCGAGAATCAGTGATCTTGCGATTCATGTCAACCGCCGCAAATATTAACAAGCATAGGTGAAACGCCGTAACAGCAAAGTAACTGCCGCCACGGCGTGGCCTTATTTTCCTATATCCAACTTGGCTTCTAGTCCGTCATTGGCGGCCGAGATAATATACGCGCGCAGCGAAGTCAGATCCGCTTTGCTTATCTGGCCCTTAAATGATGGCATACCCCGCGACGTTAACGCGCCGTCAATCACCACCGCTTGCATCGCCTCATCGGCAACGAGTAAGGGTGACCAGCGCAAGTCCGGAATAAGACCACTCGAAATCGCATGGTCGCCATGACAAACCGTGCAGTTAATATCATAAATAAGCTTACCTTTGGCAATGGTGGCAGCATCCGCTGTAGAGGCAGGCGGCATCGGTTTCACCACACTGGATTCCACCAAAGCGGGCAATTCAGCCTTTGCGCCTAACTTAAACACCATTAAGCGGCCAACGCCCGGATCGCTTTCAGCGGGAAATAGCCCACCGTAAACCAGTGCAAACACGCCACCCCAACCAGACGCCACCGCAATGTATTGCTGGCCATCTAGCTCGTAGCTAATCGGCGGCGCGACAATGCCAGTTTGGGCAAAAAAGTCCCATAGACGCTCGCCATTATCTGCGCGATAGGCAACTAGCTTGGCATCTGCATTTCCTTGGAAAATCAATCCACCTGCGGTTGACAGTACGCCGCCATTCCAAGCGCTGTTATGCTCCACCTGCCATACCGGCTTTTGGTTTACTGGGTCCCAGGCCAAAAGTCGTCCCTTTAGGGAGGCCTTTACCGCTTTGAACTGCGCGATGTCGGTCGGTAATGACGCCAATGCGCTGTCAGATCCGGTATTCCAGCGGCCTTCGGTATAGGCAAAACTTTTATCATCGCCATAGATAAAAGGGGTTTCCAAAACTGGAATATAGACGAGGCCGGTGCCTGGATTAAACGACATAGGGTGCCAATTGTGGCCGCCCATTGGTCCTGGCAACTGCAAGTAAGGTGCTTTGCCGCCCCAGCGCGCATCGGCAACCTCTACCGGACGCCCAGTCTCCATATCAACATGGCTGGCCCAGTTAATCGGTACGTAATTGTTAGCCGAGAGAAGCTCTCCGGTGGCGCGGTCGATGACATAGAAAAAACCGTTCTTAGGCGCTTGCATGATGACTTTGCGCGCCGTTCCGCCGATCTCCAATTCGGCCAAAATCATGTGTTGGGTGGCGGTGTAATCCCATGTTTCACCCGGGGTGGTTTGGTAATGCCAAACGTATTCGCCGGTGTCCGGTCGCAAGGCTACAATTGACGACAAATACAGATTGTCACCACCACCGGGGCTGCGAATACTTTGGTTCCACGGCGAGCCATTGCCAACACCGACATATAGCAAATCTAGCTCGGCGTCATAGGCCATGGAATCCCAGGCGGTGCCACCGCCGCCGTACTTCCACCACTCGCCATTCCAGGTTTTTGCGGCCTTGGCCATGGTGGCATTTTCAAAACCGTCTTCCGGGTTGCCGGGAACCGTATAGAAACGCCAAAGCATTTCGCCACTGTTCACGTCATAAGCCGACACGTAGCCGCGAACACCATATTCCGCGCCGCCATTGCCGATAATAGCTTTGCCATTAACAATGCGCGGTGCGCCGGTAATGGTGTAGGGTTTGCTCTGATCTACGGTAATTACGTCCCATAACTTCTTGCCGGTTTTGGCGTCGATTGCCAGTAGGCGGCCGTCAATGGTCCCGGTGATGATTTTGCCTGCGGAATACGCCACCCCGCGGTTGACCGCATCGCAGCACAAATCGGCAGCCTTGCTACGATCTACCTGGGGGTCGAATTGCCAGAGCAGCTCGCCAGATCTAGCATCGAGGGCAAACACTTTATTCCACGTTGCGGTGACATAAATCACCCCGTCAACCACCAGTGGCGTTGCCTCAATACCACGGCTCACACCTAGGTCGAAGGCCCAAGCCAAGCCCAGTTGATCGATATTTTCAGGGGTAATTTGCTTAAGAACAGAGAATCGTTGCTCAGCGTCAGTCCCGCCATGCTTATTCCACTCTTTGGCGACTACTGGCACAGCGATTACAGGCTGTGGTGGCGCTGGTGTTTTACCGCAGGCAAATAAAAGCACAGACGCGCAAACCAAAGCAGCGCTTTGCAAGGCAGGCAGATGGACCATTTTCATTATTATCCCCATGTATTAGCTGACCACTTAACAGACATGAACAATGCCAAGCAAACTGTCCCGAGTAAAGAAAATCGTGATGTGGCACAGCAACAAGCGACGCGCTGAACCAGTCAATATCATGTTGAAGGAGTACTAGGTATTCTCGAAGGGCATGGTGACAAATTTCAGGCAAAAAAAGAGCGCTCATAAGAGCGCTCAAAAATACCTAGAGTAGGAGACTTCAAATGATTAGAGAGACCCTATTGCAGAAAGTTCATCGGCCGAGGGAGCAAACCAATAGTTTCCGGTGACGGGAGTGGAAAAATCCGTTAAATGGTCGTGTATTCCATCGCCGCTAACGCCGAACATACTCTGCAAAATATGGTCAAATCGCCGAATATCGCAACTAAAAGCCAGAAAATACAAGCCATGTTCCAATACACCTCCATAGGGCACACTGCGCCGGTACAACTTTTGCGACACCCCATTTATTTTGACATCGCTGCGGCTAACATGGGAATTTTCCGGCATATGCTCATCGTCCAACTCAATACTGTCGGGCTTGGTACGGCCAATTACCGCCTCTTGCTCTGACTGGCTCAGCGCGTGAAACGAACTCAGATTGTGTACCCACTGCTGACTCAAGACGAAGCTGCCACCGGCACCGGCCTCACCTTCCGGTATCAGTGCAACAAGCTGCTGACCGCGGCCCGTCGGGTTTTCGGTGCCGTCAATGAAGCCAGACAGGTCCCGCGAATCTTTGTACAAAAAGCCGATTTTCTCCAGCCGTAAAATGGCAACCGACGCCAGCGCCGTGCTTGCCGCCATGGCGGCATCAAAATTGGCACTGTGATTTTCACCGTGCACCCACAGCAGAATACTTTGCTGGGTTGCCGGCGCTATTCGCTTACCCTCACCAACCGCCGCAAAGGGCTTTAAGTCGGCCGGACAAACACCGGGGGCAATACTGCGCCAACAATCGGCGCCGAACGCCCACACTTTATTTACCCCCCCTTCACTCAAGGCAATTGCCTTCGCTAAGGCCTCTTTAAGCTGGGCGGTACTTACTCCGTCAATCAGTTTATATTCCAAAAAGAAATGGGAATGACTTCCCTCAACAAAAATACCGGCCTGCGGTTCTGACATTATCAATCTCCTTATTCAGCCCTCTTTTTTAGCAGTAGCTGATAAACATAACAATCCCATCATTTACAATGCTTGTTCGCAAACCTACACAGATTTACACTTAGCGGCCTTTTCATGCTCCGCCGAGGACGCAACTTTGGCCACATCGCTAGAACAAAGACTGGCATTTTTTGCAGCCGCTCCGAAACTACCACTTTTACTACAAATCCAGCGCGGCATAGAGAAGGAGAGCCTACGGGCAGACCAGAATGGCATATTAGCGCAAACCAGCCATCCCGACGCGTTTGGTTCTGCGCTGACCCACCCATCTATTACCACGGATTTTTCTGAAGCCCTGTTGGAGTTCATCACGCCGGTCAGTAACTCCATTGAAGACACCTTAAATGAATTAGACGCCATTCACCGTTTTGCGGTGAGTGAGCTGGGCGACGAAACGATTTGGAATGCCAGCATGCCCTGTCGCCTAGGTGAAGACGAAGACGCCATTCCCGTTGCCCGCTACGGCACCAGTAATACCGCCACCATGAAAAGTCGGTATCGCCTCGGGCTGGGCCATCGCTATGGTCGCAAGATGCAAACGATCGCTGGTATTCACTACAATTTTTCGCTACCTAAATCTGTCTGGCAGGAATTGCACGCGGCGGAGAACAGCGAGCTGCCGCTCAAAACTTACATCACCAATAATTACTTTGGCATGATCCGCAACTTCCGCCGCTACGTTTGGTTGCTGATTTATTTATTTGGCGCCGCGCCGGCGGTGTCGCGCTGTTTCTTAAACGGTAAACCACATCAACTTGAGCCGCTTGGTGAGTACACACTTTATGGCCCGCACGCGACTTCACTGCGGATGGGTGACTTGGGCTACCAAAGTGACGCGCAGAAAAACCTGCATATTTGTTACAACCATTTAGATTTCTACGTTGAAACCCTGCGCGGCGCCATCACCACTTCGCACAGCGACTACGAGAAAATTCCAAAAGAAGAGCAGTTATCTTCTGGCTTGCTACAAATCGAGAATGAATTTTACAGCCCTATTCGCCCCAAGCGTGTCACCGAAAGCGGCGAAATACCCCTAGGTGCGCTGCGCCGCGGTGGTGTGGAATATATCGAAGTGCGCTGTATAGACGTAAACCCCATGCTGCCGGTCGGTATCAATGCCGAGCAAATCCGATTCATCGACGCCTTTTTACTCTATTGCCTCTACCAGGATAGTCCCAAGTGCGATGACGACAATAACGCGGAGATTAGCAACAATTTGCTAAGCGTTGTTAACCGCGGGCGGGAACCCAATCTCGAGCTAAACCAGCACGGCAGCCCGCGAACGATGACAGCCTGGGCGGAAGAATTGATTGTCGATATTAGCCGCATTGCCGAGCAACTCGACAAGGCACATAAGACCGACAGCTATACCCAAAGCTGCAAGGCACAGCTTGCCAAAGTTCATGACGTCAGCTTAACGCCGTCGGCACAAATTGTGGCCGCGCTTGAACAGCGCCACGATACCTATTACCACTATGCAATGGAGCAATCATTGCAGCACGCCGCGGCATTCCGCGAACGCGGACTGAGTACCGAAGAGCAGCAACGCTTTGCGGCAATGCGCGAAACCTCAGTGGCGGCGCAGACCAAGGTGGAAGCCGAGCAGCAGGAAAGCTACGACGAGTATCTGAGTCGCTTTTATCAGCAATATCAGGATCTGTGAACTACCTCGCCCACTTCCATTTAGCCCAGCAGCTAGCCAGCCGCTGCGGCTTAGATGAGCGCGACGCCATGCAGCAGGGCTTGCTGATTGGCGGTTTACTAGGGGATTTTGTAAAAGGCCCGCTGCGGGGCAATTACCCCGCAACGTGGGAAGTGGGTATTCGCCTTCACCGCCGCATCGATGCACTAACCGACAGCCATACCTTAGTCAGTGAGTGTTTAGACAAGCTGCCAGCGGATTACCGCCGCTATGGCGGCATTATGCTGGATGTCTGCTTTGATCACTGCCTAAGCCTGCGCTGGGACCAACATCATTCGACTTCACTCAACAGTTTTACCCAAGGTTGTTATCAGCAAATACTCCCTGACAAAGACCACTATCCCACCGCGGCCAGGCGCCAAATTGGTTTTTTAGCGGAATATGACGTCCTGACAAAAATGGCCGACTGGGACAATATTGAAGCCATGCTTGGCCGCATCGCTAAACGCGTTCCCCGCGAAAATCCATTGAGCCATTGCGGCGCGGAGCTCGCGCGCTTGCTGCCATTTATCGACCAACAATTTCTAGGTTTATACCCCGCCTTACAAGATCAGTTATTCGATGAATTTAATGCGTCTTTAGGGCTTGAATGAATCACCGCAATGGGCACTTAGCGCGGCGACTAAGGTCGTACTTGTCAGCAATTACGCAATCCCCTACTGTATGGCGCTTACCGAGAGAGAATACACTATGTCATTAACGCCCCGTTGGATTTATGCCTTTATTGTTGCCAGCTGTTGCGCACTATTAGGCTATGCGCTTTACACCCAGTACGTAGATGGCTTGCACCCCTGCCCACTGTGTATTACCCAACGCGCCTTTTTTGTTCTCATCGCCCTCGTGGCCTTAATTGCCCTGATTACCAATCCCCACCAAAAGGGTCGCTATGTCGCCACCGCCTTCATGCTGATATCGAGCATTGCAGGTGGGGCAGTCGCCTATCGCCAAGTGTGGCTGCAAAGCCTACCGCCAGATCAAGTGCCCGCATGCGGTCCTAGCTTAGAATATATGTTCAGCAACCTGCCGTTTGGCGAAGCCTTTAGCACGCTTATGCTAGGCGATGGCAACTGCGCTGAAGTCGTGTGGACGCTATTCGGGCTGAGCATGCCCAACTGGTCTATGTTTGCGTTTATCGGACTAGGCTTAGCCGCTATCGCGAGCGCGCTGCCAATGATAAAACGCTAATGCTGGCTGGGTTTCTCACGCTAATTGGCTGCCAACTGCTGGGTGAATTTATCCAGCGCGCACTCGGCTTGCCGCTTCCCGGCCCGGTAATTGGCATGCTGCTACTTTTCATTGGCTTGTGCATCCGTGGCGATGTGCCAAAAGATTTAGAAACCGGTAGTCAACGATTAATCGAGCTTCTACCCATGCTGCTGATGGCTCCCGCCGCCGGCGTGTTTTTCTTGGGCGCCGGCTTTGCCGATCAATGGCCGGCATTTATCGCCGCCGTCACCCTGGGCACAATAAGCACGATGATTTTTTGTGGTTTGTTACTACGCTTTTTGCACGGCCGGAATAATCGCGCATGAATGAGCTAATCCGCAGCCCCTTATTTGCGATCGTGCTTACCTTACTCGCCTACCAAGGCGCGTTATTTCTCTACACCCGCAGCGGCCGCGTCGCCATGTTGCACCCTACTATTAGCGGCGCCGTGCTAATTGCCTTGGCATTAGTGCTGCTACAACAGGACTACCAGGATTATTATCAAAAGATAAACTGGTTAACATTTTTACTTGGGCCCGCCACTGTCGCGCTCGCGGTACCACTCTATCGGCAGCTGCATTTACTGCGCAATATGGCTGGGCCCTTACTGATTACGGTGTGCACGGGCGCTGTTTTTGCCTCGACATCGGCCCTGATTATCGCCTGGTTATTTGGGGCCAATCGCGACACCTTGTTATCGCTTACGACCAAGTCAATAACCACTCCGATTGCGATCACCGTCACCCAAGATCTCGGTGGTATCACCACCATTGCGGTGGCATCCGTCATACTTACGGGCGTTGTCGGTATCACAACAATTACGTGGTTATTTAACAAACTGGATATTCAGGACGATCGCTTGTGGGGGTTTTGTTTAGGTCTAGCCGCACACGCCATCGGCACCTCGAGAGCGTTTGAGCGCAGCCCCGTCGCGGGTGCTTTTTCGAGTTTGGCGCTGTGCCTAACCGGCGCGTTTACCGCCATTGTTGTTCCCTTTGCCGCGCGGTGGTTTTTGTAACAACCATCGCGCAGTGCGGTGACAATTTCAGAACGGCCAGAACACTCTTGGTATTCGCCCTTGCTGAACTAAAGACGCGACATCCATGCCCACCGCGACACCCGCGTGAACAAAAAAACCACCCCAAATAGAACGCGACCGCAAGGCCAATATGCCGAGCAATAGCCCAAACGAGATAGCGCCAAATGCCTCTGGCCACAGCTTAGGGAAGTGGATCATTAAATAGGGCACGCACATTATCCACACCGCATTAGCGCCAAGGGCAGGCCGCAGGGCTTGTAGAAAAAATCCGCGGAAGAAAAACTCCAGACAAATAAACTGCGTTAAGTACAGTAATTCCCAGGCGATAAAATCAAACCAACTTCGACCGGCTTGCTTATAGAATGGATAGTGGGCCAAAAAATCTCGGTTGAATGAGGCAATAACAATAAAGATCAATATCGGCGACAACAGCAATACATAAGCGCGCCAATGCTGCGATGTTTCACTCCAGCGCCAACCAAAATTTAACATCTTATCGCGGAATAAATATCTTATTACCAGCGCCGGAATAAGCACATAGCCAACCATATGCCAGAATGTCCACCAGGCGTAACTAGCCAGTTCCAGAAAACCCGTTTTGCGCAAGCTTAGATATAAATGGTTGGGCGATTTTTCTAATGTGCCACTGAGTATTTTTAATGACTCAATAAAGACGCTGGAATATTTTAGATAGTGAATTAGCAATAGACACAAAGACACGCAAGCAAGAACCGTGAATACTCGGCGTAGGGCCTGCGGCCGGTTCAAGCTATAGCTAGGCTCCGACGCATCGATCTCATCTAATAGCTGCATTACTCGCTTGGGATGCAAACTTTGGATAAACCCAATTCGACTAGCCTGCTTTGTCTTGTCCATTACTAACCCGCGATTAATTTGAGCACATCTATATAAGAAATTTGTGTGGCCTGTGTTAGGGTCTGTTGCCGTTTCATCACCGCCTCTGTTGCGCCTGAAAGCGCGCCAATTTAGACGCGACGAGTGTGGTTTGGTGGTTCCAAATAAGCGAGGAGCAACGACAAGTGGCGCGCTTTCAGGCGCAACCCAAAGGGCTGGGGCCATTTTTCCGTCTAGCGGCGTTATCAGTCGCTTATTTGAATCACCAAACCGCGTTCCTTCTGCCTTGCCAGACGGAAAAATGACCGCCAGCAGTGGTGGTGATGAAACGGCAACAGACCCTAGGCTTTTGTAGCCATTCACTTACCCAATATCGCGTAGGGCGACGCTATTTTTCTATGATGCTATAGTTCAGCACGACATCATATAGGCAATAGTTTTTATGCTCCAAATACACAATACATCAACATGAGAGATGCCAGCCCGGATGTCCCTGCGAAACCAAAGTATCGTCGCCATTAGAAACCTTAGCTACAGCAGCTTGGGTCTCATAATGTGTTTGTACTTAAGTTGGCACGCCTTATTAAGTGTCAACTTCTTCTACGGCTTTTGGCACGACAATATTGGCATTGCCGAAACCATTGCTGAAACCGGCCCGCAGAACCGCTATCGCAGCGGCTTTGAAAAAACCGACCGAGAGCAGCGAATCGACCTCTTTGAGCAAATTTGCACAGCAATTACCCATCAGGGCAAAGGCCTAGAACACATTAGCTATTCACCTGAGCCCAATACAGCTATACCGCTGCTTCACAAGGCAGAGATAGTTCATCTTCAGGATGTTGCTAATCTCATTAGTGTCACCCAGAACCTCGAACCTTATCTCTTTATCCTGTGGATAATTCTACTTGCCGCATTTTTTGCCAAGTCGTGGCCATTGCCAACCTACCGGCAACTGCTCGGGGTAAATTCTGTATTAATCATTGGCCTTAGCGGCGCGGTGTTAGCGATCGGCTGGGTTGAAGTTTTCTATGCGGCGCACCGCTGGATTTTCCCAGACGATCACCAGTGGTTCTTTTTCTACCAAGAGTCCCTCATGTCGACAATGATGCAAGCGCCCGATTTGTTCTTGTATATAGGCATAAGTATGTTCGCTTTGGCTGTCATCGCTTTTATTTCGATACACGAAGGCCTAAAACGGATACCGCAGCGGAAATTAGCCACTAGCGACTAACTCCGCGCTCCGACTTCTTACCACCTACCACAAGACACCACTCATGTCCGAAATTCAACAGCGCGTGTCCGCCCGCCTCATAGAATCCCATGCCCGTCTCTGTAAAATTGAGACACTCGATTTTCTTAGCGCTCACAAAAATAACAGAGGCTCTCTATGGCCACGGCAAGTTCAAACTCCGATGCAGGCATTACCAGTACCAAAATATTAATTATCGGAACCGGTTTCGCCGGGCTGGGCATGGCAATCCGCTTAAAGGAAATGGGCATCGATGATTTCATTATTATCGAGCGCGCCAACGATGTGGGTGGCACCTGGCGAGACAATCGCTACCCTGGCGCGGCCTGCGATGTGCCTTCACATTTATACTCTTTTTCATTTGAACCCAACGCTGACTGGTCGCGGGTTTATCCCAGCCAGCCAGAGCTAGAGACGTATTTACAAAAGGTCGCTAAGAAGTATCAGCTGCGTCCGCATATTCGCTTTAACCATAATTTGCGCGAAGCGCGCTTTGACGACGCTAGTGGCCATTGGCTTGTGCGCAGCAGCGGCGGGGATTTTAGTGCACGGTTCGTGATTAGCGGCAACGGCGGTTTAGCAGAGCCAAAATTACCGGATATACCCGGCGTAGAAACTTTTGCGGGTCATCATTTTCACTCCGCGAACTGGGATCACGACTACTCGCTGCCAGGCAAGCGGGTTGCGGTTATTGGCACCGGCGCATCGGCGATCCAGTTTGTACCAGAAATTGCCGGCGTACCGGCGAAATTATCTGTATTCCAGCGCACCCCAAACTGGATAATTCCGCGCGGCGATCGTCCCTATAGCCGCATTGAAAAATGGCTTTTCAAACACATTCCTATTACACGCAAAATAGTCCGCGCCAAGATTTACTGCCAGAATGAATCGCGGGTACTGGGCATGGTGTTGCACCCTTCCCTAATGAATTTATTTCGTCGTTCGGCTATTAAACATATAGAGCGTCAGGTAGCAGATCCCGCACTCAGACCCAAGCTAACGCCCGATTATCCCATTGGCTGCAAGCGAATTTTGGTCTCCAATGATTGGTATCCTGCACTGCAAAAACCAAATGTAGAAGTGGTGACCAGCGGTATACGGGAGATTCGCGAGCACAGCATTATCACCAAGGACAATATTGAACACGAGGTGGATTGTATTATCTTCGGTACGGGTTTTTACGCCACCGACAACCCTATCGCCGCGATGATTTACGGTCGCAATGGCGAGCAATTATCGCAAACTTGGCAGAACGGCGAAGAAGCGTATTTGGGCGCCAGCGTGCACGGTTTTCCAAATTTCTTTTTTATCGTAGGCCCAAATGTCACCCTTGGGCATAGCTCGATGGTATACATGATTGAGACCCAAGTTCAGGCAATTAGTCGAATACTGCAAGCTTCCGATGAACGTAATTCTGCTACCGTAGAAGTGAAATTAGACGTACAGCGAGAATACAATGAAGGCTTGCAAAAATTATTGGGCGGCTCGATATGGGCGACCGGTTGCGATAGCTGGTATAAACACCGCTCGGGGAAAATAACGCAGTTGTGGCCCGGTTTTACCTTTACCTTCCGACGTCGCAATAGAAATTTTAAGCGCTCTGACTATATATTTAGCTCATTACAAAATAACAACTAGGTGGACGATTATGGCTACTGAGTACGATTTCGATGTCATTATTATTGGTTCCGGATTTGGTGGCAGTGTCTCGGCTTTGCGCCTTAGCGAAAAGGGTTACTCCGTTGGTGTAATGGAAATGGGTCGCCGTTGGGGCCCCGCGAATATGCCGTCCACCAACTGGAAAGTATGGGATTTTTTATGGCGACCACTTCTTGGTTTACGCGGATTTTTCAGTTTACGGTTTTTTAAACACGTTATGGTCTTGCACGGCAATGCGGTGGGAGGCGGCTCAGTAACTTATGCAAATACCTTATTGGTACCGCCGGATTCTGTGTGGTCGGATGGCAGCTGGCAGGGTTTAGACAATTGGCAGGCCGTCATGCCCGATCACTACGCTACCGCAAAACGCATGTTGGGCGTGAATAAAAACCAGCGCTTTGCGGCTGCCGACCGTGCGCTAGAAAAAATGGCCATCGCGCAGGGAAGACACGACACCTTTTACAAAACCGATGTCGGTGTTTTCTTTGGCGACGAAGACGACGTGGGCGGCGGTAAAGTGTATGCCGACCCGTATTTTGATGGTGAAGGCCCGGAGCGCTCAAGCTGTATAGGCTGCGGTAGCTGCATGACCGGTTGTGTCCATAACGCGAAAAATTCTTTAGATAAAAATTATCTGTATCTTGCTGAAAAAAAAGGGACACGAGTTTTTGAACAAACCTGTGTTAGTGATGTACAACCACTAGACGGCAAGGAGGGTGAAACAGGCTACGCGATATTCACCCGTCACGGCACATCATTACTCACTAAAAATACACGTCGCTTTACTGCTAAGAAAGTTATTTTTGCCGCGAGCTCCTTAGGTACACAAGAGCTTTTGTTTAAACTCAAGCAATCGGGGTCTATGCCAAATATTTCTGATGAGCTAGGCAATCGCGTTCGCACCAATGCAGAATCCTTACTCGCGCTGCGCTTTCCTGGTGGTGAGGATATGTCAAAGGGTGTGGCCATTGGTTCGGGTTTCTACCTCGATCAATACACCCATATCGAAGCCACACGCTACGGCAAAGGCCACGATTTATTGAGTTTATTATTTACGCCCCTCACAGGTGGCAAGCCCGGTTTGCTCAGGCCTTTTTTATGGCTGGCGACCCTTTTAATGTCCCTGTTGCGTCATCCCATAAAAACGCTGCGTGCTTGCAACCCCTTTGGCTTCGCCAAAGAAACGATTATTTTTCTGTGTATGCAAACCGTTGATGGGCATTTAAATATGCGCTACCGCCGACCTTGGTATTTTCCCTTTACCAAGGTCTTACAAACCGAGGGCGAGCCCATCCCGTCCTTTATTCCCGCCGCCAATAAATTTGTGGCTGATAGTGCCGAACAGATGAATGGCATGGCCGCCAGTATGGTATCGGAAATATTTTTTAATATTCCAACGACAGCTCATTGTATGGGTGGCTGCGGCATGGGCGAGTCGGCAAAGAGCGGGGTAATCGATAGTCAGAATCGCTTGTTCGGATATCAAAATGCCTATGTTTGCGATGGCTCTATGCTCGGTGCCAACCTCGGCGTGAATCCCAGCTTGACGATCACTGCTCTGACTGAGCGCGCCATGAGTTTTATACCGAGCAAAGGCTCTATTGCCAGCAATTGAGCAAAACCTAAGGCCCGCGGCCATGCTTGCGCAGTGTGCCAGGCGTTTGGCCGCTCATCCGCTTATACGCTTGGGAAAAGCTAGACGCATCGGCATAACAGAGCCGCTCGGCTATTTGCTCAACGCTAAGCCTTGTGCCGGTCAGCATTTCCTCTGCAAGCGTCATCCGGATTTCGTCAACTAGCTGTCGAAATGACGTGCTCTCTGTATCCAGCTTTCTACGCAAAGTGCGCGATGTCATACACAGAGATTCGGCCACCATCTCCATATCCATCGTCATCGGCCTTTGACGCAGGAGTATGTCGCGCACCTTGCCGGATATTCCTTTTCGCGCCGTGCGTTTGGTAATAAGCTCCGAGCATTGCTTATCTAGCAAGCTAGCGGTGGCGCCGTTGCCAACGACTCTTGGCTCGTCCAAGACACTGCGCGGAAACATCAAGGCGTTTTGGGGTGCGGAGAATTCGATTCGCCCGCGGAAAAAACGCTCGTATAGATCACTGTGAGCAGGCCTCGCGTGTTTGAAGGTCACCCACTCTTCTCCAAGCTGCTGCCCCACTATTTCGCGCATAATTACCATCGCCGCGTGAATCTCTCGCTCGATGGAAAACAGGGCCACGTCCGCAGGTACATCAGAGTTATCAAACACCAAACAGGCGTAGTCCCTCGCCTCTTCTACAACAAACCCGGAAAAGACAAAGGTTAATTCCTGATAGGTTTGCGATAACTCAACGGCCTTGCGCACCGTTGGGCTGCTAGCCAAAGCAAAACCCCATATCCCATAGACAGACAGGTGGTACCGTTCACCAGCGTATAAGCCCAGACCAGCTAGCTCTGGTAACTCTCGCTGTAAATTTCGAATGACGGCCATTTCGTCACTGGCCTCAACGACCGTTTCCGGGTTGTTCAAACTCTGTTGATTTAAACCCGTATTCAGTAGCAGGGCCGATTGCTTCGCGCCGTATTCCACACCTAAGGCAACCAATATTTGGACGCTGGTTACGCTTCGGCAAAAATCCCAGGTTTTCATTATTTTTCCGGTTTTTTGGCAGCTTATTAAAATCAAGGTTCGCTTATTTTTCGTACAAACCCTTGCTATGCAAGTCGAGGCTAATGGAGATTATGTCCGCCAGACTCCAGAAATGTCCGAATTTCTACATAGCTTATCAATTACACTGTGACTCGTATAATACTTTTTGCGATCCGGCGTCACATTTTCGACGCGATGCTCTATGCTTAAGACTTAATAATAAATACGCAGTCCTTCGACTTTAATTTAATCGGTCAGCCTAACGACCAGATTATTGTCGTAGAGACGCTGTGACTTCAGGAGTAAACCGTGGGCCTTTCAAAATTCACCCGTCAAATATTTCTTAATACCACCCTCAGTAGCTTGGCGCTGCTCACTGCCTCTTATGTGATCGCTGCACCTGCACTCGAGGAGGTGCTGGTTACCGCGCAAAAACGCAGCGAAAGCGCCCAAGACATTCCCATTGCCGTGACCGGTGTTAGTGCCGATATGCTGGACAAGCTCGGGTTTAGAAATGCCAACGATGTGTCTGCGCAAGTTCCCAATATGCAGGTCAGTGGCCCCTACGGTGATGTGCAGCCAATTTTCTCTATACGCGGTGTGAGCATGTCGGATTACAGCTCTAACCAAGCCAGCCCTATTGGTGTCTACGTAGATGAAGCTTACTTAGGACCGGTGCTAACTTCTTCGATATCGAGCGTCTCGAAGTACTGCGTGGACCACAAGGGACGCTATACGGGAAAAACACCACAGGTGGCGCAATCAATATTATTACTCGCACCCCCGGATTTAGCGGCGAAGGCAGCACGTACATCAAAGGCGGTATCGGGAGCTACAACGCCACCTCACTCGAGGCCGGCACCGAGGCCGTATTAATTGACGACGTACTTGCCGCACGAATTTCAGGAAGTTTGAAGCGCGACGAAGGCTATGCTGAAGTCGTTGGCCAAGATACAAACGCGGCGCAAACCGATTTCCAGGGCCTTCGCCTCAGTCTCAACTGGATTATTAACGACAAGCTAGACGCAATATTAAAAATCACCAAATCGGGCAACGATTCCCTAAGCACGCCTGTCCGCAGTGAAGCGCGCACCGATTTACGTGGCACCGGATTAGAGGGTGACTCCAATGGTTTTATAGACTACACCGGCTACTCCCGAGGCTCCCGCAACCTGGACTTCCATGAAACTGAATCCAATCGCGTCGGCGCGCTGATTACCAACACCGAACTGGCGGTGTTAACCATGAATTACAACGCCGACAATTACACCATCACATCGGTCAGCTCCTACATGGATGCAGATTACTACCAAATGGCGGACACGGATGGCAGCCCCAACGGCTTGTTGGAAATCACCTGGTCTTCAGACTCCGTGAGCTTCAGCCAAGATCTGCGTTTCACCTCTAATTTTGATGGCATGTTCAATATCATCGCTGGCGTTTATTACGGCAGTGAAGATTTATACATGCAAAATATTTACGACATATTCGACCAAATTCCTGATGTGAGAGTTGGTATAGCCGAGCCAGATGCTATTCCAATTTTTCCATATTTAATTGACTTCGGCATGATTGATCAGCGCCTGGAAACCAAGAAAACCACTGCAGCGGTATACACACAAATGCGCTTCGATTTTACCGCGAATTTCGGCATGGATTTCGGGCTGCGCTACACCGAAGACGACAGCACGCTAAGTTATTTAAATATTTCACGGCTTGGCAACGACGGTTCCCCACGGGGTAGCTATGTGCCCGGCAACACCACCGGAACAGACAATGCGTGGATCACATTGCCATTAACAACTTTCGATTTACAAAACCTACTCAGCAATCCAACGGCGCTTACCAACTATCTGCAGGCGGGTTACACTCACGGGCCCTACACACTGGATTCAGCACCAAGATTGGATGCACCAGAGCAGGAGTTCACCGGCAAACTCGGCCTCGATTATCGCTTTAACGATGACTTAATGGTCTACGGTAGTATTAGTCGCGGCTATCGCGCCGGCAGTTATAACGGAGGTGTGTACTATCAGCCACGCCCCATCGAAACCGCTTATGCTTCACCGGAGTTTATCGATGCCTATGAAGTTGGTTTCAAAGCCGACATGGCCGAAGGCAGTGTGCGTTTAAATGGCGCTGCGTTTCTTTATGACTATACCAACCAACAATTTATCAACGTTGTCGGTATTTCTAATTTCCTAGAGAACGCTGGGGGCTCTCAAATTCTGGGGGCAGAGCTGGAGTTGTGGGCGCGCGTTACCGAAAGGCTAACATTACAGGCCGCTGTAGGTGTACTTGAAACCGAGTACACTGAATTGTCACTTGCAAACACCCAAACTATCGCCGATCAAGAAGACCGTGTCGATCTATCAGGAAACGAGTTAATCTCCGCGCCAAAGCTAAATGTAAGTTTCTCTGCTGACTACGACCTGCTTATTACCGAGTATGGCTATTTAAGCGTAAACGCCAACGCCAACTTCCAGGACGATCAATGGTTCAGCGCTTACAACGATCAATTTGGCTATGAAAATATCCGGCAAGAGGCTTACTGGCTCTACAACGGCCGTCTAAGTTGGTACTCCAATGACGGCAGCTACAGCGTGTCGGTATGGGGTAAAAATTTACTGGATGAGGAATACGATAGCTACGCCATCAACCTACAAGCCGGTTTTGGTTTCGACTATTATCTTCCTGGTCAGCCGCGTACGTATGGGGCAGAAGTTCAGTTTAAATTCTAAAAATGTAAACTTTGTAGTAATTCAACTTCAAGAAATGGGACAAACCTTATATCGTCAGTGATGGCGATATAAGGTTTCGGTCACAAATGCGAATTAATATTTCCTCGCACTAGTGTTAATTAATCACTAAGTTCCTCAACGTCGCTGACGTCTTTTCGAGTCTCGTTTTCTAAATGCGCCAGGATTTTAATCGCTTTATACCAATGTTCATTCAGCTGCTTAATTTCGGTAATAAAATCGATGGCGTTAATCATTTGGTCCAGGCTTATAAGCCCTTTCGTTCCCGTAGTTAGCATATGCTCTTTTAATACATCACGGTCACTTTTAAGCTGGTGGTAGGTATTTTCCAGCTTTTCAAAATACAGTTCCGAATCAGGACTAGTAACCGAATTAAGAAATTTGCAGGCATTATCACGATAGGTTTGCAGCTCTTTCTCTAAGGTAATATTAGGTAGCTTGCCGAGTCGTGTTCGGGTTTCCAGGGCTGTACTTAATATACCGGCACAAGCCAAAAAGTATTGATCCACTTTCATCAAATTAGATAACTGCTTTGTCACTTCGTCGCTTAAGGCGGCGCGTTCAAGATTAACGATATAACTGGATACTGCGCTAGACAGCTGGTGGATAGCATAAATTTTCTGATCTAAATCATGATTCGAAATATTAGTGTCAATGGTTTGCTTCGCAGTAATACCAATTTGAATTGCAGTGCGCTGTAACTCTAAGATCAACGCACTTACCGCCATTACCGGCGCACCCGCTGTGCTTTTATCTAAGTATTTAGGTTTACCCAAAGACTCGCTGACTGTAATAAACCGAGCATCTAAAAAGCTAACCATTTTATCGTTAAACGGTATTATCAATAACACACCAAGACAATTGAATATGGTGTGAAATAGCGCGAGGGTAACGCCAATATTGGGCGTCAACTTCATTAATTCCCGCACCGCCTCCACGGTATAGAACAGCGCAGGCAGCAATATTAAGGCGACAATAGCCGTGGCAATATTGAATATCACCTGTGCGGTCGCCAGACGTTTTGCATTTGAAGTGGCACCAATTGAGGCGAGCACCGCGGTAGACGTTGTACCCACATTAGCGCCAATAACCATCGCCGCCGCCGCGTAAATACCGATCATTTCGGCAGAGGCGGCAGAGATGGTGATAGCAATGGCGGCACTGGAAGACTGGGTCAGTATAGTCATTACAATGCCGATCAGGAGGTAACCGATCACCTCCGAATTTCCTTCCAGCGTGATGGTGCTAAAATCAAAATTCGTCACGATGCCTTCAAACGCTTGCTGAAGCGTTGAGATGCCGAGGAAAAACAGACCAAACCCAACCATCGCCCGACCAATACCCAGACGCGGCCCCTTGCTTTTGGCGAGCATCATAAACGCGCCAATACCGATGGCAGGCAGTGCAACCGCGTGAATATCGAGTTTAAATCCGACTATCGCAACCAACCACGCGGTCATAGTGGTGCCAATATTTGCGCCGTAGATAATACCCAGTGCTTGACGCATTTTAATAAGTTCGGCGTTAACAAAACCCAGCGATGCAACCGTGACCGCACTAGAGGATTGCACAATAGCGGTCATCAACACACCCGAGAGTACGCCACGTACCAGCGTGTTGGTCCAATTAGCGAGTAGCCTACGCAGCGATTGTCCAGCGGCCAAGGTCAGCCCATCGGTCATCATCTCCATAGCGACTAGAAACAGGCCTAGACCACCCAGAAGGGTTGCAAAAACAACATAACTCTCTGGCATCGTTCTGACTCTTTATTAATGCGTATTTATAGTGATTCATCTTAGCCTAAGCCCCGCCGTATAAATGAAAAAAGAGAGGCACGATCTTTGTCTACAAAGCTATTTTTCCTGCGCACAGATTTTTTCAAATAGCGTCATCGTCTTAACACAGTGCTTTTTTCGGTACCGGCCGCCAGCTCAACTAAACATCGAATGGGTAGAAAATGTCGAATAACCGTATATTCTTCCGGCGTTTTAGGGTCGCGCGACTGCGCAGATCATCAACTTAAGCCATTTCTTCGTAGTAGGTCTATACGGTATTTTCCGCGAACCACGAAAGGGTATTACGTGTTAGGTAAACTCACCAAGTTCGGCCTGCCGGTCTGGTTTATCGTCAGCTTCTCGCTGTGGCTTTTACTACCGACCTCTGCGCTACTGACTATTACGCCACTCATTTGCGCATTATTGCTGTGCTCAATCAGTGTGGTGTTAGCAGTGAGTTTGTATCAACTGTATTTGCACCAGCATCACCGCGCAAATGGCTTTTACGGCGTATTGTGCTCGGCAATATTAGCGCCGCCAGTTGCCATTATGTTTTCTTACAAGCTCGACGCGCTACTAACGGTGTACCCAATACGCGACTTCGCCGCCCTGCTCTGGATTTTAAGTTCAATGGGCGCGGTACTGACTATTATAGTTTGCCGCCTAATGGCTAGTGTGATTTCTAATCGGAGCCGCATCCCCGATCATCAGCAGGCTAAACCGAAAACCGAGGTAGCCGCGAGATTGCAAAACGCCAGCGCCAAAACATAGGCCTCAAAACAGTGTCGAATCACCGCAGACGGCAACATTCCCTATCTGTCATCTTTGTCACGATAAAAATAGTGCAAGAACAAGGTAGTACGCCACGCAACTAACCAAAGCAATTCCAAACAAATTCAAAACTCCACCAGCATGCATCATGTCTTTAATGCGCAGCTCACCGCTACCAAATACCACCGCATTTGGCGGCGTAGCGACCGGCATCATAAAGGCACACGATGCAGCAATGGCAGCGGGCACAAGGAACAACAGAGGCGATACCGACTGCGACACCGCCAAGGCGCCCAGCAGTGGTAAGAAGGTCGCCGTGGTGGCGGTATTACTCGTTATTTCAGTGAGGAAAATAATCACCGTCACAATCATCAGTACTACCGCAAATATGGGCCATCCATTCAGCAGCGAGAAGTTCTGCGCTATCCATTCCGCCAAGCCTGATGTTTTAATCATCGCCGCCAAGGCTAAGCCACCACCAAAAAGCAATAAAACACCCCATGGCAATTTCTCTGCGGAATTCCAGTCCAGCAGAGCTTGGGAGTTTTCTCCGCCAGATCTCACTGAAAAAAGTAGGATAGCCGCCGTCATCGCAATAACGGTATCACTAACGCCCGGAAGAAATGTCGCAAGCAAAGGTCGAAATACCCACGCCGCAGCCGTGGCTAAAAATATCAACAGCACGCGTTTCTCTGCGCTTGTTAATGAACCGAGCTTTTGCAACTCGGCCTGCAGCAGGCTGCGACTGTCAGCCGTATCCAAACCCTCAAAACCCTTGCGACACAGCCACCACCAAGTGAACGATAGCATCGCTGCCGCGACCGGAACACCAATAAGCATCCACTCCGCGAAGCCAATACTTATATCGTGATTCGCCTTTAAATACGCCGCCAACATCGCGTTCGGCGGCGTACCGATCAAGGTTGCAATGCCACCAATGCTGGCACTATAGGCAATAGCCAGTAGCAGCGCGACTGCAAAACGACGGCGCTGGATCTCATTCCCCCCAGGAACAAAACCAATTACCGACAAACCTATCGGCAACATCATAATGCTGGTCGCGGTATTACTCACCCACATGCTCAAAAACGCAGTGGCAACCATAAAACCAGCAATCTGACGACTGGGCTGTTGTCCCACCGCCAGTAAAATTCGCAGGGCAATACGCCGGTGCAATTGCCAGCGCTGCATCGCCAAACCTAAGAGGAAGCCGCCCAAAAACAAAAAGATAATGCTATTGGCATAGGCACCCGCCAAATCCTCTACCTTGGCGACCCCCAATACCGGCACTAAAATTAGCGGCAATAACGCCGTCGCGGGGATAGGTATCGCCTCGGTGGCCCACCAAATTGCCATCCACAAGGTAGCGCCCAAAGCCAACCAAGCATCCCCGGCCATGCTCGCCGGAGGCGGTAATATTAGGGTCAGCGCTAACATAGCCGGGCCTAATATCAAGCCGCTGATGGAGGCGGACCGCACTTGCGGCTGATCGCGATTAGTCATTGCAGCCTAGCAAACTTCTGTCTTCTCTAGCCAAGATTTAGAACCTCCGACATAGTGATTATTTCTTTCTAAATTTATCATTCTGGAAGCGGAATAAACTCGTGCTCATCGCCGGCCACTAATGGGAACCGACCCTCTCGCCAATCTTCTTTCGCCTGCTCAATCCGCTCTTTTCGGCTAGATACAAAATTCCATTCAATATAGCGCTTGCCGATATTTTCACCACCGATAATGGCAATTCGCGAATCAACGCTGGCCTCTAAAACAATACCTTTCTGATCGGAAAATATCGCCATGGCGTATTCAGCGATTTCAGTTTCCTTAGACTTTAATTTGCCCTTAGCAACGTAAACGGCGCGCTCATCTGCGTCGGGTAAGCTTAGTGTTTGACCTGCCTTTAAGTGCGCTTCTACATAGAGGGTTTTAGCAAATACCTTCACCGGTGATGTGACCCCGTATGCACTGCCCATCATGACCCGCACGGCAACATCATTCACCACTGCCGTCGGAATATCCGCCTCGGGATAATGATAGAAGGCCGCATCAATCTCTTCATCTGCCTCAGGTAGTGCCAACCACAGTTGCAAACCGTGCAAAGTATGATCGACCGCCGTCAGCTCTGGACGCTCACGTTCAGAGTGGGTGATGCCGCTACCAGCGACCATTAAATTGATATCGCCCGGCTTAATCACCTGCAAACTACCCACCGAGTCGCGATGTAATATTTCACCTTCAAACAGATAGGTCACCGTCGCAATATTGACATGCGGATGCGGTCGAACATTAATCCCCTCGCCTGCGCTAAATTCCGCGGGACCCATATGGTCGAAAAAGATCCATGGCCCCACCATCTTCCGCTGAACAGCTGGCAACACACGCCGCACTGAAAAACCACCTAGATCTTTTTCGCGCGGATGGAGAAGCAGTTCAATCGCGTTGCAGCCCGCCGATGAATCGCATTCATGCTCAACTTGCTTACTTAGGTTGCTCATAGTCACTCTCCATACGATAAGATTTTAAATGTGAAGATCTATAATACCGATTAAACACCGCACATAAACTTTTTAACGCGATTTCTACAGGCCTGAATTTTGACGCTATACTTTAGACCTGTGCTGATGACTACTTTTAGGAGTACTCCTATGATCAAAGGCAGTATTGTTGACCTGATCACCCCAACTCATAGTGACGGGTCGCCAGACTACGAGATTCTGGAAACACTGGTGGAATGGCATATCGACAATGGCAGCTCGGCGCTCATTGTTGCCAGCGCCGTGAATCAATCCTCTGCCATGCATATTGATGAGCGCACTGAATTACTTCGTCGCGCTATTTGGCAATCCGATGGCAGAATCGATGTTATTGCCGATTTAAGCAGCGATCATCAGGAACACGTCTTAGCATTTGCTGCAGCCGCCGATGAGTTCGGCGCCGATGCTGTATTACTGCGCAACCCTACTTCGCCCATTCAATCGCAAGATGCCCTATTCGACTATTTTGGCGCTGTGATAGACAGCGCGAAACGGCCATTGATTATTGGCGACGATTTCACACGCCCTAACTTACTTTCACCACCCGATATTTTGACCCTGGCAAACACGTCGGGAGTTGGTGGCTTTGTAAACTACTCCAAGCAGGCCCTTCAAATCGAGCGTCAGGAACTGCCGGCAGAATTTGCCCTCTATTCAGGCAACCTCGCCAGCGCTTATCAAAGCTTGTGCGAAGGCTATTCAGGAATTGTGTCCATCGTTGCCAATATCGCTCCTGCACTTGTTCAAAAGCTGTGTTCCGCTGTCGAGACGGGTGACACGGCGCGTGCTGATTTACTCAATGCGCGCTTGCAACCCTTGGTGCAAGCACTGTTAGACGAGTCAAATGTCATTCCAATTAAATGGGCACTCATTGAGATGGGCTGCATTCCCGAGGGCATTCATCCACCCGTACTTGCACATACCCATGACTACTCGAATTTGCGTCGAGCGATACGGGCGGCTCATATTCCAATATAAGTCCTCGTTCTAAACAACACTAGCTGAGCTGTTTTTTCTTCGGCACAAAAATAACATTCAATCAGCGATGTAGCTTATTATTAGCGGCCAGTGGCGCTGCAAACGCTAATATCTCGTAATTTAAAATAACACTGTGTATACACAATGAAGAATAGCTACACCTGTATCGGCCTGTTTAATCCTAAATCTCCTGAGAATATTGGCTCGGTGATGCGAGCTGCCGGTTGCTATGGCGTTAGCTCGGTGTTCTATACCGGCACGCGCTACGATTATGCCAAACCCTTTTACACCGACACCCAAAAAGTCCATGAGAAAATTCCACTCATTGGCGTCAAGGATTTAAAAGATGTTATTCCCCTCGGCTGCGTACCCGTAGCAGTTGAGTTACTTGACGGCGCCAAGCCGCTCACCACCTATAGACACCCTGCCCAGGCTTTTTATATTTTTGGCCCAGAAGACGGTACTCTGAAAAAGGAGATCACCGAATTTTGCCAAGATATTGTTTACATACCAACGCAGGGCTGTATGAATTTAGCCGCGACGGTGAACGTTGTGCTGTACGACCGCCTCGCCAAAGGTGATGACTTCTCATACCATCAGAAAGCCTTGCGAAAGAAGCCCAAATAGCCCATCAGGATATCGGTACATGTCTCTTTTATTCGAAGAAATTGATAGCCAAACCTCAAGCTTAGGCGAAATATCACTGCGTAGACGGCGCATGCCCGCCTTTGGTGACAGAGATATTTACGAAGTAAAACTGGGCGACGAATTTTTAATGTCGAGTATGTTTGTCGATGCCGAAGAGGCCTTGTCCACCCTCGGCTTAGCTGCAACGCAAGGCGAAGATCTGAGCGTGGTTGTCGGTGGCCTCGGCCTGGGTTACACCGCAGTTGCGGCACTAAAAGACATGCGAATTAGCGAGCTATTTGTGGTTGATGCCTTAGACACCGTTATCGGCTGGCATAAAGATGAGTTGGTTCCACTGGGAAAAATTCTAAACGCCGATAAGAGACACCGCTATGTGCTGGGCAGCTTCTTCGACTTGGCGACCGATCCCCGCTCAGGCTTCGATCCAGACAATACAGCTAGAAAATTTGATGCCATTCTTTTAGACATAGACCACTCCCCCACCGAATTTTTAAACTCCGCCAACGCCAGCTTTTACACCACTGAAAATCTCGCACTCATGGCAAGGCAGCTAAAGCCCAAGGGCGTGTTTGCGATGTGGTCGCAAAATCTGCCAGAAGCCAACTTTGAGGCTTTATTGGCAACCGTATTTGAGAGTGTGAGCTCCCATGTGGTGTCTTTTTACAATCCATTCCAAAATGGCGAATCGACCAATTCCGTATATGTTTGCGTAAAAGCCTAATTATCGACAGCGAAATGACGTTAATTATAACTATGATCACGTGCAACGAATGCGCACATATTCCGTCAGAGCATCTTATAGATCTTCCCTCTTTGAGGGGATAAATGGCATTCACTGTGGGGCATACCATGGCCAGAAAAAAGGGAATAACGAGGCTACTTTTTCGCACAGCCCTAATATTAGTGCTACTCAGTGTCGCACTGGTTATGCCGTTTCGCTGGATTAACCCACCCGTCAGTATGGTGATGATGGAACGCAGCTGGCAGCAGCGCAACACGGACTACCATTTAAAAAGGCAGTGGTTGAGTTGGCATCAAATACCCCGCCATGCCGCACTGGCGGCAGTGGTATCTGAGGATCAAAACTTTCCGCGTCATTATGGCTTCGACATAAAAGCGATTCAAAAAGCCTTTGCCGAGCGCGAGCGCCGCGGCAGTCTGCGCGGCGCCAGTACCATCAGCCAACAGGTCGCCCGCAATATGTATTTATGGACGGGACGCAGTTGGCTGCGCAAAGGTCTTGAGGTTTGGTTCACCGGCTTGGTAGAGCTGTGCTGGCCCAAGCAGCGCATTCTGGAAATCTATTTGAATATCGCCGAATGGGGCAATGGGGTATTTGGCTTGGAAGCTGCCAGTCGCTATCACTTTGGCGTTTCCGCCGCTCAATTATCTCCCATGCAATCCGCCCTCCTCGCCTCAACCTTGCCCAGCCCTCTCAACTACAAACCCGCGTCTCCAGCTCCGCATTTACTATCGCGCGCTAACTGGAACCTCGGACAACAGCGAATGCTGGGGGGCGACTCGTGGTTAGCGCCATTGAAATAGAATCGGGTGTTACTGCGCGGAAAGAGCAATTCCAGGTACGCGCTACGACGCTCTTTAATTTACCCGCCACCGCTGTTTGCTGCATCGGGCCATGCACGCTACCATTGAGCATATAATTAATAATGCCCCCGGACACCCCATGCGCCTTTTGATACTCCTCCTCGCTACCACAGCGATAATTTCAATTTCCGCTTGCGAATCGACTTATTACAACGCCATGGAAAAAGTCGGTGTGCATAAACGAGATATTTTGGTAGACCGTGTCGATGAGGCCAAAGAGTCTCAAGAAGACGCGCAAGAACAATTTAAAGATGCCCTAAGCGAGTTTCGCTCTGTGGTGAGCTTTAATGGCGGCAATTTAGAAAGCCATTACCATCGCCTAAACAGTGAGTTTGAAGACAGCGAAGCCGCCGCCAAGGAAGTGACCGACCGTATCAATAGTGTAGAGTCTGTGGCCGAAGCCTTGTTTGATGAATGGCAAGATGAGCTGAAACTTTACAGCAATGAACGCCTGCGCGCCGACAGTGCCAATAAACTGCAGGCCACCAAACGCCAGTACGGTGTTTTGATCAAATCTATGCGTCGCGCAGAAAAGAGCATCGACCCCGTCTTGAACGCCCTGCGCGATAATGTGTTGTATCTAAAGCACAATCTCAACGCCTCCGCGATTGGTGCGCTAAAGGGCGAGTTAGCCGGAATCGATCGCGATGTGCAGCAATTGCTCGGCGCCATGGAAAAAGCTATTAGTGAATCTGACGCCTTTATTAAGCAGTTAAAGTAATAGGGGCGGACAAAGCCAAGAAATGCCGGTCTTGAGCTATTGACCACGCGGGGTTTTAGGCTTAAAAAGGCGCACCTCAATTTCTTGTAAGCAATCATGGCGTGGATATCCTTCGACGTTTTTCGCACCCTCGGTTTTAATGACACCCTGCAGCTAAAACCTGAGCAGATTTTTAAACATAAAGAAGACATCACTAGTGCCGACTGGGTTTTGTATCCTGAGTACTGGCAGCTCAACGCCTTAATTTATGGACTTAAAGCCAAGGTTTTCCCGAGCCAGGCCAGCTATTTACTGGGGCACAACAAAATTGAGATGACCCGCGCCTTTGAAATGGTGGCGCCGGCCAATATTCCCCAAACTGAAATTCGCGCCAATACCCCCGGCAACGCCGATGACTTGTGGGACGTGATGCTTCACCCCTTTGTCGCCAAGCTCCCCAAAGCGTCACAGGGTAGCGGCGTTTGGTTAATTCAAACCCGCGCCGATTGGAAAGCCTATTTGGAGCGCACGGATATTTTGTATGTGCAGGAATACCTTCCCATAAACCGCGATATTCGAGTCGTCATTATTGGCGATCAGGTGGTCTGTGCTTACTGGCGCTTACAGTCAGACCAGGGCTTTTACAATAATGTCGCCAAGGGCGGAGTCATTGACCAAAGCCCAGTACCCGCGCAGGCCATCAATCTAGCGTTGCACTTGGCAACGAGTTTAAGTATTGACCACGGTGGTTTTGATATCGCCATGGTCGGTGACCACCCCTATGTTTTTGAATTTAACCGCCTATTCGGCAATCAAGGGATTGAGGGTGGCGATCAGAAAATTCGTGAAGCGATTATTAACTATCTGCACCGTAAGCAGGAGCCAACCCAGCCCAACTTCCCCAAAGCCCCTGCCAATGGTCGCAAGCGCTTGCGCCGCGTTGCGTAAACCACTCGCTGCGGAGACGATGTGTGTATCGACTCTGCAGTCCGTCAGCTAGGGTGTTACCATTGAGGTCTGTTTGTTCACGAGACCGATATTATGAACGCTGCAACACCATCGCTAACCCACCGCAGTCGCACCCTATTCATTTTGCTGCTTACCAGCCTATTACTCACAGGCTGCGGCATTAACAATATTCCCCGCCTAGATGAAGAAGCCAAAGCGGCATGGGCACAGGTAGAAAACCAATACCAGCGCCGGGCAGACCTTATTCCCAACCTGGTCGCTACGGTAAAAGGTTTTGCCGCCCAAGAGAAAGAAACTCTGACCGCTGTGGTTGAAGCCCGCGCGAAGGCGACCTCGATGCAGGTTGATGCCAGTATTCTTGATAACCCTGAGAAACTTCAGCAATTTGAAGCGGCGCAATCGCAGCTGAGCGGCGCTTTAAGTCGCTTGATGGTGGTGTCTGAGAGATATCCCGAACTTAAGTCCAACCAAAACTTTTTGGCATTGCAGTCCCAGTTAGAGGGCACCGAAAATCGCATTAGCGTTGCCCGCCGCGATTTCATCCTTGCTGTCGGCCGCTACAACACCGAGATTCGCACCTTTCCCGGCAAAATATGGCACAGCATTATGTACAGCGAGCTAAAAGAGCGGGAAACCTTTAAAGCCACCGCCGAAAAGGCTGATGAAGCGCCTCAGGTTAATTTCTAATGTCTTTTTTTAAAAGCACATCGCTATTGCTCTGCGGTTTACTCTGTAGCCTCAGCGTCTTCGCCGCTGAGCCAGAGTTTCCCAAACTAAGTGGTCGCGTCGTCGATACCGCAGAGTTAATTTCAGCCAGTGCCGAGCAAAGAATTATTGCTCAGCTCGCCGCGCAGGAACAACGCACTGGCAATCAACTTGTGGTTGTCACCCTGCCGGAATTACAGGGTTACGATATTGCCGACTACGGGTATCAGCTAGGTCGCTACTGGGGCATTGGCGAAAAAGACAAGAACAATGGCGCCTTATTGATTATCGCCATGAAAGAGAAAAAAATGCGCATTGAGGTTGGCTATGGCTTGGAAGGCCAATTGACGGATGCCCGCAGCGCGCAAATTATTCAGCAAATACTCACACCTGCATTTAAAGCCGGCGACTTCGACGGCGGCGTTAGCCGTGCTGTTGAAGCCATGATTTTGATCATTGACGGCAAAGCCCCTGCGATTGCTAAGAAGCAAACTTCCACTAAGAAATCACCACCCGCCCTGGGCGGCCTACTCTTTATTCTGATTATTTTTATGATGATGGGCGGTGGCCGGGGTCGCGGCGGCTTACTCGGCGGCCTACTATTGGGCTCCGCCCTAGGTCGCAGCGGCGGCTATGGTGGTGGCTTCGGTGGCGGTGGATTTGGCGGTGGCGGCTTTGGTGGAGGTGGCGGCGGATTTGGCGGCGGCGGTGCCTCTGGAGGCTGGTAAGGCAATGAGCTTATTTACCCCGTCGCGAATTTAAAAACACAGAGTTATTTATGGCTTTATTAAACCAACAGCAACAATCGCAGGTCGCAGAGGCCATCAGCAATGCTGAGCGTCAAACTGATGCCGAATTAGTCACCGTCTTGGCTCGCCAAGCAGATGACTACACCTACATTCCCTTACTATGGGCCAGTGTTTTAGCGCTGTTATTGCCCAGCGCGGTAAATTACTTCCCCCAATGGCTAAGCGTACATCAATTAATTTTGTGCCAGTGGGCCGTCTTTATTTTACTGGCAGTCGTGTTCAAACTGCCAAAAGTTCAAACACGACTAATCCCCCGCGCAGTGCGGCACTGGCGCGCCAGCAATTTAGCGAGACGACAGTTTTTAGAACAAAATCTGCATCACACCCAGGGCGAAACAGGCATGCTAATTTTTGTGTCTGAAGCGGAGCGCTATGTGGAAATTTTGGTGGATCGCGGTATCTCTGCAAAAATTCCAGATAGTTATTGGCAAGCTATCGTTAGCCAATTTACCGCACGGGTTGCCAAAGGCGAAACCGCGCAGGGCTTTATTGAATGTATAGAATCTTGTGGCAAAGAATTGCAGCGACAACTTCCTGCCAGCGCAGCCAAAAACGAGTTGCCGAATCATCTTATTATTTTAGATTAACGCGGCTCGTATTCATCTAAACATTCATACGAACCGGTCGCAAAATCGCTGCAGATAAACGGTCTATTTTCATAGATTGTGCAAAGCATGGAGTCGCGGTCTAGTGCCGCGCACCAGCCATCATCCAAACGCGCCATCACTTCACCGCCCCACTCATCGCGCTGTATGTATTTTTCTGGGACGCCGGTATCACTGATCAACATGACTTCTAGACGGCAGCAAGCCGCTCGGCAGCTGTCACATTTAATACTGCTATTTTCTACGATGGACGCCGCAATTCTCATCTACCCCACCTCTGGCCGCATCATCGCGCTGCGCTCTGCTAACAAAATTCCAGCGACAACAAGTAGGAGTGCCACAATATGGTAAGCATGTAATACCTCTCCCAAAATGAGTACTGCTAGTATTGAACCGAATACCGGCACCAAATTAATAAATAAATTGGCGCGATTTCCGCCCACCATTTCTACTCCGCGAATATAAAGCGATTGAGCTAAAAGCGACGGAAAAATAGCAATATATAAAACCACGCCCATTCCGTGTAAATCTGGGAATAGCATTTTTCCAGATTGATACTCGAAGTATGCCAAGGGTAGTGACGACAACAGGGCCGATACAGCCAGGACAAATATCATAGCTTGCCAATGCAGTGCAGGCTTATATCTTAAGGTAACGGTATAAGCTCCGTACAATAGCGCTGCCAACATCATTAAGGCGTCACCGCGATTCAAATTCAACAGTAAGAGACGAGACAAATCACCGTGGGATACTGTGATTGCGACACCAAATAAAGTTAGGGCAAATCCTACTAGCTGCAATGCACTTGGTTTTAATTTAAATAATAAAAAATTTCCGAAGAAGACAATCAAGGGCATGATTGATTGCTCTATCGTCACGTTAATCGCTGAGGTGTAATTTAAGGCGTAATAGAAAAGTGCATTAAATCCGGCAAAACCGAAAGCGCCAAACAGAAATAACATCAGCATATTTTCGCGAATAATTGACCACTGTTCTCGCACTTTAACTAGTGCAAAAGGCGCAATGAATATAACCGCAAATAGCCAACGCAGCGCCGTTAACAGCATTGGTGAAACATGCCCCACCGCTAACTTGCCAGCGATTGCATTCCCACCCCAAAATAATGCGACACACGTAAGCAGCACAATGGGATTACTCAGTACGCGCCGAATTGTAAAAATAATGAACTCCGTGCTTTTCTAAAAGACGAGATGCTTACCAGAGATAAATTGCCGCGGGCTAAGAGTGTATTTCTAGCTTTAGGGCATCATCGCCACGGTCAGGTGCATCGTCACTCCAGCGGACTGACCCTGCGGGGCGATCAAGCCAACGCAATACTTTAATGGGCTCAATGCCGATATGCATTTTTGCCGCTTGCCGCTGCAGATCGCTATCTTCGATGGTTCTTCGGTTACGCAAGCGCAAATAATCGTTCCACGTTGGGCAGCTAAATCGTTCAGACCAACATTCTGGGTCAGCAATATTACGAGATAACGACCAAGCATACGCGCCATTGCGTGACCGAACTTTTTGCTGGTCTCGCATTAGTCTATAAAAGTCTCGGGCCTTATCCTCTGGAATTTGGTACTGCAGTTCAATGCTTATCGGGCCGCTGCGGCCGCTAATACCCAGGGTAACATCAGGGTCATCTAAGACTTGTTCATCTAACTCGGTAGAGGTCGTCCGATCTGCAACTGGAAGAAGAAATCCTAATAGCAATGACACAATGAGCGCGATAGCCGATATCTGAAACGCAATTACCACCCCGTGATCTTTGGCGATAAGACCCCAGACCCAGGAACCTATCGCTACACCCAAAGTAATCGACGCACTTGACGTCGCTATCGCGCGCCCCATCACCCATCGCGGCACAAACAACTGAACCAGAACACTGATGGATGTCGTGATCATCATCCACGCCATACCCGCGACCATCAGAATGATGAAATCCAAGGCAATGCTAGTACTCGCAGCCAAAGCCACTAAGCTTGCAGCAACGATCACAGTACACACTCTTAAGGTATTCTCGTTGCCAATTTTCTTGCGCATAGGATGAAGTACAAAAATGCCGCACACCGCACCAATGCCAAATGAACCCAACAACAGGCCGAATGTACCGGCATTACCTTGTAGCAAGTCGTGGGCAATCAAGGGCATCAGAGACGGTAGTGACGCACCGATAAAACATAGAACAAATGCTCGCCCGATAGCACGACGCACTGGCTGCATATTCATTACATAGCGCACACCGGAGTTGATAGAGCGCAGCAAGCCCTCAGCTGGTAGGCGAGAAACCTCGGTCTCTCTCTTCCATCTGCGCAAGGATTCCAGCATTGGTACAAAAGAGATCGCATTAATGGCAAAGGCGACCGTTGCCCCAAAACTAACAACAATAAGGCCCCCAATCGCAGGACCCACACTACGTGCCAAATTGAAGCTAATATTATTTAGCGCCACCGCTTGAGAAAGCAGTTCTTTGGGGACCTGCTCTGCAATGGACGCTCCCCGCGCCGGTGCCGCCAAGGCGCCGCCCGTACCCACCAAAAAGCATAAGCCAAGTAAAACCCAGGGTGTAATTAAACCCAGTATCGATACCAAGGTCATAATGACGGCGGCAATCAATGACAGCAGAAAGAAGGTGATTTGCACCTTGCGACGGTCATAAATATCCGCAATGGCGCCGGCCGGTAATGCGAACAAGGCCATCGGTAGAAAGGTTGCTGTTTGTACTAAGGCGACGTGATCGGCGGTCGAAATACTGGTCATAATCCAGGCAGCCGCGACGCTCTGAATCAGCCCGCCAGCATTGGAAATCGTGTTACTGAACCACATATTGCGAAACAAGGCGTGGCGCAAAGGAGAAAAAATAGCGTCATTATTATGATTCTCTGACGTTGCCATTATTTCTCCGGTACTTAAGAACGAATTTATAGCCAGTCATTGTATGAAAGTTTGACTTAGTTCTATATAGATAATTCGCGCATTAAGGGTGGTTCCACCTTGTCGACCAGCCGTGAATAAATCAACCGGCAATGTCGTTTCGGTCAATGACTTGAGCGTCTGGGTCAATATTTTTTAGACGCGTCGATGACAGTATTTTGTTAGACGCCGCTTGCTTCGCTTTACGAAAGTAAGAAATTGCCGAGATAGACGTTTGCCTGAAGGCGAGACCGTCGAACGGTCAGGATGGCCTAGCTGGGTTCTCCAACAAAGCCTAGCGAAACGATTGAAACCACATGAATAAAATCGCCGAAGCAAAATAAGTAGTCAATGGCGTGCCGCTGTGTAATATCACCGATTAATAATTCTTTCTTTTCAGGTTTTGGCAGCTCCTGCGCGATGGCCAAATCCGACCGGAGTGAGGATGCCGTCGCTATCCGCAGCTCGAGGATCCCGCGGTGGTTACTAAACACTACTTCAGCTTTATAGATCGCTAATCAATCGGTGGCTATTCAAACCTTGAATGAATCCCCATCTAACTTAAGGATATAAAGCTGATGTCGGTCTACAACACCGTTGTTAATAAACATACCGCGCTCATGCAAGCAATTTATCAAACCAAACTTAGTTTCCTTGTTTTTGTTGATATTCACTCGGGCTACAGCCGCTCTCACGCTTGAAGGCCCGTGAAAAACTGGCAACTTCGTTATAGCCAAGCTGCAAGGCAATCTGGGATACAGACTGCGTACCAGCCTGCAGCAGTGCGCATGCCTTTTCCTGGCGGATGCGTTTGGATATCTCCAGAAAGCGGCTGCCTTCGCGACTCAATTGCCGATCCAGGGTGCGCGGTGACTGATTCAGCAACTGCGCTAATTCGGCCAGCGAGGGGAAGCCATTGGTGGATTCACGCAGTATCATGGTCACCCACTCGGTCATCTGCCTGGATTCTATAGTGGCCTGAATCAGTTGTTCACAACGCGCCTCGGCCATTTTGAGCGATGCCTTATCCGCCAAAGGCAATGGCCGCGATAGTGCATCATTACTCAGCACCATTCTTGCCCCCGGCCTATCCTCGTAGCCAAAATGAAAAATGGCCGGTTGCAGTTTGCGATAATGCTGAACGTAAGCGGGCTCGGCATAGGACACGTAAATACCGTAGACAGGCATAGCCTCCTGTATGAGCGACTTAATCTGTTCATGGGCGCTCACAACTACCATTTCCAGTAGAAACCGGAGGGCCGGCGTCCCGAGGGATTGAATCGGCTGAAAGATGACTTCGGACGACTTTGGTCCATGCCGGTACTGCATCTCAAAGGCCGGGTTCATTAGCCGGTAATAGCGGGAGGCAATCTGCAGGGCATAATCCAGCGTCGGGCTGGTGAGGATGGCGTAGCCCAGAATTTCGTGACTGCTGAGTTTGACCTGACGCCCCATCAAAAAGCCCAGGTCAGTACGCCCGCTGGCTTTTATCAGCTGGTCAACCAGGGCCTCGAACTGAACAACACTCAGGGTCGCATCCGGCCCGTAAATCTGTGTCGGCCAAATGTCTGCCGCGCGTAAAACAGCCTCAATATCCAAACCGTCCGTCTTGAGCAGATCACAAAGCGACGCGTAGTAACGCGCCGGCATGCGATTGGCATCAGGCTGCATGTCTGTCCCTCAAATCAATCCAGTCCGTAAATATCAACACAAAGTCAGAAAATAACAAGCTCAGAGTTAAGGAAATCCCAACAATAAGCTCATCCATTCACTCGCCCTGGGCGGTCAAGGCGACAACGGTGAGCAACATGAAGATAGATAAATTCGATTTCGACGAACTAGAGGGTTTCAAGACCGCCCAATCCCTAGCCTACGACGTGGTTCGCCAAGTCGGCAATGAACTGCAGACCGGCATCACCGAGCGAGAAGCCTGCAAACGTATCTCCGCGCTGCTCGCCGAACACGGTGTCACTGATATGTTCCATGAGCCATTCGCATGGTTTAGCAGCCGCACCGCGTTCAAGGACATTAAAAAAGACAGCGATTTCCAGGCCACCGACCGGAGTCTGAAAAAAGGCATGGCGGTAATCCTGGACGTCGCCCCCATCTTTGACGGCTACGCCTGCGACATCGCTTACAGCTTCAGCTTCGGCAACAACCCCGATGTCGAAGCCATGCAGAAAGTGTTAATCGAATGCCGCGATTTCATCCTCAAGTCCGTGCGCGCCCGCAAAAGCATGCGCCTGATTTATCGTGAACTGGACGGCCTGATCGCCAGCCGCGGTTTCGTCAACGTGCATCGCCTCTATCCAGAGCGTGTGCTGGCCCATCGCGTTGCGCGTTTTGAGGGATCGCGTTCGCAGCGCTTCCTGCAGCGCTACCGGGTGATGGGCTATGGTCTGCCGGTGTATGTCTGGCTGCTCGGCAAGGCTGCACTGGCAAAAATCATTCCCAGCATCCAGTCGCCACTATGGAACGACGGGGCGGAATCCGACCATGCTCCGCTGCCCGGCGTCTGGGCGGTTGAACCCCATATCGCGACGCCCAATTACTCGGCGGGTGCCAAGTGGGAAGAAATACTCGTAGTCACCGATGAAGAAGCCTTCTGGCTAGATGATGACGTGCCGCATTGCCAGCTAGCTCGAAAGAAGGGTTGGTGGCCCGTCGATGGCGGCATAGGCTAATTGGAGCAAGCAACGTGAGAACTAACTTTATAAGGAAGAAACCATGCAAGGCCAGATGATGAATCAACCGTTGATCGTGTCTTCACTGATCGAACACGCAGAGCGTTTTCACGGCGATACCGAGATCGTATCACGCACAGTGGAAGGACTAAGCGCCGACGACGGCGGCGCGATAAATAATGGCGTTCACCGGTATACCTATGCCGATGCCCATCAGCGTTCCAAGCAGTTAGCCAATGCCCTGCAGACACTCGGCATCCAGACCGGTGATCGAGTTGGTACCCTGGCCTGGAACGGCTATCGTCATTTCGAGCTGTACTACGCCATCTCCGGTATGGGTGCGATTACCCACACCGTCAATCCCCGCCTGTTCCCAGAACAAATCGCCTGGATCGTCAACGACGCCGAAGACCAGATCCTGTTTTTCGATCTGACTTTCGCCCCACT
This sequence comes from uncultured Zhongshania sp., assembly GCF_963975605.1. Taxonomy (NCBI): domain Bacteria; kingdom Pseudomonadati; phylum Pseudomonadota; class Gammaproteobacteria; order Cellvibrionales; family Spongiibacteraceae; genus Zhongshania; species uncultured Zhongshania sp. The sequence continues at coordinate 149,278 of NZ_CAXBHN010000005.1, read as the reverse complement.
GATTGAGGCTGTTGCCGCCCAATGCCCGAGCGTCAAGCACTGGGTTGCGATGACCGATCGTGAGCACATGCCGGAACTGAACGTTCCGAACCTGCTGTGCTACGAAGACCTGCTGGTCGCCGAGTCGAATGACTTTGCCTGGCCGCAGCTGGATGAAAACAGCGCCTGCGCCCTGTGTTACACCTCCGGCACCACGGGTAATCCGAAGGGGGTTCTGTACTCACATCGCTCTACGCTGCTGCATGCCTTTTCCAGCGCTATGCCGGACTCCATGAACCTGTCGGCCAGCGATGCCGTGCTGCCCGTCGTGCCCATGTTCCACGTCAACGCCTGGGGCATTCCCTATGCCGCGCCCATGGTCGGCGCCAAGCTGGTGTTCCCCGGGGCGGGCATGGACGGGGCCAGCCTGTGCGAGCTGTTCGAGAATGAAGGCGTCACCTTTACCGCTGGTGTACCGACCGTGTGGCTAGGCGTACTGCAACACCTTCTGTCGACCGGCACAAAGCTATCTACAGTCAAACGCATGATCGTGGGCGGTGCAGCCTGCCCACCGGCGCTGATGCAGAGTTTTAAAAACGAATACAGCATCAAGTTGCAGCATGCCTGGGGAATGACCGAGCTGTCGCCGCTGGGGGCGGTTAATACCTTAAAACAGCGGCATCTGACACTCAGCGACGCAGACCGATTCGCGCTGGAAACCAAGCAGGGCCGTCCGCCCTTCGGCATCGATCTGAAAATTGTCGATGGCGATGGCAATGAACTACCGCGCGATGGTCAGGCCGCCGGCGATTTGCTGGTACGCGGCCACTGGGTGGTCAACCAGTACTTCGGCAAGGACGACAGCCCGCTGGAAAACGGCTGGTTTCCCACCGGTGATGTGGCCAACCTTGATCAGGACGGCTTCATGCAAATCACCGACCGCTCCAAGGACGTGATCAAGTCCGGCGGCGAGTGGATCAGTTCCATTGAACTGGAGAACATCGCTATGGGCCACCCAGCCGTGGCCGAGGCCGCCGTCATTGGCGTTAAACACCCCAAGTGGGACGAGCGCCCGCTGATTGCAGTGGTGAAGAAAGCCGATCAGGAAGTGACTCGCGAAGATATCCTCGCGCAGTATCCCGGCAAGGTGGCCAAGTTCTGTATTCCAGACGATGTGGTATTCGTCGACGAAATTCCGCACACCGCCACCGGCAAGGTCAGCAAACTACTGCTACGCGAACAGCTCGGTGCTTACTCTTGGCCGACTGATTTGCAGGCATAGGGGTGATCGCTATGCCACGGGTGTGGAAGTGCGATTAGAAATCTGGAAACGCATGCCGCCTGTATTTCAGGCGGACAACACCGAGGTAAAAATATCAACAGCTTGTCAGAAAATGGCAAGTCTCAGAGCCTAACAGTGTGAATACTGTTCATATTCACACAGGAGACCGAACATGAACTTTGAAAACATTGACACTGGTTGTATTGATCTGGAATCACTGCCCTGGATTCCCTTCACCCCCTACAGTCCTGAGGTGATGCTGAAATACGTCAAATTCAACCCCATCACCGACGAGATGATTGTATTCCTGAAAGCCCCGGGCGACATGGAAATGCCGCGCCACCATCACAGCGGCACGGTCATTGCCTATACTCTGACCGGCAAGTGGAAGTACAAGGAACATGACTGGACCGCGGGCCCAAATACAGTGGTCTACGAAACAGCCTCTTCGGAGCATACACCTGTGGCCCTTAATCAGGGCGAGGTAATAGTGTTTAACGTCATCGTCGGCGATCTGGTTTATCTGGATGACAACAACAACGTCATCGCCATTGAAAATTGGAAAACCGGCATGCAGCGTTACTTGAAGTTCTGCGAAGACAATGGCATCGAGCCGCAAGATCTAACCGCCTTCAACGGCTAATTTATGCGTAACGAGTGCTACCGCGTAGTGGCGGTGGTAGCCGCCGCGTCCAGGAGACCATCATGAAGAAGCTTGGGAGATAGATATGACCGGTCGTGGCAACAACAATAAATTCAGCCGCCGGAATTTTCTACAGGTGGCGGCCGGTGCAACTGCCTTTACCGCCCTGCCAGCAGCAAGAGCCTTTGCCGCAGATGAAAAGGCGACAGGCGCAAGCGATCATGTGGTCGATGTCGCCATCTTGGGTGGTGGACTGGCTGGCCTGACGGCAGCGCGTGATCTGCAACGCGCTGGCTGCGAATCCTTCGTGGTGCTGGAGGCAATGGATCGCGTCGGTGGTCGCACCCTGAATCACGACCTGGGCAATGATCAGTTCTCTGAAGCCGGTGGCCAATGGATCGGGCCCGGCCAGACCGCTATCGCCGATCTGACACGGGAACTGGGCATCGGCACTTTCCCAACGTATTACCAAGGCAAAACCACTTTCATGGCCGGTGACGGACAGGCATCCGTCGATCTGGGCGGCACTTTCGGTACCGACATGAAGATTGCCGCCAAGCTTGATGAGCTGGCCCGCGGTGTCCCTTCCGGCGCGCCCTGGAAAGCGGAGCGTGCTGCCGAATTGGATAAAATGTCGCTGGGCGACTGGCTGGCGCAGCAAGGCTTTTCGCCCGAGGATCGCATAGGCTGGAGCATTTCTTCCTTCCTGACCGGGGGTGTGATGCCGGCCAAGATGGGCTTTTTGCATTTCCTGTCGATGATCAATTCGGCCGACAGCCGCTACGATCGCCTCGACTCCATCAAGGACAGTGCACAGGAAACCCGCATTTCTGGCGGCTCGCAAGTCCTCAGCCTGAAGATGGCCGAAGCGCTGGGAGACAAGGTTCGTACCGCTTCGCCCGTGCGCCGAATTCGCGACTGGGATCAGTCGGTGGTGACGCTCGAGACCGATACTGGCATCGTGCATGCACGGCAAATCATCCTCGCGATGTCGCCAGCGATGTGCCAGCAGATCGACTTTGATCCGGTACTGCCTACACCCCGGCAGGAACTACAACGTCAGTGGCCCGCGCATTCCCCCGCCCGCAAAGTGGCGCACGTGTACAAAAAACCCTTCTGGCGAGACAAAGGGCTAAACGGCCACATCATGCAGGCACAGGGTCCTATTTTCTGGGCCTATGACAATTCTCCTGAAGACGCTTCGACTGGCGTCATCAATGCCTTCGTGGCGCAATCCATGCTGCCTGCCGATCACCAACAGGCAGAAAAAATACTGAGTGAGATCTATGCCCGCGCACTCGGCGAAGAAGCCCTGCATCCAATCCAGTACCACGACCACGACTGGGGGCAGGACCCGTGGATACTCAGCTGCGTATCGGCCATCCCGCCGGGCTTCTGGACGCAGCATGGCGAGGCCCTGCACCCATCGGTCGGACGCTTGATCTGGTCGGGCACGGAAACCGCCGGAATCTGGGCCGGCTATATGGATGGCGCCGTGCGTTCCGGCCACCGCGCCGCATTGCAGGCCCTGAATAATCTGCGGAGGTCCGCATGAAACACCGGAACCTGGGTATGAGCCGCTTGTCCCTGATGGGCCTGATCGTATTGGCAGTGCTAGTCGGTGGCGGCGCGCTACTCGGGCCTGAGCTGCTGGGCTACTACCGCTTTAGCCAAGCGGTGGTCGCCATGAGCGAAGCCGATATCGAACGCGGTGGCGCATGGCCACAACTGCATCAGGCCTGTATGTCCTGTCATGGCAATCAAGGCGACAGCATTAACCAACTTTATCCCGACCTTGCCGGCCAGCCCGCAGCCTATATAGTTGAGCAGATGCAGGCCTTTGCCAGCGGCACACGTGCCAACCCGAATATGTCACCACTCGCGGCCACCCTCAGCAAAGACGAAATCGAACAGCTCGCAGCTTATTTCGCCACACAGCCTGTCGTGGCCAATTCCTCGCTCCAGGCCAATCCTGCCTTGCGCGATGCCGGTAAAGATCTAGTAAAGCAAGGCGGCTGTATCGCCTGCCACGGTCCGAATTTTGCCGGTCAGGGCAGCTTCCCACGACTAGCTGGTCAGGGCTTCGATTACCTCGTCAACCAATTGCAGGCTTATCGCGACGGCAGACGAGCCGACCCATCCGGAACAATGCCAACCATAACGGCTGCTCTGTCGGACACCGACATTGACGCCATCGCGCAGTACCTGGCAAGTCATCCCGTTCAGATTCAGGAATAAAGATATGCAAAATACTAGCAACTACTCTGACGGCCGGCAGTTCACTGCCTGGGCCGCCATCATCGCCGCCATCCAGGCCTGGGCCTGTGCCGGCTTCTACGCTGCGGCGACTGGCGGCGACTTCGGCATGGTTCTGCGGCCGGCTGAATTTCTGGCTCTACCGACGACTGCCATTGACCAGTTCTGGCTAGCCATGATCCTCGACTGCCTCGGTTTTTATCTGCCGTTCCTGATCATCGGTGCCTACTTCTGGGCACGTCTACGCCCTGATCATGGCGTACCCATGGACATGGCCCTGCTGTGCATCGTGGTCTACGTCATCCTCGGCACCGCCGGTGCCGGCATCCAGTTTTCTACCCTGCATCCATTGGTCGTGGCGCACGCCGCGGGCGATTCAATGTCTCAGGCCGCTAGCGAAAAAGCCTGGCTGGCTATAAGCCATGCGGCCCAGGGGCTCTGGAAGCTGGAAGGTCCCGTCATGGGCCTGTGGGGCGTAGTGGTCGGGAGAGCCATCCACCGCTCTGGCATGCCTTTTGGTCGGCTACTGATGTTCGTTGGCCTGTGCTATGCAACCGCCTTCGTGACCAGCGTGCTCGGCCTCACTGTTGTATTCGAACTTGTTCAACTCATTTTCATTCTTTTATTGCCGTTATGGGCCCTGCTCACAGGCATTCACCTGTTACGTAATCCTTCTATCGGAGTTACTCATGAATAAGAACACCAACAATACTATTGTCGCCACCTCATTTCCGAGCAAGGAAATATCCCTCAATGGCATCAACTACCATGTAATCGATGCTGGCGCAGGCGATAACGTCGTGCTGCTGCTGCACGGCCAACCAGACACTGCCAGTGTCTGGCGCTATCAGATAGACGCCCTGGTGAAGGCCGGCTACCGTGTTATCGCACCCGACATGATCGGCTATGGACAGACTGACAAACCACAGGAAACCGCACGTTATCAGGGCGAACTGATCATTGGCGACATGGTCGCCCTGCTGGACGCACTCGAATTGAAGCAGGTCGATGTCATCGGCCATGACTGGGGCGCTTTTGTCAGCTGGGAGCTAGTGCTAAACCTACCAGAACGCTTCCGGCGACATGTCGCTGTTTCCGTCGGCCACCCCGATCGCATGATGAGCATGTCCGGCCCGGAAGAGGTCAAGGAAAGCTGGTACATGTACCTGAACGGCCAGCCCGATACCGCCAGTCTCTACGCGGCCAAAGACGGCGAGTTCTTCAAGCACTTCATTATTCCGACCCATCCAGAAATCGATGAAGTGTGGTCACGCATGCAGAATCCCAGCGCCCTCAACGGCATGCTGAACTGGGATCGGGCCAATCAGATGTCTTCTTTTTATCTGGCCATGGTCTCCGGCGAATCCGAACCGCGTAAAGGCCAAGTTCCAACATTAGGGATTTGGAGTAGCGGCGACACTTACCTATGGGAAGACCAGATCAAAACCAGCGGCGCACTCATGGATGCCGATTGGCGCTATGAACGCATCGAAGGTGGCTCGCACTGGGTGATGCTCGATCGTGCACAGGAAGTGAACGCGCTGATCCTAGACTGGTTAGAAAATAACTAGCATCAATAAATATGGCGCGAGTAGTGAACAGCGCCATTTCTTTTCTGGTGACCGCATACGCATCATTTCAGAAAGCTCGAGGAGAAAGAAGATGTCAGCCTTAGTTAACGATCCACAATCCCTACAAATCAACATATGATTGACCAAGCGTTAAAAATATAGGACAGCCTATATTGCTACTAAATGGCAATCAGACAGTTTATATTGGCAATGGACAGTCCATATTGTTCTTTATCATCAGTCGCTTCTTATTTTGTACGTTATTCCACTGTTACAGATTTAGCCAAATTCCGAGGCTGATCGACATCTGTACCTTTGAGAATTGCCACATGATAAGACAATAATTGCAAAGGAATGGTATAGATTATCGGCGCGATAACATCGTTAACATGGGGAAGCTCAATAATATTCATGCCCTTAGCGGCTTTGAAACCAGCTGCTTTATCACTGAACACAAATAATTGACCACCGCGCGCTTGAACTTCTTCAATATTAGATTTTAATTTTTCTAATAACTCATCATTTGGTGCTACCGCAATAACCGGCATATCTGCATCAACCAGCGCTAACGGGCCATGTTTAAGTTCCCCAGCCGGATAGCTTTCTGCGTGGATATAAGATATTTCTTTTAATTTCAATGCGCCTTCCATTGCAACAGGCCATTGCGCGCCTCGCCCCAAGAAAAGCGCGTGATGTTTTTCTGCGAAGGCATTAGACATTTTTTTAATATCTAAATTTAATTCTAAGGTCTCAGCTAAAAGATCCGGGAGCGCATTCAGCGCTGCCACAATGTCTTCTTCTTGCTCACTACTCATATCGTGATGGCGGCCAAGCGCTACCGTTAAAAACAAAAGTGCGACTAACTGTGTTGTAAATGCCTTTGTGGAAGCAACGCCAATTTCTGGGCCGGCCTCTGTCATTAGGTATAAATCTGACTCTCTAACTAAAGAGCTTTGAGCAACATTGCATACGGTAAGTGATGCTGAATAGCCCAGCGTTTTAGCAAGCCTTAGTGCGGCTAATGTATCTGCGGTTTCACCTGATTGAGAGATAGTAATAAACAGCGTATTGTCTTGAACTTTAAATTTCCGGTAGCGAAATTCACTAGCAACTTCAACACGACAAGGCACGCCCGCTAAACCTTCTATCCAATATTTAGCAACCATACCTGCATGATAACTCGTGCCGCAGGCCACTATCTGTACGGAGGAAATATTCTGTAATATCTCACCCGCATGTGAGCCCATTGCTTCAACAAGTATTTTTTTGCTACCCAATCTGCCTGCTAAAGACCGGCGTATCACGGAGGGCTGCTCGTAAATTTCCTTGAGCATGAAGTGCCGATAGTGGCCCTTATCCACCGATTCCGCGGCCGCATCGATTTGTGTTATATCGCGAGAAACTGGCGTAAATTCAGCGTTAAAAATAGAGTATTGTTCCGGCGTGATTTCAGCTACATCGCCCTCTTCTAAATACACAAAACGGTCGGTTACCTGACGTAAGGCAAGCTGGTCAGAGGCAATAAAATTCTCGCCAATACCAATGCCGATGACTAAAGGACTACCCTTGCGGGCGCAAATAATTTTTTCTGGTTCACTAGAGTGAATAACCGCTAGTCCGTAGGCCCCGTGTAAATCAGCAATCGCTAACTTAAGCGCCTCCATCAAGTTCTGCGTTGTTTGATAGTAATGGTGTATTAGGTGAACAATGGTCTCGGTGTCGGTTTGGGATACAAATACGTAATCCAACTTTTGCAGACGGATTTTAAGTTCAGCATGGTTTTCAATAATGCCGTTGTGAACTAGTGCAATGTTACCTGAGACATGGGGATGGGCGTTTTCTTCCGACGGTTGGCCGTGGGTAGCCCAGCGAGTATGAGCAATACCCACGCGACCGTGCAAAGGGCTTTCGGAGAGCTCGTCGGAAAGTATTTCAACTTTGCCAACCCGCTTACGATTTTGTATCTGGCCACTGGGATCGATAATCGCCATGCCAGCTGAATCGTAGCCGCGATATTCTAGGCGTCGCAAACCTTCTAATAAGATACCTGAAACTTCGCGCTGCGCTACTGCACCTACAATGCCACACATGTGTCGTTCCCTTTTTAAATTCTGTTTTTGCAGTTAATCACGGGGCTTTTTTTCTGGCCGTTTCCACCCAGTGATATTACGCTGCTTAGCGCGCGCTACCGCTAATTCACCATCGGCAATATTGCCAGTAATGGTTGATCCGGCGCCAATGGTTGCGCCCTTGCCCACCTTAACCGGCGCTACAAGTGCGGTGTTTGACCCCACAAAAGTGTTATCTGCAATTTCGGTTTTAAATTTATTAACGCCATCGTAGTTACAGGTAATCGTTCCTGCACCCACATTAACATCGCGTCCTATTTCGGCATCACCGATATAACTTAAATGACTCACTTTACTTGCGCGGCCAATGTTTGCTCTTTTCGTTTCTACAAAATTGCCAATTTTAACTTCTTCGGCCAATACCGTACCTGGCCTCAAACGTGCAAAGGGTCCAATCGTGCAGGATGCGGCTAAGCTTGCACCTTCAATAACAGAGTTAGATTTAATTTCACAGTTCGCAGCAATGTTTGAATCAATAATATGGCAATTTGGGCCAATGCTTACGCCGTCGCCCAACACAACGTCACCTTCGAAAACGCAATTCACATCAATAAAAACATCTTCGCCAGTTTGTAAATTACCACGGATATCTATTCGTGTAGCATCGGCTAAGCTAGCACCTTGAACCATTAGCGCTTCAGCAAGATGCCCTTGGTAATAGCGCTCAAGTAATTGCAGTTGTGAGCGGGTATTAGCGCCCTGCACTTCCATGGGATGTGCCGCGTGACTTACTTTAATGGCAACGCTATCGGCGACAGCCATGGCGACAATATCGGTTAAATAATATTCGCCCTGAGCATTATTTGACTTAAGCCTTGGCAGCCATTGATTTAGCTTCTTAGCGCTTACCGACATAATCCCGGTGTTTACTTCTTTTACTAATAGCTGTTCTGGCGTCGCGTCTTTTTGTTCGACAATCGCAATAACATTATTATTACCGTCGCGAATAATACGGCCATAGCCCGTTGGCTTGTCTAAATACACGGTAAGCAGCGCAAGGGTGTCGGCGCAGGCGGTCTCAAGCAATGCATCGAGGGTTTGCGACGAAATAAGCGGCACGTCACCATAGAGAATAAGAACGCGGCTATCCTCCGGGATGACTGGCAACGCTTGGGCTACAGCGTGGCCGGTACCTTTTTGTTCCGCTTGCAGAGACCATTTTATATTTTGTCCGGCGAGACTTTCTTTAACCAAATCAGCGCCATGACCGATCACAATATGGCTTCTATCGGCGCCAATTTTTTCGGCGACGTCGACAACGTGCCTCAGCATGCTCTTACCGGCAATTTCATGCAGCACTTTAGGGATCTTGGAGCGCATTCGGCTGCCCTGACCTGCGGCCAGAATCACTACGTCTAGTGTCATTATTTAACCTTTTGCTGTTGCGCGCGTTTACCGATAAAAGGATATAGCAGGAGATAGTAACGGAAACAAAAAAGGGCGGCCAGAGCCGCCCTTTTTCTAATACGGTTAAACCGTACTATTTACTTAGTGACTTACGAATTTGCTGCAAAGTCCGAAGCTGAGCCGATGCTGCCGCTAACTGCGCTGCTGCACGGGAGTAATCAACATCTGCACTTTGATTCAACATCGCTTGTTGAGCGTGTTTCTGCGCCTCTAGTGCCGCTGCCTCGTCGAGGTCGCCAGCACGCATAGCCGTATCTGCAAGAATACTCACCACATTGGGTTGTACTTCCAGAAAACCGCCAGACACGTAGAAAATAATCTCTTCGCCGTTGTCTTGTACGATACGTACCGGACCTGGTTCCAAGGATGTTAGCAACGGCGCGTGACCATAAGTCACACCCAGGTCACCCTGAGTACCGTTTGCAACAATCAGCTTGGCACGGCCAGAGAACAACTCTGCTTCTGCACTCACGATGTCACAATGAATAGTCATAGCCATATTTTCGCCTCTCAGGCATAAAGCTCGCTAGTGCGAGCTTACAGTTTAGCCGCTTTCTCGATTGCTTCGTCGATGGTACCAACCATGTAGAAAGCCTGCTCAGGAAGGTGATCGTAATCACCACCGAGAATGCCTTTAAAGCCAGCAATAGTATCTTTCAGAGATACATACTTTCCTGGGCTGCCGGTGAAGATTTCAGCAACGTGGAAAGGCTGTGACAAGAAACGCTCAATTTTACGTGCGCGTTCTACAGTTGTTTTGTCTTCTTCAGACAATTCGTCCATACCAAGGATCGCGATGATGTCTTTCAGCTCTTTATAGCGCTGCAATACCATCTGTACACCGCGGGCAACTTCATAGTGCTCTGCACCAACAATCAGCGGATCGAGCTGACGTGAGGTGGAGTCCAGAGGATCTACCGCAGGGTAAATACCTTTAGAAGCGATGTCCCGGCTCAAAGTAACGGTTGAGTCAAGGTGAGCAAACGTGGTTGCTGGTGAAGGGTCAGTCAAGTCATCCGCCGGTACGTATACCGCCTGAATAGATGTGATAGAACCTGTCTTCGTGGAGGTAATACGCTCCTGAAGTGCACCCATCTCTTCTGCCAGTGTTGGCTGGTAACCTACCGCTGAAGGCATACGGCCTAACAGTGCAGATACTTCTGTACCAGCCAAGGTGTAACGGTAGATGTTGTCAACGAACAACAGTACGTCACGACCTTCGTCACGGAATTTTTCAGCCATGGTCAAACCAGTCAGTGCTACACGCAGACGGTTGCCCGGTGGCTCGTTCATCTGGCCGTAAACCATTGCTACTTTTGATTTGCTGAAGTCTTGAACGTTAACAACGCCAGATTCCTGCATTTCGTGGTAGAAGTCGTTACCTTCACGGGTACGCTCACCAACACCGGCAAATACAGACAGACCGCTGTGCTCAGATGCGATGTTGTTGATCAATTCCATCATGTTGACGGTTTTACCAACACCCGCACCACCGAATAGACCAACTTTACCGCCCTTAGCGAATGGGCAAACCAAGTCGATAACCTTAATACCAGTTTCGAGTAGGTCAGAAGACGCCGCTAATTCTTCGTAAGCAGGCGCTTTACGGTGAATAGGCATACGCTCTTTTTCACCGATGGGGCCACATTCGTCAATTGGGTTGCCCAACACGTCCATGATCCGACCCAGGGTTTCGATGCCCACGGGTACCATGATCTTTTCTTTAGTGTTGTTTACGTTAAGGCCACGACGCAATCCTTCAGAAGAACCGAGGGCGATGGTACGAACTACGCCGTCTCCTAATTGCTGTTGCACTTCCAGGGTCAGACCGCTGTCAGCAACCAACAGTGCATCATAGACCTGTGGTACCGCATCGCGTGGAAATTCCACGTCGATAACGGCGCCGATAACTTGTACGATACGTCCGCTACTCATGTCCGGTTCCTCTTCAAAACCTTAAATAATCAAATTCTGTTTCAGTGGTGAAAAATCTTACGACGCTACCGCCGCTGCACCACTCACGATTTCCGACAGTTCCTGGGTAATCGCCGCCTGACGTGCTTTGTTATAAACCAGCTGCAGACCGTCGATAATATCGCCGGCATTGTCTGTCGCGTTCTTCATCGCGATCATTCGAGCTGCCTGTTCACAAGCACCGTTCTCAACCACTGTCTGGTAAACCTGTGACTCAACATAACGAGTCAGTAAGCCTTCCAGTAATTCTTCAGGGCTGGGCTCGTAAATATAATCCCAGTGGTGTTTTAAGCTGTCGTCTTGCTCTGCTTCCAGAGGCAGTAGCTGGTTTACAAATGGGTTTTGAGTCATGGTGTTCACAAACTCATTACCAACCAGATACAGGCGATCTATTTTGCCTTCGCCGTAAGCGTCGAGCATAACTTTTACACTGCCAATCAAATCAGCAACGCTGGGTGCTTCACCCATATCTTTTGCCGCTGCAACAACGTTGCCACCATAGCTCTTGAAGAATGCACCGGCTTTACTCCCGATTAAGCACAAATCAATTTCTACGTTCTTTTCTGACCAGCCCTGCATTGCTTTGATGGCTTTTTTGAATACATTGGTATTCAAACCACCGCACAAGCCGCGGTCAGTAGAGACAATGACATAACCGACGCGTTTAACTTCCCGCTCAGTCATATACTGATGACGGTACTCTGGATTTGCATTGGCGATATGACCCACCACAGCGCGCATGCGCTGAGCGTAGGGTTTACCCAATTCCATGCGATCTTGAGCTTTACGCATTTTACTCGCCGCAACCATTTCCATGGCGCTAGTGATTTTTTGCGTGCTCTTGATGCTGGATATCTGGGTGCGTATCTCTTTTGCACCTGCCATGATTCAACAATCCTCAAGCAGAAAAGCTGCGCTTGCGCGCAGCTTAACGTCTTACCAAGTCTGAGTTGCCTTGAACTTTTCAACGAGTTCTTTGAACTTGCCTTCCAGTTCTGCGTTCCAGTTACCGCTGTCGTTGATTTCTTTCATTACCGCAGCGTATTCACTGTTGGCGAAAGATAAAATTGCTGATTCAAAATCTAGAATCTTAGCAACTTCAACGTTTTTCAGATGGCCTTCGTTGGCGCAGTACAAAGACAGACCCATTTCAGCAATGCTGAGGGGGCTGTACTGTTTCTGCTTCATCAATTCGGTAACGCGCTCACCTTGTGACAACTGAGCTTTGGTCGCTTCATCTAGATCAGAAGCAAACTGCGAGAACGCCGCCAATTCACGGTACTGAGCCAATGCGGTACGAATACCACCAGACAATTTCTTAATAATCTTTGTCTGTGCTGCACCACCAACCCGCGAAACCGAAATACCTGCGTTCATCGCAGGACGAATGCCTGAGTTGAACATATCGGTTTCAACGAAGATCTGACCGTCGGTGATAGAGATGACGTTGGTCGGTACGAAAGCCGATACGTCACCCGCTTGGGTTTCGATAACTGGCAGAGCCGTTAATGAACCTGTTTTACCTTTTACTTCACCGTTGGTGAACTTCTCTACGTAATCCTCTGAAACGCGGGCTGCGCGCTCAAGCAAACGAGAGTGGAGGTAAAAAACGTCGCCGGGATAAGCTTCACGACCCGGTGGACGACGCAATAACAGGGAGATTTGACGGTAGGCCCAAGCCTGCTTGGTCAAATCATCATAAATGATCAGTGCGTCTTCGCCGCGATCGCGGTAGTACTCACCAATGGTGCAACCAGTGAACGGTGCAATGAACTGCATAGATGCTGGATCAGAAGCCGTCGCCGCAACAACCACGGTGTGGTCCATAGCGCCGTGCTCTTCTAATTTACGCACTACTGCCGCAATAGAAGAAGCTTTCTGACCGATAGCGACGTACACACATTTAATACCAGACGATTTCTGGTTAATGATAGCGTCGACAGCAATTGCTGTTTTACCGATTTGGCGGTCACCGATGATCAGCTCACGCTGGCCACGACCGATTGGTACCATCGCATCAACGGCTTTAAGACCGATCTGCACTGGCTGGTCTACCGATTTACGCCAAATTACGCCGGGAGCAACTTTTTCAATTGCGTCGGTCAATTTTGCGTTGATAGGACCTTTACCGTCGATTGGATTACCCAGTGCGTCAACAACGCGACCTTGTAATTCAGGACCAACCGGTACTTCTAAGATACGACCTGTACATTTACAGGTTTGACCTTCGGCAATTCCTAAGTAGTCACCTAGTACTACGGCACCTACAGAATCGCGCTCAAGGTTAAGGGCCATACCAAAACGGCCACCTTCAAACTCGATCATTTCACCGTACATCACCTCGGTTAAACCGTGGATACGTACGATACCGTCAGATACGGATACTACCGTGCCCTCATTCTGGGCTTGAGCAGACACATCTAATTTATCGATGCGCTGTTTGATAATATCGCTAATCTCGGATGGATTCAGTTGCTGCATGCTCTGTTCCTCAATCCTATTCTCTAAACGCTCAGGAATTTATTGCTTCAGCGAGTTTCGCTAAGCGACCGCGCACCGAGCCATCTATTACCAAGTCCCCTGCTTTCACAATCACGCCGCCCAATAACAAGGGATCGACGGTAGTGTGAACATGAACTTCGCGTGCCAATTTTTTGCCTAAAACTTCAGCAAGACGCTTCTCAGACTCTGAATCCAACGCGAACGCTGTTGTCAGTTCTACATCCACTGTACGTTCCTGGATGGCCTTTTGCGCTTCGAACAATTCGCTTATTGTTGGGAGTAAGCCCAAGCGCTTGTTCTCTGCGAGAATCTTGATGAAGTTTTGTCCGCCAGCATTAAATGTATCAGCACATACGTCGATAAACGTTTGCGCTTGCTGATCGGTTGTCATCGCCGGAGAGCTTAAAAACTTCATCACTTCCGGTTGTTGGGATACGGCTGCCGCTGTTGCCAGCATTGCAGACCACTCTCCCAACGTCGATGCTGCTAAAGCGTACTCAAAGGCCGCTTTAGCATAGGGTCTAGCTGTTGTGCTTAATTCCGCCATGATCAACCTCGCTTAAAGGCTTGCGGCCAGCTTGTCGACCATGTCTTTATGAACAGACTCATCGATAGATGCTTCAAGCACTTTCTCAGCGCCAACCAAAGCAAGCTTGGCAACTTGTGAACGCAGCTGTTCTTTAGCGCGGTTCACGTCTTGCTCAATCTGTGCTTCAGCAGCCGCCTTCAGGCGTTCGCCCTCTGTTCGTGCTACGTCTTTCGCTTCTTCAACGATCTGGCTAGCGCGCTTATTAGCAGCATCAATAATTGTTGCCGCCTCTGCTTTCGCTTCGCGTAATTGCTTGGTCGCTTTTTCTTGAGCTAACTCAAGGTCACGACCCGCGCGATCCGCAGCATCCAGACCATCAGCGATTTGCTTTTCACGCTCATCCATCGCTGTGCGAATGGCACCCCATACAAATTTGTAGGAGAACCACACAAAGAACAGAAAGCTGATCGATTGTCCAATCAGTGTGAGATTAATATTCACGCCGATACCTCTGCTGTATGAATTTGCTGTTGGTGTTTTTTAGCTGCTTGCAATTAAGCTGGCAGACCAGGAACAACAACAAACAGTACGTACATCGCAATACCAACGCCGATCATTGGAACCGCATCAAGCAGACCAGCGATCAGGAACATTTTGCCTTGCAGCATTGGTGCTAGTTCTGGTTGACGTGCTGAACCTTCCAGCAATTTGCCACCCAAAATTGCAAAGCCAATTGCCGTGCCCAGTGCGCCAAAACCAATCATTAACGCAACAGCGATCAGTGCTAAACCCATGGTAGTTCTCCTACTTTCAACTTTAAGTTAATAAAAATGTAAATCAGTGAAACTGGTCTTCTTCTTCAATTTGATGCGCCGTTGCCATGTAGACAATGGTCAGAACCATGAAGACGAAAGCTTGTAGTGTGATAACAAGAATGTGGAATACTGCCCACGCCCACTGCAACACACCGGCAAATATACCCAGTACCAAACCGGCACCAAACATAGTCGCAATCAAGATAAAGATCATTTCGCCGGCATACATGTTGCCGAATAACCGAAGACCTAATGAAATTGGTTTAGATATCCAAGAAATAGCTTCTAGTGCAAAGTTAATAGGCACCAATAAAATATTTACATACCATTTAGGGCTGTGGAATGGGTGCAAAGTCAGCTCTTTAACAAAGCCCATAAGGCCTTTCTTGGCGATGGTGAAGTACACCATCAATCCGAACACGGTGAAACCCATACCTAAGGTTACGTTCGGGTCAGTAGTTGGAACGACTTTAAAGAAGAAGTGCGGATTGCCAGTCACCCAGGCCATAAAGGCAGGAATCCAGTCAACCGGTACCAAGTCCATGGTATTCATTAACAGAATCCACATGAAAATGGTCAATGCCATTGGAGCTATCATGGCATTTTTGTGATGAAAGCCGTCTTTAACGGTTTGATCAATAAAACCGATGATCATTTCAAGTATGTTTTGAGCGCCACGCGGCACACCGCTATGAGCGCGCTTAGCAATACGAGCAAATATGACTAAAAACAAAAAACCAAGACCGATAGACCACAACATTGAGTCGACGTGAATTGCCATGAAACCCATATCTGAAGCTTCAGCGCCGCTGTGGGCCAAGGTCCACGTATCTTGTGTCAGTACTTCATGAACATGACCCGATTCGTCGAGACGTTCATAACCGGCAGGAAGTTTGCCATAAGTTAGATTGGTAAGATGGTGCTGGATATAACCAACGGTGGATTGCGATTCACCTGCCATGTGTCACTCTCGTAAATGTTAACGCGTTGACCAAAGTTTTAAATTCTGTTGCCCCGCAAAGCGTAGCGGGCAAGTATTACAGCGTTCAGCAGCATAACGATCAAATATGCCAGAAATAAGACAAACACCTGTAACGGCTGTACTAATGCAAACGTTGCTGCAAACAACATCACTGTTGTCACAAACTTTCCGGATTCGCCTCGGTAAAAAGACCGAGCTACCTCGCGTGCGAATGCCGCGCCAGTGTAACGAAATACTTGGCGCGCGAAATATGCATTCGGCACTACGGAAATCATTCCCCCTATGACTGCGGAATAGGCCATAACCTTATCCACGGGGAACAGTATGAAACTGCTTAACAGCACAAGCGCACATTGCAAACCGTATATCTTTAGTATCGGCGGTCTAGCTATTTTATGAGCAGCGCGCGGAACTTTCCGCTCATTTCCTGCTGTCATCTATGCCACCGCGAATGTCAAATAATGGCTTACTTCGTGCTCGTACTGCTTGTTCAAAAAACGGGGCGAATTATATGGGCTATATAAGCAATATTCAACCAATTTAAGTGCTTATGACTTATATGTCATTTATTCACAAAATCTATTTAATACTCTTAAAATCAATAATTTACCCAGTTACAACGTAGAACATGTGTCATAAAACACTACATAATGTAGGGTCTTATTGCACTGTACACAAAATAAGCTATTTTATGTGATTTAAAATACCGTCTAGCTCATCGAGATTAGTGTACTTAATTGTGAGAGTACCGCGCCCCTTTGCGGTGTGTTGAATCGATACCGGTGACCCTAGTCGTTCAGAGAGACTTTCTTGCAGTTGTTTTATGTCAGGATCAAGGGCAACTGGCTTTTTGGTTTTATCTTGTAACTTCTCTTCTGCCAAGCGGCGAACCAAAGCCTCTGTTTGCCGTACCGAAAGTCCCTTGCTAACAACTGTAGATGCAGCAGCAGATTGCTGCTCTTGCGCGACGCCCAGCAAAGCGCGGGCGTGACCCATTTCAATATCGCCATTTTCTAATAGTTTTTGGACTTCTTCTCGCAAGCCCGTCAAACGTAATAAATTCGTGATTGTGGTTCGTGATTTACCGACTAATTGGGCAATTTCAGCGTGGGTTAACTCAAATTCCTTTTGTAACCGTACCATGGCCAAGGCTTCTTCCATGGGATTAAGGTCTTCACGTTGCAGATTTTCAATTAGCGCCATCGCAGCGGCGGCTTCGTCGGCTACGTCGCGAATCAATGCTGGAACCGAATCTAAACCCGCCAACTGGGAGGCTCGCCAGCGGCGCTCGCCAGCAATTATCTCGTAGCGGCCACCATCAATTGGACGAACCACAATCGGTTGCATAATCCCCTGTGACCGAATGGAGTTTGCCAACTCTTCCAGCGCTTCTGGCTGCATATCACGACGGGGCTGATAGCGACCACGCTGCATAAATTCGATAGGCAAATTACGCAAAGTGCCGTCGGTAGTCGGCGTAGCTGACTCAGACTGGCCTTCCGAATTCTCACGTTTAGCGAGATCGACGCCAGCCAGTTCGGGGTTTATTGATACCGGTGTGGCAGAAGCCCCTAGCAGTGCATCTAGCCCGCGGCCCAATCCTCTTTTTTTAACCATGTATTTGTTCAGCCTGTGTGTTCGCGCTTGTATCTTGCGCCGTTGCGCGGCGTAATACTTCGCCAGCTAACGCTAAGTAGGCCAATGCCCCCTTAGACTGCTTATCATAAAACAAAATCGGCAAGCCATGACTTGGCGCTTCGGCAAGGCGGACATTACGCGGAATGACGGTGCTATAAACTTTATTACCAAAATGACGACGCAGTTCGTCGGTTACTTGATTGGTCAAGCCGTTGCGGCCATCGTACATGGTACGCAATATCCCCTCGATTTCTAAGGCCGGATTTATTAGCTGCTTGACCCGATTAACCGTATTAATTAACGCGCTTAGACCTTCCAGGGCATAGTATTCACACTGCATAGGAATGATCACGCCGGTTGCAGCGGCAAGTGCATTAACAGTTAACATGTTTAAGGACGGCGGGCAGTCGATCAACACATAGTCATATTGATCAGCAACGGCATTCAACGCTTCGCGCAGACGAAACTCACGACCGATTTCATTGATTAATTCTACTTCTGCAGCAGTTAGATCTTGATTGGACGGCAAAATGGAAAAACCACATTCTGGTGCGTCTACAATACATTCGCTAATCGGTTTATTTGCGACAAGTACATCGTAAACCGAGTACTCAACACTGCTTTTATCTACCCCGCAACCCATCGTTGCATTACCTTGCGGGTCTAGGTCAATCAATAGAATTCTACGTTTGGTTGCCGCTAAGGATGCAGCCAGATTTACGCTAGTTGTCGTTTTACCGACACCACCTTTTTGATTGGTAATTGCGTATACCTTGGCCACTGGATTTTCCTTCAGTTTTACTTTGAGAGACCTTTGCAGGATTGCTCTTTTGCCCAAGCACTATGTCAACATCGTGCAGAATGGGCCATTTAAGTCTATAAACGCCCTCATTCCCCGCCGTTTTCCCTGCCAGAAACCAATTTTTCTCTACAAATGGTTCAAAGACGCCAACGTTTCAATGACGGGCCAGCACGATTAAATGCCGCTCTTCCTCTACATTTGGCACCGACAAGGCGTAAGAAGCCTCGACGATAAAGTGTTTTGGGAGCTGACTCAACTCTGTATCAGGAAAAACACCCTTCATCGCGAAGAGTCGACCATCTTCGGTGAGATGCCCTTCACAACCATCGATCATATCGCGTAAGGATGCGAATGCTCTCGATAAAATACCATCATAACGCGCTTCGGCTTTGAAGTGCTCAACGCGCTCTGAGTAAATACTCACATTGAGGAGTTTCAGTTGCTGGCGTACCTCAATCAAAAACCGCGTTTTCTTGCCGTTGCTATCCAGCAGCGAAAAATGCTTATGTGGGAACAGTATCGCTAACGGTATACCCGGTAAACCCGCACCCGTGCCAACATCTAAATAACGGTCGCTCAAGATATAAGGTGCGATACTCAAACTATCTAAAAGATGCTTGCTTACCATTGCCTGAGGATCGCGAATAGCGGTGAGGTTGTACGCTTTATTCCATTTTTGCAGTAAGTTTAAGTAATCAAGCAATAAGTCGACTTGCTGATCAGAGACCGCTATACCTAACTCTGCAATGCCACCTAGTAATCCTTGTTTAATTCCTTCCACTCAGGCTGATTTCCTATCAAGCAGTCCGCGTTTTTTTAAGTAAACCAATAACAAAGATACTGCGGCAGGCGTAACGCCGGGTATCCGTGACGCTTGCGCTAAGGTCTGTGGCCGCGTATTACCCAATTTTTGTTTTACCTCATTAGACAGACCTTCGATAATCGAATAATCAAAATCCAAAGGCAATCTAGTGTTCTCATACCGCCGCAAACGGTCGATCTCTTCTTGCTGTCTATCGATATAACCGGCGTACTTAACACCGATCTCAATTTGTTCACTGACTTGTTCACAAACCTCATTTTCAGGGCTAGCTACTAAGGCAGCGATATCGGCGTATTTCAATTCAGGCCGTTTAAGCAACTCCAACAAATTGTATTCGTGGCTTAGTGGTTTTTCTATCTTGGTATTTAAGGCATTCGCGGCATCACTGCCTGGTTGCACCCAAAAAGACGCTAAGCGCGCTCTTTCTCGTTCAATGTTTTCACATTTCTCTGAGAATACAGCCCAGCGAGTATCATCAACTAAACCCAGCTCTCGGCCCTTTGCTGTTAATCGTAAATCCGCATTATCTTCTCGCAGCAATAGGCGATACTCGGCCCTCGAGGTAAACATCCGATAGGGCTCGCGGGTACCCATGGTAATTAAGTCATCAACCAAAACACCGATATACGCTTCATCCCTACGCGGGCACCACGCTTCCTTGCCCTGTGCTTGCAGAGCTGCATTAGCTCCAGCCAGTAAGCCCTGTGCTGCGGCCTCCTCGTAACCTGTGGTGCCATTAATTTGGCCAGCAAAGAACAAACCGCGTATAAACTTGGTTTCCAGTGAGTACTTTAAATCCCTAGGTTCAAAATAATCGTATTCAATCGCATAACCAGGGCGGGTCATGTGGGCATTTTCGAAGCCCTTGATCGATCTAACTAGATTCAGCTGAACATCAAAAGGCAGACTAGTTGAAATACCGTTGGGGTAAAGCTCGTGCGTATTTAAGCCTTCTGGCTCTATGAATACTTGATGTGAATTTTTATCCGCAAAGCGATGAACCTTGTCTTCGATCGATGGGCAATACCGTGGCCCAATTCCTTCTATCACACCGGTATACATCGGTGAGCGATCTAGACCGCCGCGAATAATATCGTGGGTTTGCTCATTGGTATGGGTAATCCAACAACATACTTGTTCGGGATGCTGTTGTTGGTTTCCTAAATACGACATCACGGGTCTTGGTGTGTCGCCCCACTGGGCTTCTAAACCTGTAAAGTTTACTGATTTCGCATCTATTCGCGGTGGTGTGCCGGTTTTTAGTCTATCAACTCGGAAAGGTAGCTCGCGTAAGCGCTGTGCTAAAGCGAGTGATGGTGGATCACCTGCTCTACCACCGCTGTGGTTATCTAAGCCAATATGAATTTTACCGCCAAGAAAGGTCCCTGCGGTTAAAACAACCGTTTTACTAAAAAAGCGCAGACCAATATTGGTAACAACACCTCTAACTTCTTCATTTTCAACAATTAAATCATCAACAGCTTGTTGAAAAATAGCTAAATTTGGCTGATTTTCTAAAATTGTGCGTATTGCCGCTTTGTAAAGAATTCGGTCTGCTTGTGCACGTGTTGCCCTTACTGCGGGGCCTTTACGAGCATTTAATACTCGAAATTGTATACCACCCAAATCGGTGGCTTTTGCCATCGCGCCACCTAAGGCATCAATTTCTTTAACAAGGTGACTTTTTCCGATACCCCCAATAGCGGGGTTACATGACATTTGCCCCAGGGTTTCAATATTGTGAGTAAGCAATAAGGTCGCACAACCCATTCTTGCTGCAGCGAGCGCTGCTTCCGTACCAGCGTGACCACCACCAATAACAATTACGTCGTAGCTTTGCGGATAATCCACGAAACACCTGAAAATGAGTTTGAATGAAGACGCGAAATTATACGTGGATCTAAGCCTGCTGCAATGAATTGGTGAAATTTTAATCAAGTATCTTTAGTTAATAATGTATATACATATGTATTCTTATTATCTTATTTCTTTACTTTAAATATAGTTATTAGGGAAGCGTATTTTGTTAATAACTAACTTAACACTCTGATAAATATAGAGTTATACCAATGATAAGTAGAGGGTTTATCCACAGATAAGGTGTCAAAATCATGCTGGTCTTTTGTGGATGAAATGTGGATAAGTTGCTAGCTTTATTTTCCCTGTGGGTAAGAGTGCTTATTTGAGTCACTTACCCACATACTTAATTGGTGTTTTCCCAGCGCTTTATGAGCTGAGCCAATAACTGATTTTCTCTTTTAGAACATTTAATGAGACGGGTTTGCTTAAAAAATCGTTCATGCCAACCGAAAAGCAACGGTCTTTGTCTTCTTGTATGCTATTTGCGGTTAACGCAATGATTGGGATAGCAGCATACTCAGCGTTTTGCCTTATATTTATACTTGCCTCATAGCCATCCATAGTGGGCATCTGTAAATCCATCAGGACAATATCGACGTGCTGTTTCTGTAGTTCAATTAAGCACTCCTGGCCGTTGTTTGCCGTTAAGGCAATCATGTCCCAGCGTTTTACTGTATTTGCCACCAGCATTTGATTGACTGGGTTGTCTTCAACGATCAACACCGTTTTACCGGCTAGAACATTTTCTTGAGTTGTCGTTTCATCTATCGCTTGAACAGCTTCGTACCGACATTTCCATTTAATGGTGAATTGGGTACCTTCTCCTAGCTTACTGTCCATTTTAAGCTCAGCCTGCATAAGCGAGCATAAACGCTTAACAATCGCTAAGCCTAAGCCAGAACCGCCGTAACGCCGCTTTCTAGATCCGTCAGCCTGCCGAAAACTGTCAAATACAATGAGCTGATCTGATTCGTCGATACCAATACCTGTATCCTCAACACTGAGCGTTAATAGCAATTCTTTTGCATTTATTTCCTCGCTGTCTAATCTAATGTTTATATTTCCGCTGTGGGTAAACTTCACAGCGTTTGACGCGAGGTTAAGAACGATTTGGCGAACTCGGGTGTCGTCACCATAAACATTTACTGACCGTAATTTTGAGGACACGCTGTAGTTTAGCTCAACTCCTTTGTTTTTCGCTTCGTAGATTAATGGCGTTAAATGCATGTCAAACAGAGTCGTCGGTGAGTAAAGATGGGAGTCGAGTTTAAGATCACCTTTCTCTATTTTTGAAAAATCCAAAATATTATTTACAATATTTAATAAGTGTTCACTGGAGCTTTTAGCTATTTCTATATAATTACTTTGTTCCTGATTTAATTCCGTGGTTGATAGCAGTTGCAGCATACCAAGAGCGCCATTCATGGGCGTGCGAAGTTCATGGGTCATCGTAGCCAAGAACAAGCTCTTTGCATTATTCGCTTCATCTGCCAAGGTTTTTGCAAGTTGCAGTTGCTGCAATCGACTGGTGAGTTCAGCTTGCTGAGCCTCGAGATTCATAGTCATTTCATTAATATGATTTTGTAACTCGCATAACTCGCCCTCTCCTTTCACTTTGAGTCGACTACCAAGATTCCCTAAAGATATATTCTTTGTAAATATGTTTATTTCGGCCAGTGGTTTTGATATTCGTCTACTTATTACCCAAGCTAGGAGAATACACAAGAAAATAGAAAGTGCTCCTATGCTACTAGAAACAATAACGATTCGTTTTTGTAGTTTCTCTAACTGATCTTTCGACTGCTCTATCGTTACGGTGCCAATTTCTTTTTGTGATTTTATAGATGTATTAATATCGCCCGTAAAAGAGTCACTGATGTCTACTCTACTCTGGAATATAGGTACTGTTATTAATTCAAATGATTGATGACTTCTGTGATTAGACTTTAGATATACTTTATTTTCTGTAAGTAAATTTACAACGGTTATTGCTGTTATATCTTTGTTTATAGCTGATCGCATGATTTCAATAAGTTGAGTGTCATTTCCACTTATGATTGCTAACTCACTAGATGCGGCAATATTTTCTGCAATTCTTGTGGCAATTTCTCTCTGATTTACGGCGGCGTCATTAAGTCGACTTATCAATGAATAAGTAAAAAGAGATATAAATATGACAATTGCTGGTGATATACCCGCAATCAGTATTTGACTAAAAATAGTATGTTTTCTAAATTTAAGTAACATTTTAGTTGGACTCCCCATCGGGGAAGCGTCGCCTTAACTCTTCCTCTGAAGGAAGGGTTAAGCCAAGTGATTCTGCGACACTATAGTTTATCTTTACTGCGAAATTACTAGGGTATTGTGGAGCAGGTAATTTCTTCGTATCTATATAGTAATTTACCATTGATACAATATCTGAAGTGTATTGATCTGGTGTAGAAAGTACCGTAGCTAGCGCACCGGCTTTGACGAAGCCTTCTGTTGGCCCAATAACTAAAGTTTGATGGCGATAACTACTTAACAGAATAGGTCTTATAGTGTCGGAATTATAAATAGTGTTCTCTGAAGTAGTTAATAAGACATCATTATTTTGAATTATTTTTGTTACGCTCCTTATTATATTGGGCGTATTTATCTCGTATGAATTTATTGTTAATAGTGGATTTTGTATAGAAATATCGTCGATAATTTTTTCATAAGTTTTGTCCTGATAGGCAATACCAAGTTGAACTTTTTTATTATCGAAAATTGATTTTATAAGTAGGACTTGTCTTTTTAATGGTTGATCTGAGAATAGTGCTGTGGCATTTTTATGTTGACTCTTAAAGTATTCATTTGAGTTTACATAAAGAGCGAATTTTGCTTTGTAAGAATTGCTTTTTAGTAAGGGGAGAAGATTTTCAGATACTATGATTAATATGTCCCCCTTATCTTCGTTATTCGGCAATTGGTTTTCGTAGGTGTGAACGATAAAATTTTGTTCTTCTGCAATTTTTTTTGATAATTTTTCTAGAGTACTATTTTTTGCAGGCAAGACAATATCTACGATGAACATGTCTTCGCTATACGCCGACGTTGATATTAACAGCAATGTCGCTATGAATAATCCGTGAATTAGTTTTATCAAGAGGCTAGTCCTTGACTCTTGTCGATATTAATACCTTAAATTTATCCCAATAAATTGACGATAATCATCTCGGTAGATATTGCTGCTGAGTAGCTCGCTGTCTTCGTCGTGCCTAAATTGTGCTGAGTATGAAAGTTCAATTTCGCTATCTTTAAAAGGCATAGTTTTCGATACTCGCATATCGCTGCGCGAATATTTATTCTGGGATGTACCTATTTCTCTAGCGTAATACTGTGAAAATGAAATTTGGATATTGTCGTCTGTCTTATAGCTAAGTAGAGCACTAGCTGAATTCTTTGGCGTAAAGGTAGTTTCAGTGTTAGGAGTAAATGCTTGGTCGCTATTGCTGTACGCCTTACTTTTAATATACGCGTAGCTGAAATGGATAAGCCATTTTCTGTTCGGCCTGTAGTCGATCTCAGTTTCAATACCAGATTGTTTCAAGTTCCCACTGTTAACGGGATTGAATCTTTCCAGTGATATGGAGTTTGAGATAAGTTGTTCTAATTGGTCAAAAAATATTTTCACATCCCACTGCAAATGATACTGATTGAAATTTCCGTAATAGCCAATTTCCCGCGATTCTATTTTTTCTGGTTTAAGATTTGGGTTTCCACTTGCACTTTGAATTAGCGTGCCTTCTGTTCTACCATTGTTAGCTGGTCTTACATTGCGAGCGGTGTATGTCCAATTAGCAGAAGTTTCAAGCAGATCAGGTGTTCTAATTGCTTCGGAGTAAATAGCTCGAAGACTATGGTTATTATCAATATGATAATGTACGGATACTCGTGGTGAAAAATTTTTACCTACGTTCTGTTCGTACTCATAAGAACCACCTGCATTGATTGTAAAGGTTTCGATAATATTCTTTTCAATATTAAAAAATAGTTGATAGTTATTGCTATCAACTGTTTTTCCGTAATAGGTTTCAGAGGAAACCCGCGATTTTTTGAGATGCACCCCTGCTACAGTTTTTAATTTATCGTTCCAAATATAGGTGTCTTGTAAATCTATATCTTGACGATTAACACGCAGGTCTTCATTTGCATCCGCTAGTACCAGTGGTGAAGGGTTGTCATTAATTCCAATAAAAAATGGTGGAATTTCTACAGTCCAGCGATGTATTTGTTTTTGAGCTGAAAAATTATATCTGAAGGCTAGTTGGTGAAGTTCAGATATTTCTTTTTCGATTTTAGTCGATAGATAGTAGTCGTCGGTTTTTGTAATTGGTTGTGTAACGTCTTCATCGGCAAAATCGTCGGTTATTTCTCCCGTTTTATAACCAGCGCCTAGGCTAATACTGTAGTTGTTAACAAGTGTCTCGTATCTGCTATTAATTATTTTGCTGGATTTACTATCAAACCGTTCTGCGCCATTTTTGTCTATATCAAAGCCGTCGTCTTGGATACTGGCGAGAGTTACCCTTACATTTCCGTTAAGCATTTCATCAGCGTAACTAAGGCGATAATTTTCGGTATTTTCAGTCCCACTGAGAATATTTATTTCGTATGCATTTACGTCGGTGGGGTGACGAGTGATGATATTAATTACACCTAAAAATGCATTGGCACCATAGCTAGCGCTAGATGGGCCGCGAACCACTTCGATACGTTCTATGTCGTGTATCGTTATGGGAATATCGCTCCAATCTACCGTTGCTAGTCCAGATTGATATACAGATCTTCCGTCTATTAAGACCTGCATTCGGCGTGAGTCACGGTAGTTTGTGCCGTGGTAACTAACAACATAGTTCCAGCCATCTCGTGCGCCGACAGAGGTGCCAGGTATTAAACGAAATAGTTCAGGTATTTCTTTGAGCCCAGAGGCGATAATCATATCGCGATCAATAACACTGACGCTTGCGGGTACTTCGCTGCGGCTTTGTTTAAGTCTGGCGGGAGTTAATACCACGGGCAGGTCGTCGGTATTCCATATTTCCGCTTCTAGTGGGGAGCACAGTATTAGTGTACAGGTGCATATAATCAGGCTGCGCCTTAGTAAGCGTCGTTGCATTAACAATCCTTAGATGCGGTAGTTCTATCCTAAGTGTATCCTATAGTGTGATTATTACTATGCTAGATTGCGGTGGAGATGTGGCTATTTTCCGATGCAAAAGCTCGAGAAAATGCGTCCAAGTAGATCGTCAGAACTAAATTCACCGGTTATTTCAGCTAAAGCATTTTGGGCGAGCCGTAGTTCTTCAGCGAGCAGTTCGCCGGCATTATAAGTTGTGAGTTGTAGCTCGCCATTTAATATGTGGTTTCGGCCGCGTGTTAATGCATCAATATGCCGGCGTCTTGCTATAAACGGCGTATCGCCGTCATCATAGCCGACGCACGATTTTAGATGCTCTCGCAGGGTATCAATACCTTGATTTTGTTTAGCGGAAATGAATAAACGGCTTATTCCGTCATCGTGAATTCCGGCTTTCTGCCCGGTTAAATCACATTTATTATAGATAATGGAGAGTTTGTCTTGTGCGATAAATACGTCAAATTCAGGAGGAATGTTTACGTTATCTTCAGCATTGGTTTTGCTATCTATGACCAATAGTATGCGGTCTGCTTGGCTGATTTCGTTCCAGGCGCGTTTAATCCCTTCGAGCTCAACCGGATCCTCGCTATCGCGTAAGCCCGCGGTATCTACGATATGTAAGGGCATGCCGTCGATTAGAATGTTTTCCCGAAGGACATCGCGAGTCGTGCCTGCAATATCGGTGACGATGGCTGATTCCCGCCCAGCTAAAGCATTTAGTAGGCTTGATTTACCGGCATTGGGCTTTCCTGCAATAACGACGGTCATGCCTTCCCGCAGTATGCTGCCTTGCTTAGCTGAGTTAAATACCGTCTCAAGATGGTTTTTTATGTTTTGAAGTTCGCTTGCGACTTTGCCGTCACTAATAAAATCGATCTCTTCTTCTGGAAAATCGATGGCGGCTTCTACATATATTCTTAACAGGGTTATCGCTTCGACAAGGCTGTTAATTTCTTTGCTGAAGGCGCCTTCCAAAGAGCGCATAGCCTGACGTGCAGCTTGTTCAGAGGCGCTGTCGATTAGATCTGCAATCGCTTCTGCTTGAGCTAAATCTATTTTGTTGTTGAGAAAAGCGCGCTCGGAAAACTCTCCTGGTCTGGCCATTCGAGCACCTTGGCTTATAACCTCGCGCAGTAAACAGTCAAGAATGACGGGGCCGCCATGACCCTGGAGTTCGAGTACATCTTCGCCGGTAAAGGAATTTGGTCCGGGGAAAAACAGTGCGATACCTTGGTCAATCGTTGACGTGCTGTTTGCGGTGGTTTCTAAGAAGTTGCCATAGTGCGCGTATCGAGGGGTGATGTTGTCTAGCGCTAGCATGGAGCGCGCGATATCTTGGCTTTTGGGGCCGGAGATACGCACAATACCAACGCCACCTTTTCCCGGTGGCGTGGCGATGGCGGCGATGGTATCCGTTGTGTAAGCCATAGCTTGTTAGCGGGTCGGTAGGCCGCTTTTTTCAATACGCTTGGTAATAATATATTGTTGAATAATTGAGAGCGTGTTGTTCACGACCCAATATAGCACCAAGCCCGCAGGGAAGAATAAGAAGAAGAAGGTGAATACTATGGGCATCCACTGCATTATTTTTGCTTGCATTGGGTCCGGCGGCGGCGGGTTTAGGCGTTGCTGAATAAACATCGACAGGCCCATTACCAGTGGTAATACGAAGTAGGGATCCATTGCCGATAAGTCGTGAATCCACAAAATAAACGGCGCGTGACGCAGTTCAATACTCTCCATTAATACCCAATACAATGCGATAAAAACCGGCATCTGTACGACCATGGGCAGGCAGCCGCCGAGTGGATTGATCTTTTCTTTTTTGTACAGCTCCATCATGGCTTGTGATTGCTTTTGACGGTCATCAGCGTAGCGTTCTTTGATTTCAACAAGTTTGGGCTGAAACTTGCGCATATTCGCCATTGAGGTGAACGCTTTTTGGTTTAGCTTGAAGAATGCAGCTTTAACTAAAATAGTCACACCGATAATCGCAAATCCCCAGTTACCTAACACGGAGTGTATTTTGGTAAGAAGCCAGAATAAAGGCTGTGCTATCCACCATAACCACCCATAGTCGACGGTCAGATCCAAACCAGGTGATATTTCTTCAAGGCTGTATTGATCTTTAGGGCCGGTATATAGACTTGCACTTATTTTGCCTTGGCTCTTTGCATCAATAGTGACGGCTGCACTGGTTACCCGAGCGATATTCATATTTTGTTTGGTAACAATAGTACTTAATTCATTAACGCTGTTTGCCGGCGGCACCCATGCACTGACGAAATAGTGTTGAACCATGCCTATCCAGCCGCCATTAACAGTGGCTTTAATGGGTTTATCTTGCATCTTATCGAAGGTGGTTTTTTTGTATAAATCTTCATTGGTTGCATACGCCACGCCGATGAAGGGCTTCATGGCGAACATACCGCCATCACCATTCACGCTGGGGTCAGCGCTATTGCCGCGCTTCAATTGACCGAAAAAACTCGCCTGGAAAGGGGCGTCACTTTGATTGTCGATAAGGTATTCAACCTTTATTAGATATTCACCACGAGTAAATTGAAAACGTTTGATAACGGTAATGGCATCACTGTATTGGTAGTGTAAATCGACGTTTAGACTGTCAGACGATCCATCTAGAGAATATTCCGCAGCGGTAGCGGTAAAGACAGGGCGACCTTTTGAAGTATCTGTGCCATTGGCACCGATTAACCCGCTTTGAGCTACATAGTTTCGAACGTCGCTGTTCTCAAGGATTACGAACGGGTCGTCAGCTTCTAAGCTGGCTGTGTATTTTGGCAAACCAGCGTAGACAATGTCGCCGCCGTGCAGGTCTATTTTTAGATCAAAGACATCAGTTTGAACGGTGATGTATTTCACGTCAGTAGCGGCATTTGCTTTAATAGCATTGATGTCATCATTGCTAACGATGGCAGGTAAATCACCGCTGTCATTGCTGGTTGTCGGCGCACTTTTATTTGTGGCAACAGCAGCAACCTTAGCGGCGGTGTGGCCGGTATCGAATTTTTGCCACTCCACTAATAACATAAGTGATAGTGCAGCGATGGCGGCGATAAGAAGATAGCGCTGAAAATCAATCATTGCTTGAATGCCTTGATAGTGTGATTTCGGTGGAATGACAGTGACAGGATGGTACAGGATCGTAGCCGCCGTCATTAAGTGGGTGACAACGACAAATACGTTTAATGCTTAGCCAGCTTCCGCGCAGCGCACCGTGTTGTTGCAAAGCTTCTACGGCGTAACTTGAGCAAGTGGGATAGAAACGGCAATGCGGAGCCATCAGCGGACTGATAAACAGGCGGTAAAAGTGGATGCAGGCAATTAGCAAGCGCTGCATATTGACTAGCCCTCTTGCTGACGAAAGCGTTTCTCAGCCCGTTTTTCTAATTGATACCAAAGCTGATTACAGGTTTCATGAAGTTGCTTGTTATCAATATCGCTTAGCCCGCGTCGAGCTAATACAATAATATCAATGCCTTGCAGCTTATATTGATGTAGCCTGAATGTTTCTCTTACAACGCGCTTCACGCGATTGCGTTGCACGGAGAGTCGCACGTTTTTCTTTGCTATAACTAAGCCTAATCGAGCGCGGCCTAGGTTGTTTTTGCGTGCCAAAAATAGTAGTTCAGCGGTTGAAACCTTCAGACGTGATTCGTCGAATACCGCTTGGTATTCGCTGGCATTTAGAAGGCGTAATGATTTTTCAAAGTGAAAATCCACCGTTATGCCAGCATACCGTATCGCTTAATAAGTCTTAAGCAGATAGAACAACACGGCCTTTAGCGCGGCGACGGTTGATTAGTTTACGGCCATTCTTAGTAGCCATACGTGCACGAAAACCGTGGTTGCGTGCTTTCTTAAGATTGCTTGGTTGGAACGTTCTTTTGCTCATGATGTTGTCCGTAATGTAAATAAGCCGGCGGGGTCGCCACCGGCACTGCACAGCTAAATTGCCGAGACAGTGAAAAATCGGATCGCGAATTTTAGTGGACATTAGGAGGAATAG
Organism: uncultured Zhongshania sp.; assembly: GCF_963975605.1. NCBI lineage: Bacteria > Pseudomonadati > Pseudomonadota > Gammaproteobacteria > Cellvibrionales > Spongiibacteraceae > Zhongshania > uncultured Zhongshania sp. The sequence goes on along the minus strand of NZ_CAXBHN010000005.1, from coordinate 118,892 downwards.
CAATGACTTGCTTGGTTTAGTTACACCTTTTTGCGGATTAGCACCCTACCCTTTTAAATCACAGCTTACCCATAACTTATCCACAGGTTTTCAATGTTGTTATCAAGATGTGGGTTTTTTGTTGGTAGTATTGATAGAAACCTGAATTTCCTTCTTAGGGTGTTGAATAAGAAGGAGTTTTTTATGGGTGCCTAGATTTTTTTCTTTGTAAAATTTGTGGATAACTGGGTGCTTGGCGAGTAGAATAAGTCGCTCTTCAACTAAAAGTTATTCGGCTCTCCCAGAGTTTTGTGGCCATTGTTGTTTCATTAAAAATCTAGATTTGGAGTATTTGTGTTGCCAGAAGCTACGTGGCAAAAATGTATCGCACATTTGCAAGACGAGTTGCCTTCTCAGCAATTTAACACCTGGATTAGGCCGTTACGGGTTGAGTTAGCTGGTGACTTGATACACTTATGTGCGCCAAATCGTTTTGTTCGCGATTGGGTTAGTGATCGTTTTTATTCGCGTATCGTTGAGTTGGTTGCAGAGCTATCACCACCTGGAAAAAAAGTGCAGGTTGAGCTCGGAATTGCAGAGCGACAGGCAAGTCGTAGCTCGGCCAGTCCTGTGTCGACAAACCAGCGAGCTTCTCGCCAACCATTTCAGTCATCCCCTATTACTAAAAATCCTGAACAGGTGTTCTCGCGCGCTCAGGTAGCGGCGCCTGCGCCTTATCCTCCGCAAGCTGCTCCGCAGATTATCACCGGTCAGCGCCAGGTCGAGGTTGAGGGTGGTATTCGGCACCAGAGTTCACTAATGGAGTCATACACCTTCGATACTTTTGTCGAGGGTAAGTCGAATCAGCTAGCACGTGCCGCGGCGAGCCAAGTGGCTAGTAACCCTGGGCGGGGATATAACCCGCTATTCCTATACGGTGGTGTTGGGCTAGGTAAAACTCATTTAATGCACGCTGTCGGTAATGCCTTAATTCAGCAAAACCCAAACGCAAAAGTAGTGTATTTACATTCCGAGCGCTTTGTTGCGGATATGGTAAAGGCCTTGCAGTTAAACGCGATTAATGAGTTTAAGCGCTATTATCGCTCCGTAGATGCTCTTTTAATTGATGATATCCAGTTTTTCTCCGGTAAGGATCGCTCGCAGGAGGAGTTTTTCCATACTTTTAATGCTCTCCTTGAGGGTGGGCAGCAGATGATACTTACGTGCGACAGATATCCCAAAGAAATCAAAGGCTTAGAAGAGCGGTTGAAATCTCGTTTTGGCTGGGGCCTCACCGTTGCGGTAGAGCCACCGGAGTTGGAAACCCGTGTGGCGATTTTGTTGAAGAAAGCTGAGCAAGAAAAGGCTACCCTGCCTTCGGATGCGGCGTTTTTTATCGCCCAACGTGTACGCTCAAATGTTCGTGAATTAGAAGGCGTGTTAAAGCGTGTAATCGCAAGTTCTCGCTTTATGGCAAGACCCATAGATATCCCGTTGATAAAAGAGTCGCTTAAAGATTTATTGGCTTTACAGGATAAGCAGGTGAGCCTAGATAATATTCAGCGAACAGTGGCCGAATATTACAAAATTAAAATTGCTGACCTTATGTCGAAGCGTCGCAGTCGCTCTGTAGCGAGGCCGCGTCAGGTCGCTATGGCCTTGTCTAAGGAATTAACGAATCACAGTTTGCCAGAGATTGGCGAGGGCTTTGGTGGTAGAGATCACACCACAGTGCTTCATGCGTGCCGTAAAATTAAAGAGTTGCGCGAAAGTGATGGTGATATACGAGAAGATTACCAAAATTTGATAAGACTGCTCACAAGCTAATGTTTTAGTGGCGCTTTATATAATAAAGTAGCTTTAATATTCCATAACCTATCAATAGATATTTAAAAGAACAGGAACCGGAAGCATGAAATTTTCGATTTCGCGGGAAGCGTTGATAAAGCCCTTGAATCTAGTCGCTGGTGTTGTCGAGCGTCGGCAAACGTTACCAATACTGGCAAACGTTCAGCTAGTATTAAACGGTCAGGAATTAGCGCTGACCGGCACAGATTTGGAGGTTGAGCTTATTGGCCGTGTTCATCTGGTGGATGATACGGGTGTGTCAGGTGAGATCACTATCCCCGCTCGGAAATTAGTTGATATTTGTAAGGCCTTACCCGATGGTTCTGATATTAGCTTCCAGTTAGATGATCAGAAATTAATTATCAAGTCTGGTCGTAGCCGATTCCAGCTATCAACTTTGCCCGCGAATGATTTTCCTAGTGTAGAGCAGGCAAAGGGTGGTCAGTCCTTTACGCTGAAGCAAGGCGATTTAAAGCGCCTTATAGAAAGAACTAGCTTCGCAATGGCGCAACAAGATGTGCGCTATTATCTAAATGGTATGCTGTTTGAGGTGACCAATGGCCAATTACGTGTGGTGGCTACGGATGGTCACCGCTTAGCGATGGCAACATTTCAGGGTGATATTAGCGTCGATCAAGTTGCCCAAGTCATTGTGCCAAGAAAGGGTGTGGTTGAGCTCGCCAGGTTGTTGATGAATGAAGATCAGGATGCTGAAGTCATTGTTGGTGGTAACCATATTCGTGTCGTGACGGCAGACTTTACTTTCACCTCTAAGCTAATCGATGGCAAGTTCCCTGACTATGAGCGCGTGTTACCGCGTAACAGCACCAAGGTTGTGTTAGGTGCCAGGGCCGATTTAAAACAAGCTTTTGCCAGGACGGCAATATTATCGAATGAGAAGTATCGCGGGATTCGCATGCTGCTTACTAGTGGGGAGTTGCGCATCGTCGCCAACAACCCTGAGCAGGAAGAAGCTGAAGAGACTGTTGCGGTCGAATATCAAGGTGAGAGCCTGGAAATTGGTTTTAACGTCAGTTATTTACTTGACGTCCTGTCGGCAATTAATGGCGAGTCAGCAAAGTTCTCGCTGTCTGATGCAAATAGTTCTGCTTTAATTGAAGAAGCAGATGGCGGAAATTGTCAGTACGTCGTAATGCCGATGCGTTTGTAAGGTTTTAGGTCAATTCGACATGCTCTTGTTGGTTTTGCGAATAAGAGCGTGTTTGGTTTTTCCTATGCTTGGCTCCCCTTCCCTCAGATTGCTAAATTCTATGCTTGCTTTTGACGGCATCTATATCGGGCTTGTCCGCACTTCTGGGGACGATAGGTATTCTAGGTGTTCATTGTGCGGTTAGAAAAGCTAAGCATCTATAATTTTAGAAATCTTTCTCATGTAGAGATGCCTCAGCTGGCCTCGTTCAACTTTATTCACGGGGTTAACGGTAGTGGTAAGACCAGCATTTTAGAAGCTGTCCACACCGTAGCACTTACTCGTTCGTTTCGTTCGCGGAAAATGGATTCGGTTATTTCTTATGATAAGGACGATCTGACGGTTCGTGGAGAGTTGCGACATGGCGAGCGTGCTGGGCAACAAATCATCGGGGTTCGAAGGCCCAGAAAAGGGCCTGTGTTGGTAAAGCTTGGTGGTGAGAAGCTTTCGACAGCTGGTCAGTTGGCAGGAGTGCTTCCGGTTCAGGTTATAAACCCTGCTAGTTTTGAGTTGTTAGAGGGCTCTCCAGGGGTGAGACGGCAGTATGTTGACTGGGGAGTGTTCCACGTGAAACATTCCGGCTTTTTTGAGTATTGGCCTCGTTATCGTAAAGCGCTTCAGCAGCGTAATTCCTTGCTCAGACGTGGTAATATAGACGTTGCGCTGCTTGCCCCTTGGGATAGAGAAATGGCGACAATGGGCGCATTAATACACGATGCACGCTCAGCACACTTTGAGTTACTGATAAGCGCGTTTAGTGACATTTATCAGCGTCTACTCAATTTGGTTGGCGCTTCGGAAAGTAATACCCCGTCGCTAAATGTTTCTATGAATTCGGGGTGGCGTGACAGTGATATGGGTTTTGCTGAGGCATTACGGTCTGGTTTGGCGGGAGACCTGCGTGCAGGGTTTACACGGAGCGGTCCACATCGTGCAGATATAGAATTTCGAGTTGGAAAGATGATGGCTGGAGATGTTCTCTCAAGAGGGCAGATAAAGACTCTAGTTTGTGCGCTTAAACTGGCCCAATCAAAGGTTCTTTTGGAGCAGGGTATAGCGACTGTTTTTCTAATAGATGACTTGGCGGCAGAGCTTGATGAAGGTCGATGCCAGGCGGTTTTTAGTGAGTTGGTAGCGCTTGATGTCCAGGTGTTCGCTAGTGCTGTAAAGCGTTCAGATCTTCATGACAGCTGGTGTTTAGGTAAGGGTTTAAAAAGGTTTCACGTGGAACATGGGGTGCTGACGGAATGCTAGGCATTCTAGATAAGAAAGGTTTTTGTTCCAGGTTTTAGAGTTTTTTAGGTCGGTTTGGTATGTGGTAAGGCAGTATTCTGCTGCAGGATATAAAATAAATCGGTTATCCATTCTTCGGATACAAAGGTTGGAAAGAAATGACAGAAAATAGAGCTTACGATTCCTCAAGTATTAAGGTTTTGAAGGGACTAGATGCCGTCCGGAAAAGACCCGGTATGTATATTGGTGATACTGATGATGGCTCAGGCCTGCACCACATGGTGTTTGAGGTAGTCGATAACTCTATAGATGAAGCACTCGCCGGTCACTGCAGCAAGATACAGGTAGTTATTCACGCAGATGAGTCTGTCTCTGTGTCAGATGACGGCCGTGGTATACCAACGGAAATGCATGATGAAGGCGTTACCGCTGCGGAAGTCATCATGACTGTATTGCACGCGGGCGGCAAGTTTGATGACAACACCTACAAAGTGTCCGGTGGTCTCCACGGTGTGGGGGTTTCTGTGGTTAATGCGCTATCTGAGGAGCTATGCCTGACTATAAGACGTGGGGGTAAAGTCCATGAACAAATCTACAAGCACGGCGTACCGCAAGCGCCCCTGGCAATAATCGGTGATACCGAGCGTACGGGCACCGAGATTCGCTTTAAGCCTTCGGCTGAAACCTTTACTAATATTGAATTTCACTTTGATTACTTGGCTAAGCGTATCCGCGAACTGGCTTTCTTAAACTCGGGTATTAAGATCGAGCTTCTTGACGAGCGCAACGGCGAGAAAGAGAACTACTGCTATGAAGGTGGTTTAAGTGCATTCGTTGAGTACTTGAATACCAACAAGACGCCAGTTAACAAGGTGTTCCACTTCACCACGGAGAGTGAAGGTGTGGTTGTTGAAGTGGCATTGCAGTGGAATGATGGTTTCCAAGAGAATCTATACTGCTACACCAACAATATTCCGCAGCGGGATGGCGGTACCCATTTGGCAGGGTTCCGAGCTGGCTTAACGCGGAATCTAAACAACTACATCGAAAAGGAAGGTTTGGCGAAAAAGGCCAAAATATCGACCACCGGTGATGATGCGCGTGAAGGTTTGACCGCCGTGGTGTCTGTGAAGGTACCGGATCCTAAGTTTTCCTCGCAGACCAAAGATAAGCTGGTTTCTAGTGAAGTGAAAGCGATTGTTGAGCAGGCAATGAGCGCGAAGTTTGGCGACTTCCTTATGGAAAGCCCAAATGAGGCGAAACAAATTGTCCAAAAAATGCTCGATGCCGCCCGCGCCCGTGAAGCTGCCCGAAAAGCGCGGGAAATGACTCGTCGTAAGGGTGCCTTGGATATTGCTGGTTTGCCAGGTAAGTTGGCAGATTGCCAAGAAAAAGACCCCGCTCTTTCCGAAATATACCTCGTCGAGGGTGATTCTGCGGGTGGCTCGGCCAAACAGGGTCGAGATCGTCGGACCCAAGCAATATTGCCTCTAAAAGGTAAAATTCTGAATGTTGAGAAAGCCCGCTTCGATAAAATGATTTCGTCGGTCGAAGTAGGAACCATTGTAACCGCCTTGGGTTGCGGTATTGGTAAGGATGAGTTCAACGTAGAAAAACTGCGCTATCACAGTATTATCATCATGACGGATGCGGACGTCGATGGGTCGCATATCCGTACCCTGCTGCTCACATTTTTTTTCCGGCAGATGCCAGAGCTTATCGAAAACGGCCATATATTTATTGCCCAACCACCACTTTACAAAATAGGCCGCGGTAAACAGCATCAGTATTTAAAGGATGAGCCGGCGCTTGCCAATTACCTAACCCAATCGGCGTTAGACGGCGCAGCGCTATATGTTAATCCTGATGCCGCGCCCATTGGCGGTGCGGGTTTAGAAGAGCTGATAGTTCAATATCGTCGTGTGGAAAGTATTATTACTCGCCTATCTCGTCTATATCCCGCAGGCGTTTTACGCGAACTAACGTATATGCCGGTATTAAGTGCAGACGAGTTAGCAGATAAGGCTGCGGTTGCAAAATGGGCTGAGCGCTTGGCTGAAGTCACCGTTGAGCTTGAGCAGCGTGATGCCCAGCATCGTTACGATGTGCGTATTGTTGAAGATCCTGAGCTGCATTTATTCCTCCCGGCTATTGATATTATTTCCCACGGAGTGAGTGATCACTATCAGTTCGGGCGTGATTTCTTTAAGTCTGTTGACTACCAAACGATAGTGGCGCTTGGGCAAAGCCTACAAGGTTTGCTAGAGGATGGTGCATATATTAAGCGCGGTGAGAGGGTTCAAGAAGTCAGTGATTTCTCGGAGGTAATTACGTGGCTTATGCAACAGGCAGAACGCGGATTTAATGTACAGCGCTATAAAGGCTTGGGTGAAATGAACCCAGAGCAGCTATGGGAAACGACAATGGACCCCGAAGCGCGCCGTATGCTGAGGGTAACGATTGAAGATGCGGTCGCAGCGGATCAAATATTCACAACATTAATGGGTGATCATGTTGAACCCCGTCGTGAATTTATTGAAACCAATGCGCTTAAAGTTGCAAACTTAGACGTCTAGAAACCGCTATTAACTCTTGAGGCGGAGGCCACTCCGCTCTCAAGTAGTTAAACGCAATCCGGTAAACGTATTCTAATAGGGGGCGGGGTTTAGTGAATTACTGAATTAGTTCGCATTGAGCCTCTATCCAGTTTTCTACCTCTAAGCTTAATTCTTTACTTTCTCGACCGGCAGTAGGTATTGCATCTCCGATCACAAGTATCACCGTACCAGGTTTTATTCTAAGTCCCCTCGCCGGCCATAATTTCCCGCCGTTGTGGGCGATTGGCAATACCGGAACCCCTGCCTCTATAGCTATGCCAGCACCACTGCGGGCATATTTTCCCCGAACGCCAACAGGCGTCCGTGTTCCCTCGGGAAAGATAAGCACGTTATAGTTATTTCGCAGCCTCGATAGACCTTGCTCCATAGTCTGTCTAATCGCTGCGCGCGGATTACTGCGATCGATACCAATTGCATTCATCATTCTTAAGGCCCAACCGAAGAAAGGAATGCTAAAGAGTTCGCGTTTTACCACAGTAGCAACAGGGAATAAAAACCACTGTAAGTAGAATGTTTCCCACTGGCTTTGATGCTTTGCCATGGCCACGTAAGGCACTGTTGATGGTAGCTTGCCTCGCACCTCCGTTTTCACGCCGCAGCATATTCTCAGCCAAAGAATAATTGCTGCGTTGCCTAAAACAAAATAACGTCCGCGAACATGAAAGGGCAGGAATGAGGTGAACAGCAAGCCAGTAGTGCAAATAAAAACGGTGATTAAGGCGTAGCCCGTAAAAAAAAGCACAGAGCGGATTGTTAATATGCTGTTTACAATAAAGGCCATTCCCGATTCTCGTTTGGTGTTGCGGTGAGTTTTATGCCCACCGCAAGATAACTATTTACCACCCCTCCCCCATTTTTAGTGAGGGAGGAAAATCATTTACCTACAACTAATAAAGAAATATCCGCCACTTCTAGGAATAGCCCCTGAAGTTGCTTGAGTAAGGCGAGGCGGTTCTTACGCAATCCATCATCGTCTGCGTTGACCATGACCTGGTCAAAGAAGGCATCCACACTAGTCTGTAGCGACGCCAAAGACTTCAAGCCACCTTCGTAGTCGCCTGCAGCAAACAAAGGTAAAACCTTGTTTTGTTGCAGTAGCAATTGCGCCGCAAGTGTCGACTCCGCAGCCTCGACTAGTAAATCAGAGTTTATAGTGTCTGCGATTTCACCATCGGCTTTAGCGAGTATATTAGATACCCGCTTGTTGGCAGCAGCAAGCGCAGCGGCCTCTGGCAGTTGATTAAAGGTGTGTACCGCATTAATACGTTTGTCTATGTCGAGCGGTTGACTTAGTTGCTTAGCACTCACTGACAAGAACACTTCTGCCGATATGCCCTGGTCTTCGTAGCCGGCGCGTAAGCGATCAATAATGTAAGTAACAACAGTGGCCTTTAACTTTGAATCACTGGCGAACTTACCGTGCTTTGCGATGGCTAGATCAACTAAATGAGCAAGATCCAAGTTGAGACCTTTTTCAACAATGATACGCAGTACACCTAGTGAGGCGCGACGCAATGCAAAGGGATCTTTTGATCCGCTCGGTATTTGCCCAATACCAAAAATGCCAGATATTGTGTCAAGTCGATCAGCTAGTGCGAGGACGGTTCCGGTGACAGTTGTTGGCAGGCTATCACCGGCAAAACGCGGCATATATTGCTCGTTCATGCTCAGTGACACATCCTCTGCTTCACCGTCGTTTTGCGCATAGTAATATCCGGCAATACCCTGCATATCATCGAACTCGAGTACCATGTCGGTCACGAGATCACTTTTCGATAGCTCTGCTGCGCGCTTTGCCGCTTCTGGATTGGCGCCAATGAGTTTTGCTATATCGACGCTCAATTCAGCGACGCGGCAGGTTTTGTCATAGATGGTGCCCAACTTATCTTGGAACACGATCGCGCGCAGTTTTTCGCGCTGCTTTTCTAAACTCGTTTTGCAGTCGGTCTCAAAGAAAAAAGCGGCATCGCTTAGCCGTGGGCGTATAACTCGTTCGTTGCCATCAATCACCTTTTGAGGCTCGCGACTTTCGATGTTGGACACTGTGATAAAGTGCGGCATAAGCTTGCTGTTAGAATCGACAACATGAAAGTATTTCTGATGCTCTTTCATTGAGGAAATTAACGCTTCAGCGGGTACTTTAAGAAAGCGTTCTTCAAAACTACCAGCCAATGCTACCGGCCATTCTACTAACGCACTTACTTCATCGAGAAGATCATCGCTAATCACTGTGTTACCGCCGAGTGTTTTTCCCAGCTCAGTAATTTGACTGCGAATAATATCTTGGCGAACCTGGAAGTCGGCGATAACACTGCCCTGCTCTTTCAGAATGGTTTCATACTGATTTGCAGAGCTTATGCGTAATTCTTTGTTGCAGTGGAAACGGTGGCCACGGGTAATATTTGAGGATATTAAATTAAAAATATCTTTCTCTAAGGGCTCTTCACCAAAAACGATAGCGAGCCACTGTATTGGCCGCACGAATTCTGTGCGCGATGAGCCCCAGCGCATGCGTTTTGCTATCGGCAGCGAGTTTAAGGCGGTATCGATAACACTCGCAATAAGGTCTGCGGTGTTCGCGCCTTTTGCGGTAACGCGGTAGCACAGCTTTTCTTGCTTGCCGTCGTTAGCGACGTGCTTGCTGAGTTCATCAATGTCGATGGCATTCTTCTTTGCAAATGCTATCGCGGCATTGGTTGCATTGCCTGCATCGTCAAAAGCGACCTTCACCGGCGGGCCCCAAATTTCTAATTCTTTATCTGGGGAGGTCTCAGCTACATCAGATAGTAGTACGGCAAGTCGGCGCGGACTGGCATAACTTTTTGCGGCAGAAAAATTTATTGCCTGATTCGAAAGCTGCGAACTGATGCTATTGGTGAATGCAGCCGACAAAGTCTTTAAGGCTTTTGGTGGTAATTCTTCGGTGCCGACTTCAATGAGTAAATCGCGATGGGCAGTCATTATTTACTCTCCTTTGCGGCGGCGAATTCTGCGCGTAAATTTTCCGGCGCCAAGGGAAAACCGAGGGCTTCGCGAGCGTTGAAATAAGCTTGTGCTACCGCGCGAGCTAAGCTTCTAACGCGCAGGATGAAGCGTTGTCGCTCCGTTACAGAAATGGCGTGCCTCGCATCGAGTAAATTAAATGCGTGCGACGCCTTCATCACCATTTCGTAAGCGGGTAGCGGCAGTCCCTTTTCGATAAGGCGCTCACTTTCCTTTTCGCAATGATCAAATTGGGCGAACAGCTGGCTGACGTCGGCCTCTTCAAAATTAAAGTGCGACATTTCAACTTCGTTCTGATGAAACACGTCACCGTAGCTGACGTTGCCAGCAGGCCCCTTTGTCCAGACCAAATCGTAAATACTGTCAACGCCCTGCAGATACATTGCAATTCGTTCCAGGCCATAGGTGATTTCGCCGCTAACTGGGTAGCACTCTAAGCCACCGACTTGTTGGAAGTATGTGAACTGGGTAACTTCCATGCCGTTTAGCCAGACCTCCCAGCCTAGGCCCCAGGCGCCCAAGGTTGGCGACTCCCAGTTGTCTTCTACAAAACGGATGTCGTGAACTTCTGGGTCGATACCAAGCATTTTTAAGGATTCTAAATATAGATCCTGGATATTGCTGGGCGACGGTTTCATGATGACCTGAAACTGATAATAGTGTTGCAGACGATTGGGGTTGGTGCCGTAGCGACCGTCGGTGGGTCTGCGGCAAGGCTGGACGTAGGCGGCATTCCAAGTCTCTGGGCCAATAGCGCGCAAAAACGTGGCTGGGTGGAAGGTGCCTGCACCAACCTCCATGTCGAGCGGTTGAAGTAGCACACAGCCCTGCTCCGCCCAATATTGTTGCAATGCCAAAATTAGCCCCTGAAAGGTGCTGACGTCTGCCTTACTCACGGCCTTCCCCACGAAATAAATAAAGAGGTGAATTATACAGATTTGATAGCGGCTGCGTTAAGACTTAGGTGGTTTCTGGTCGTAGTAGCGGTGGACTTGCTATTATCGGCGTTCATATATGCGGGAGACAGGGTGGAATGGCGAAAATAATCGGTGCGATTTTGGGTTTTATGGTCGGTGGCCCTCTGCTAGCACTCCTAGGATTTGTCGTAGGGACATTTTTTGACCGTGGCTTAGGTCAGGCGATGCGCTTTAATTACGGTGCCGAGCGCGAGCGTGTACAAGGCGTTTTTTTCGACACCGTGTTTCGTGTCATGGGTCATATAGCAAAGGCCGATGGCCGAGTGTGCGAATCGGAGGTTGCGCAGGCTGAAGCAATTATCAGCCAGCTGGGTTTAACAGGTGCTCGTCGCCAGGATGCAATTAATAAGTTCAAAGAGGGCAGTGACAGTAGTTTTAAATTAGAGCCGCAGATGTCTGATTTTATGCAGGTGGCAAAAAGTCAGACCTTGCTTCGCCAAATGTTGCTCGAGGCGTTGTTGACCATGGCGCTGGCAGACGGCGAGATGGCAAGCGCTGAGCGGGATATCGTTACCTTAGTGGCAAAGTACTTGGGTATGCCGGCTGCCGAGTTTCAGCGCCTAATAGATATGGTTATGGCGCAGCGTCAGTTTCATAGCGGCGGTTCCGCTCAAAGTAACAGCGGTTTAGAGCTTAAGAAGGCATATCAAGCTATCGGTGTTGAGGAGTCCATATCCGATGCGGAGCTAAAGCGCGCCTATCGCAAGCTAATGAGTCAGCACCACCCAGATAAGCTAATTGCTAAAGGTGTTCCTGAAGATATGTTAAAAATTGCAACGGAGAAGGCACAGGAAATTCAGGCAGCCTACGACTTAATTAAGAAAAGTCGCGGCTCCTGATGAGATTCAGCCTTTCTGGTCAGCTTACAATTAGCTGGCTTGGGCTGACAAAGGGCGCACATTATCGACGGTTTGCGAGTCTATTTCCTCGAGTGCCTCTACCCTACCCTTGCAGGCTTGCATAATAGCTTCTTTGTTTTTGGCGAGGAAAATGCCAAATTCTTCAGCTTTGGTTTCATCAACGTCGGGAATATGTTGTTGCAGTAATGCACTGAAACCCTCTGCTAACTCCAACATTTTGTCGTAGGCGTCGGCATCTTTTTTGTTGTCAAACATACTGTTGTCCCTATCGCACATCCACTTGGCTACTACCGCCATATTTCACCTCGTTTGATTTTTTAAGATATTAACTCTGCTGTGCACTGTATATAAATACAGCTTTTCTTGCAAGGCTCAATACATAAGTACGAGGAATTAATAATATTGTCACAGCGTTTCTATACCCTCACGCGGAAGTCCGAGGGAGCTACGTGTCATGTCTAAGTATTATGTAGGGGTTTTATTCATACTGCTGCCAAGCCTGTTAATAAGTGCTTGTGGTGGTGATAGTGTTTCTCGAGTTGCGAGCCCCGTTGCCGTTGACTCAAACAATGAGAACCCAAGTCCGAGTTTATCTATAGCAAGTGCTAGTGAAGTTGCATCTGGTGCTATCAATACTCTGCGGGCTGAACCAGGCGCAGGTAGTCAATCGGGTAGTTGGCATTGGCAATTTGATCGCAGTCAATTAAGCGATGACGATGTGACCGTGAGCCGAGATCGCTTAACTTATCGTGCGCCGGAGGCTGACCAGCCTATAGAGCTGAACTTTAGTTTAGAGCGTCATTTGGACGGGCAAGAGGCTCAAGCGGCAACGAAATTGGTAGTGGTTTATCCCGCGGGTGACGAACGTAAAAGGCCATTTGTCGATGCTGGGGTAGATCTAAATACTGACGAAGGAGCCGTCCTTACCTTGGGCGTTGTGACATCCGCTCAAGGAGGACGAAGTATTCGGTCAATTCAATGGCAGCAGCAGTCTGGACCTTCCGTCGATATCATTGGGGCTGCAGATCAGGATACTTTAAAAATACTGCTGCCACAGACCGACTCGACTCTCACATTTGTATTTCGTGTTTCCGCTAAAGATAGTGCGGGGTTCATTGGGTTTGATGACATTAAAATTACGGTATTCGACACCATTGTAAACGCGTTGCCGGTGGTTGATGCCGGCGTGGATATTGGCGTTGACGCGAACACCGTCGTTGTTCTTACGGGTAGTGCAAGCGATGGCGACGGCGAGATTAGCCGTGTTCGGTGGCAAGCTTTAGCGCCGTATGATCATCTTATTATCGATATGGCGGATACGCTTACGCCATCACTGCGGACTCCAAATGTAAGTGAGGATAGCGCGCTAGAAATACGCCTGACGGCGACGGATGATAAAAACGGAAGTAGCAGCGATAGCGTATTTATCTCTGTTCGCGCGGTTGTAAATACCGCGCCAGAAATAGCTGAGGCCTATGTTGACCCTGGTGTTGCCTACAGTGGCGAGTCCGTTGCTTTGGTAGCTAGCGCGCAAGATGTGGATGGTAATAACTTAAGTTATCACTGGCGCCAGCTTGTCGAGGCGGAGCGGCCGTTAATCTCCATTACACAGGGGGTGAATGGTCGCGCCAGCGCAATTTTACCAAGCTTTTCCGACCCCTATATTTTCAAGCTGGAGCTCGCCGTAAGTGATGGTCGCGAGACGGTAAGGCGTGAAGTCAGTTTTCAGGGCGTTGCTACTCAAAAGCCGCAAGCTAACCTTGTATCTTGTCTGTCCGCGCCGTTTCAAATTGGCTGTCCCCTGTCACCGTTGGCGCCTGTGTTGAACCCAGATTCCTTCAGTGCCTGTGCTATTGACCCCACCAGCAGCGAATGTATTTTCACTAAGATTGCCGGTCCCGCTGTTTTGGCGTGTATTGATACACCTAGTCCAGAAACCTGCGGTAAAGCATTCGCGAGCCTAGCGGATCCTAGCTATGTTTTAGAACAGCTCGGCGAGGAAGACTCGGCAGGAAGTTGCAATCCCGCATTTGACGGGCGCAGTTATGAGCACTATATCGGGGCCTTGCATGAGCACACGGCGTATTCAGATGGAACCTATTTCACGCGTCCCGCAGATGTATTTGCACGCGTTAAAGCAAAGGACTTAGATTTTGCCGGTAGTTCAGACCATTCAGACAATATCGGGCTTCCACTGACGACTGGCCGTGGTGATTGCCCACCGGAACGAATTTTGGATTGCTTAATTTTTGTAGATGCGAATAACCGCGGTGATGCTTTTGTAAAGTGGCGAGCCACCCAAGAGCAAGCTTTGGCCGCTAGCGATGATCAGTTTACCGCCTTCCGTGGGTTTGAGTGGACATCCGATAGGTTTGGCCATGCCAATGTGTTTTTTTCGCGGAATATTATTAACGCTAAAACAGGACCAGGGTACTTGCTTACTATGGCGAGGTTCTGGGAATGGTTTAGCTATCCTGCTCAGTTTGGTGGCGGCTCTGACGGATTGATTAGTTTTAATCACCCTGGACGGGAAGACGCGATAGAAAGTATCGCGGAAAACTTGGGTGGCGATCCGGGCTTTGCCTTTAATGATTTCCGCTATGTTAAAGCCGCAGACTTTCGCACGGTGGGTATTGAAGTGTTTGGCAAAGGGAGTGAGTACGATAGCGATGGGCCAGCGGGTAGTTGGTTGAGTTACGCTTTGGATAAAGGTTGGTACTTGGCTCCGGTGGGTTCCGAAGATCATCATGACACGCGCTGGGGCGACGCCGATCTTCCAAAAACGGTATTGATTGCGCGATCTCGACATCGTGATGATCTTCGCGAGGCTATGTTAGCTCGGCGCTTTTATGCGGTAGCGCAGAACTACAATACGCTTCGTCTAGATTACAGTATTGATGGGCAGCCAATGGGGTCACGGCTGCGCCGAGTACTTGCTAGTGAACTTGCCGTCAGTATTACCCTTAACATAAACAGTAGTGATGTAAGCGCGCCGCGGTTTGAGTTGGTGGGGCCACGCAATACCGTACTGGCTAGCTCTACAGGTACAGAGTGGCGAATGAATTTAAAATATAGCTCGGACTTAAAATATGCATTTATTCGGGTGTTTGACGGTGAGAGACCGGTAGCGGTCTCAGCACCAATTTGGATACAAGAAGGCGAGAAAGCCTTGCCCATATGTGAGGTACCGGAAGTCTGGAAGGACCAGCCTGCGCTACTTCCATCGCTATAATTAGACGTGTTGCGTGCGTTGTATTTCGGCGTAGCGTGTTGCCCAAGACACAAATTGCTCCGCGGGCAGCGGCGGCGAATAGAGGAAGCCCTGAATCATATCGCAGTGCCGCTCACGCAGGATGCGGCGCTGATTTAGGTTTTCCACGCCCTCCGCAATTACCGTCATATTAAAACTGTGGCCCATGGCAATGATCGCATTGGTAAGGGTCACACTGTCATTGCAGCTGTCGATGTCGTGAACAAAGCTGCGGTCAATTTTTAATGTGTCGAATGGATAGCGTTTTAGATAGCTTAGCGAGGCGTAGCCGGTACCAAAATCATCGAGCGATAAATGAACCCCTAAATTTTTAAGTTGCGCAAATGTATCGCGAATTTCCGGCGTGTCATTTATGAGCAAACCTTCGGTAATTTCTAGCTCTAACTGCGCGGCGGGAAGACCGCTTTGTTGCAAGGCATAGCGAACGTTTTCAACAATGTCGCCATCAGTAAATTGTTTTGCAGAAATATTAATTGCAACAGTTAACTGCGGCAAACCGGATTTAGACCATGACACAATTTGCTTGCAGGCATTTTCGAGTACCCATTTACCAATGCCGACAATTAAACCACTTTGTTCGGCAACGGGAATAAATTGATCCGGGCCTGGGTTGTTCAAATTAGCATTTTGCCATCTAAGTAGGACTTCAACCCCCCTTAGCGTGTTGCTCTGTAAATGGATGACGGGTTGAAAGTAAAGATTAAGTTCATTGCGGTCGATGGCATGACGCAGTTGATTTTCCATCTCTAGTCGAAGTTCGGTTTCGCTGCTCATACCCTCTTCATAAAAACTAAAACGATCGCCGCCTTTTTCTTTGGCACTGAACATGGCCGCCTCCGCCCGCCGCATTAACAGGGGGGCGTCTGAGCCATCTTCGGGGTATTTGCACAGACCAATACTGGCGGAAAGATTAATTTCGTTGTGATTGATATAAAACGGTTCTCGACAGCGATCAAGCAAGGTTTCTGCAAGAATTTCCGCCTCATTTGTACAGCATTCTGGATTTAAAATAATTAAGAATTCGTCGGCGCCCAAATGCGTAAGGACCTGATCGTCACTAACGCTGCGCCTAAGTCTCTCTGTGGTTTCAATAAAGATTTTATCAACCACTTGGTGGCCCAGAGAGTCATTGATAAAGCGAATACGATCCAGATCGATATGAATAAGAATAAAGCCTTTATCGATATCGCTTTGGTCATGGATAGATGTCTGCAAGGCACGCAGGGCGAAATGTCGATTTGGGAGACCGGTAAGTACATTGTAGTTTTCGCGTATAAATAATCTATCTTCGATGGCTTTGTGTTCAGAAATATCTTCTGCGCGAATAGCAACCCGGGTCAGCTGTCCGCGTTCATCTAAAATAGGGGTTATGGTCGTCGCGAGGTATTCGTTATTTTGCGAGCTCCCAAAGCGCAGTTCACCGCGCCATTCGCGGTTGTCAGAAATTGCTTGCTGCACAAGTAGGCGTGTCTCTTCTGGAATAGTATCCTGCCAAATTTTTGTCAGCGAAGCTTCATCGTAATTGCTCGTTTTCATTTTTTGAAATGAGGCGTGATGGGTATTGATAAACTCAATATTAAGTTTGTCGTCTAAGAGCAGCAGCGCTGAAGAGCTATGTGCAATGAGCAAGCGCTGTTGTTCGTTTTTTAGACGTAGTTGATCGCGCAGTTTGTATTGACGATCTAAAGTACGGCAAAAAAGTAAGGAGATGGTGCTTGTGCAAGCGATAAGCGTTGCCAGCATGAGTAGAGCAGGGTTGTATGGTGTTTCCACGACAAAATACGCCACTGCTGATAGGGCGGCGGATACGATGAATGCTATGGCGAGAACAAGATACGGCATTATTTGCTCTTTTAAGATTGCCTAAGTACAAATACTCGGCAGCTAGATTAGTTAGTATTGCGGTCTGTTATTTTTCTTGCAACTAGCATTGCTACCGGCTTGTTGTTTTGCAGAAGCCTTGTTTCTTGATAATAGCGTATTTCTAAATCTTTGAACTGTGCGCGAAGTTCATTTTCCTCAAGATAGTAATTCGAATTTCTAGGCCCAGTATCTATTACCTCCGATCCTGTGGCCTTAGTCTGCACAAAGGTTTGATAAAATAGCAAACCACCGGGCTTTAGTGCTTTTTCGATCGCTTGGAATAGTGGTCGGTACAAGAAATAACTCACCACAATCACGTCGTAGCGCTTGTTACCGAAACCATCATTTTCAATGTCTGCACAGCGCCCTGTTACCGCCAATTTGTGCTCGTTGGCGTAGTCATTTAGCTTGGAGATCGCGATATCTGATATGTCTACTGCCTCGCACTCTAGTCCGTGACGAGCAAGCAAAAGGGCGTTTCGCCCTAACCCACACGCCAGATCGAGGGCGCTGCCCGTTTGAGGCGCTAAGGAAATATGTTGCTGTAACACCTCGCAGGCGGCGCCAGAAATTTCGCGGTCACTGTGGCGTTCATTCCACTTCAGTCGGCTGGCTTCGCTATTTGCGTTCGGCATGTCTAGCGGCGCCAGAAAGAAGGCATGAGTAGTACTAAGAGGGTGAAGATCTCTAAACGTCCTAACAGCATGGCGTAACACAGAATCCATTTGCCGGTATCGCTCACGCTGCGGTAACTGGCTGCAACTTCACCTAGTCCAGGGCCCATATTGTTAATCGCGGCTGCAGTAGCCGAAAATGCGCTGATGGAGTCGAGGCCGCAGGCCATCATCGCGAGGGTGATAATGATAAAGGAGATCATGTAAACGCCAACGAAACTCCATATCGCGCTGACAATTTTGGCCTCTACACGGTGACTGCCTATTTTTAAGGGAATAACGGCGTTGGGGTGAATGAGCTGCTTCATCTCCCGAATTCCTTGCTTGGCAACGAGCATAACGCGAACGGCCTTCATACCGCCGCCGGTTGATCCTGCACAACCCCCGATAAAAGACAGCATAATGATGGCTACGGGCAAAAAGCTTGGCCATATTGAAAAGTCTTCAGCGCCGAAGCCCGAGGTGGTGATAACGGAAATCGTATGGAAAATGCCGTGAATAAAGCTGTCCTGAAGCTCGTAGGTGCCGCTGTAAAATAGATAGACCGAGATGGTGAGCGTGGATATGCCAATTATGGCCAGATAAAAGCGGGTTTCAGCGTCATTTAAGTAGTGGCGTATTGAGCGTGATCGCCACGCGTGAAAGTGGATGGTAAAACTTAGCGCCGCGAAAAGCATAAATCCGCTGCAAATCATTAGTATCAAGGGGCTTTGAAAATAACCCATGCTGGCGTCGTGGGTCGAAAAACCGCCGATGGCGACCGTGGAAAATGAGTGCGTTAACGCGTCGAAAAAGCTCATACCGGCCAGCCAATAGGCCAGCGTACACACCAAGGTGAGTGACACGTACATTAGGAATAGCGCTTTCGCGGTGCCGGTAATCCGCGGTGTGAGCTTATTGTCCTTCACCGGCCCTGGCGTTTCGGCGCGATACAGCTGCATGCCGCCGATACCCAGTATGGGTAGAATCGCGACCGCGATAACGATGATCCCTATGCCCCCCAGCCACTGCAAAAACTGCCTGTAAAATAAGATAGATATGGGTAGCTCATCTAAGCCGGTTATTACCGTGGCGCCGGTTGTTGTAAGGCCCGATATAGACTCAAACACCGCATTGCTAATTGATAGACCTGGGTTGTCAGCGAGATAAAATGGCAGCGCACCGAACAGGCCGAGTACGGTCCAGAACAGCGACACTACGAGGAAACCATCGCGAATGCTTAGTTCACTCTGTTGTTTGAGGTTCCCTATCCAGAGCGCCAAGCCACTGCTGAATGTCACGGCAAAGGCGGTGACAAAGGCATTCAGCGCGCCGTCGCTCAGCCAGAGAGAGAGGATGGCTGGAACTGCCATCGTCAGGCTGAATATCATCAGCAGCACGCCGATAATTCGACAAATGATTCTTAGATGCATAGATTCGTGCCCCAGCTAGTGGGGAATTTCTTTGTCATTAGAAGAAGGTAAATCCGACTTGGAATAGCTTCTCTACCATTTTGATTTTGCTTTTATCAACGAGGAATAAAATCAAGTGGTCTTCAGACTCTACTAATAAATGGCTGTGGGCGATCATCACATCATCACCGCGTACCAGCGCACCAATGCTTACGCCGTCTGGCAGCACAATTTCATCGAGTCTGCGGCCCACTACTTTAGAGGAGCGATTGTCGCCGTGGGCGATAATCTCCAATGCTTCTGCCGCGCCACGCCGCAATGAGTGAACATTGTAAATATCGCCGCGGCGGACGTGGGTGAGTAGGCTGCCGATGGTAATTTGCTGTGGAGACAGCGCGATGTCAATGTCGCCTCCCTGTACCAAGTCGACGTAAGCCGGGTTGGTAATCAGGGTAATTACTTTTTTGGCACCCATGCGCTTGGCGAGGAGTGACGACATGATATTGGCTTCGTCGTCATTGGTAAGTGCCAGAAACACATCGGTTTCTTCTATGTTTTCCTGCGCGAGTAAGTCGTGATCAGAGGCGCTGCCATGTAGAACGATGGCTTTTGATAATTGCTCTGACAAGGCGCGGCAGCGATCATAACTGCGCTCAATAATTTTCACGTGATAGCGGCTCTCTACCGCTCTGGCAAGGCGCTCGCCAATATTGCCGCCGCCGGCAATAACCAAGCGCTTATAGGGCGTATCTAAACGGCGAAGTTCGCTCATTACCGGCATCACGTTCTTTTTGGCGGCAATAAAAAATACCTCGTCGCCGGCTTCAACCACGGTGTCGCCACTGGGTAGAATCGCTGTTCCGCGCCGGAAAATAGCGGCGACGCGGGTGTCGATGGTGGGCATGTGATCGCGAATAGCGGCGAGCTCGTTACCGACCAATGGCCCACCGTAGTAGGCTTTTACGCCAACTAGCTGAACTTTACCGTCGGCGAAATCGAGAACCTGCAGTGAACCGGGGTACTGTAATAGGCGCTTAATATAGCGAGTCACCAGTTCTTCTGGGCTGATAAAAACGTCGATGGGTATGGCGTCGTTGCCGAACAGTTTTTCCACATTTGTGTAAGCGTTTGAGCGGATTCGAGAAATTTTTGTGGGTGTGCGGAACAGGGTGTAGGCCACCTGACAGGCGACCATATTAATTTCGTCGCTATTGGTCACCGCGATCAGTAAGTCGGCGTCTGCCGCACCAGCTTTGGCTAGCACATCGGGGTGGGAAGCTTGGCCTGTTACTGTGCCGATGTCGAGACGATCTTGCAGCTCCCTTAGGCGATCGGGGTCTTTATCAACAACGGTGATGTCATTGTGTTCACTGGCGAGGTTCGCGGCTAATGTGCCACCTACCTGCCCCGCGCCGAGGATAATGATTTTCATTGTTCGAAGTCGCCTGCGCTGCCTGTTATCGGTTTCTACCTGATAAAAATACCGCCGCGATGGTAATGCGCTTGCGGTGGAAATAGCTAATAGTGTTTAGGCTGTCATTGTGCGGCGCAGGGGTGCCGCACTCAATAGCCGCGATCAGGGTTTTTTACGAAACTTTGCGTAAAAGAAGCCATCGTGCCCTTTAATTTGCGGAAATAGCTGTCGGCATCCCCCTTGATCTACCCCCCACTTTGCCGTGATCGGTACTAATTCGGCGTCTTCGTGGCGGTTCAGAAACCTACTTACTTGCTCGATGTTTTCTGCTGGCAGCAAAGAGCAGGTAGCGTAAACAAAAGCGCCCTCTGGCTTTAAGCACGTCCATAGCGTATCTAACAGCGTTGCCTGTAGCTCTACTAAGGGCGCTATATCTGTTGCGAGCCGATTCAGCTTGATATCAGGATTGCGACGAATAACACCGGTTGCGGAACAGGGGGCGTCGAGTAATATGCGGTCAAAGTGTTTGCCGTCCCACCATGCGTCAGTATCGACCGCATCTGCGCATACCATGGTCGCGTTTAGTTGTAGGCGATCAAGATTATCTTGAATACGGCTTAGTCGTTGCTCGTCTATTTCTAAGGCGACGAGCTCTGCTAATTGGGGTTGGCATTCTAGGATTGCTCCGGTTTTGCCACCCGGTGCTGCACAGGCGTCGAGGACTCGTAAGCCTGGGCTTAGTTCAAGCAAGTCGGTGCATAATTGGGCCGCTTCGTCCTGCACGCTAGCATGGCCATCGCGGAAGCCCGGCAAGCTATCAACACTGACGGCGTGTTCAAGGCGGATACCGCTGCCAGAAAAGTCGCAGGCTGTCGCTGCGATGTCGGCGTTCGCGAGGATGTTTAAATAACTGTCGCGGCTTTGATGCAGGGCGTTTACCCGCAGGCAAAATGGCGGATGGGCATTGCTGGCGTCCACGATGGCCTGAAGCTGTTCCGGCCAGGCGGATTGCAGTGAGTCGAATAACCACCTTGGAAATGCCGCCTCTGCAGCGGGGTTCAGTGTCGTGAATAAGCTGTCGTGTTCGCGCTGGCAGCGACGCAAGATCGCATTTGCCATACCTGATGCCCACTTCTTACCTAAGGTACGACAACCTTCAACGCTGCTATTAATGGCGGCGTGGGGCGGTATACGTGTGTAAAAAAGTTGGTAGGCGCCAACGTAAATGAGCATTTTTACGTCGCTGTCTTTCGCTTTTAGGGCTTTGCTAAAAAATGGTTTGAGCGCAGCGTCTAGCTTCCAGTAAAACCGCAGAGTACCGTAACAGAGTTCCCGGTAAAGTGAGCGTTGCGATGGGTCTAGGTCTTGTTCTACCCGAGTTAAAACACGGGACAGTGAGCTGCCTTCTTGCTCGATATTTGCCAAGCAGCGCGCGGCGGCAACCCGTGGACATTTCATAGTGTGCCTGTTGGCGATGCCATTAAAGTGCCTGGGCTAAATTGCGCGGCGCGGGCATTGAGAATATCGCGCGCTGCCAGCACTTTGCCGCCGGGCATCTGTAAATCGAGAATACGCAGTGCACCAATACCGCAGGCGATGGTGATGCCTGATTTATCGGCGTTGAGAATTTCGCCTGTCGCGGCCGAGTGTTGATGCGTCGCAAGGGCTTCGGCGCGCCAAATTTTTATACGCTCATCATTTTTGCTGTCGGCGAATCGGGTAAAACATATCGGGAAGGGATTGAACGCCCTGATTTTTCGATCTAGTACATTGGCATCTTGCCGCCAGTCGATTTCAGCCTCCGCTTTGCCAATCTTAGCTGCGTAATTGCTAAGACTATCGTCCTGGCTTTCTGGCTGCGCTTTGCCCAGTGCGAGATCCTTTACGCTGTTTAATAAAGCGGGGCCACCAATGTCTGCTAGGCGCGCAAACACATCTGCGGCGGAGTCGGTCGGGTGAATGGCGCATTCAACTTTGCTTAGCATGGCGCCGGTATCGAGCCCGACATCCATTTGCATGATGGTGATACCCGTTGTTTGGTCGCCGGCTTCAATTGCGCGCTGGATAGGCGCCGCACCGCGCCAGCGTGGCAGCAATGAACCGTGCACATTCACACAGCCCAGGCGCGGTATATCCAATACACTTTGCGGTAGCAACAGACCATAGGCGACCACAATCATTAAGTCTGCTTGAAGACTGGCAAGGGTGTCGCGATCTGCGCTGTCCTTGAAATTTATTGGTTGATATACGGGGATGCCCGCCGCTTCGGCACATACTTTCACTGCGCTGGGCAGCGTCTTTTTGCCGCGCCCAGCGGGGCGGTCTGGTTGGCTGTACACGGCGACGATTTGGTGGCTACCGTCGTCGATAAGAGCCTGTAAATGCTGGGCGGCAAAATCAGGGGTGCCTGCAAATATCAGTCGCAGTGAGGGTGTGCTCATGACGATTTTTGCTTGTGGAGTTTTTCCATTTTGCCGCGGATACGATTGCGTTTAAGCGGTGAGATGTAATCGACAAAAAGCTTGCCTAAGAGGTGGTCGTTCTCATGTTGAATGCAAACGGCCAATAAGCCCTCTGGCTCCATCACAAAAGACTCGCCGTTGCGATCTAAGGCTTTTACGCGGATATGTTGCGGTCGCGCCACCGTTTCGTAGAAGCCTGGTACCGATAGGCAGCCTTCATCGTATTCAAAAATTTCTTGATCGAGCACGCTAATCTCTGGGTTGATAAACACCAGTGGTTCACTGCGGTCTTCGCTTACATCGATAACAACAATTTGTTCGTGGACGTCGATTTGACTTGCAGCGAGGCCGATACCCGGTGCATCGTACATTGTCTCGAACATGTCATCGATGAGGGTGCGGATGCGATCATCGACATTCTTTACCGGTTTTGCCACTGTTCGGAGTCTTGAGTCGGGAAATTCAAGAATTTCAAGTACAGCCATAGTAGTTCTTAACCATTTATCGTGTAAGTTGTGTAACTATTGCTAAGATAATGATTGAGTAGACATTTTCGCCTACAAATTATTCGCCTGTTGCAGCGTATCCTCTATATTATACAGAGAGCGAATAAGAAATGCCTGATTCTTGCCATTTGCTGGCGGCCAGTTTAGAGAGTAATAGGATTAAATTATGAAGAACACGGTATTGGGGCTTTGTCTGGGGCTGATGATGGCGTTTGTCCAAGCCGGTGACGTGCTCACGTTGAAAGCTGGTCATCCGCAAACCTATGTGGTTAAAAAAGGCGATACGCTGTGGGATATTTCGGGCATGTTCCTGAACGACCCTTGGTTTTGGCCAGAGCTTTGGTATTACAACCCGCAGGTAAAGAACCCGCATTTAATTTATCCCGGCGACGTGTTGAAGCTGATGTGGGTGGATGGCAAGCCTGTGCTGGTGCGAGATTCGATGCCAAATAACAGTGTGGTTAAGCTGACACCAGAGATGCGTATTTCAGACATCACTGACGCGATTCCCGCGATTCCCTTAGATGTGATTGCGCCCTTTCTAACGCGCAGCCGTGTCGTGACCGACGCAGAGTTAGAGCA
The DNA here is from genome assembly GCF_963975605.1 of uncultured Zhongshania sp. Taxonomy (NCBI): domain Bacteria; kingdom Pseudomonadati; phylum Pseudomonadota; class Gammaproteobacteria; order Cellvibrionales; family Spongiibacteraceae; genus Zhongshania; species uncultured Zhongshania sp. The sequence continues at coordinate 95,001 of NZ_CAXBHN010000005.1, read as the reverse complement.
AGCGCCTTATGTGCTCGCCGGCAAACGGGGCAATATCGTTGCCGGTGCGGGGGATCAAATTCTAGGCCGTGGTGACTTCAGTAAGGACGAAACCTACGGTGTTTATCGCCGCGGTCAGGTATATCAAGATCCACAAACAGGTGAAATCTTAGGCGTTGAGGCAACCGATATTGGTACGGCAAATTTGCTGGCGACCGAAAAAGACGTTGCGACCTTGACGCTTAACCGCAGCACTCAAGAAATTCGCCGCGCCGATCGATTCCTGCCGATGGAAGTGCGCCACCTGCACGCTCGCTTTGAGCCCAAGGCCCCAGCGCAAAACAGCGAAGGTTTTATTATCGCCGTCGAGGGTGGTTTAACCCAGATAGGCAGTTTAGATGTGGTGACCTTAAATTTGGGCGACCAGAGTCAGCTTGAGGCTGGTGATGTGTTGGCAATTTACTCGACGGGGGTGGTCGTTACCGACCCCATTACTAACGAGCGAGTAAAAGCGCCAGATGTGCGCTCCGGTATTCTAATGGTGTTCCGCACCTTTGATCGTGTGAGCTATGCCCTGGTGTTGAAAGCTGAACAGCCGTTAAAAGTGGGTGATTTAGTTAAAAACCCTTGATGAAATCCTTGGGCTGCTGAAAGCAGCCCCACCACTGTACGCAAGGATGCGAATGTGGAAATACTTGCTCGTCGCTGGCTTCAGGCCCAGCAAATATTAGCGTTAACACCGGCGAATTTTCGCCATGTGATGACAATCTGCGAAACACCCCAATCAATCTTTGAATTGCCTAAGGCTATGCACGAGCATTTGGGCATCCGTTCGAACCGACGGCAACGCTTACAAAAGCAGTTGCTGGCGCCCGATCATGGCGCCGTCGATGACGCCTTAAATAGCGCCAATGCCGACGTCATGTGCATGCATGACGATGACTACCCCGCCCTGCTCAAGGAAATTCACGATCCGCCGCCACTGCTCTACTACCGAGGTCGTCGTGAATTGCTGAGTCAGGTTTTGTTTGCGGTAGTCGGCAGTCGCCGTCCCAGCCGCATGGGCAGAGCAGACGCGCAGGCGTTTGCTGGGGCGCTGGGTCAGGCCGGTTTTACGGTTGTTAGCGGTTTGGCTTTGGGTGTCGATGCTGCCGCTCATATGGGCGCGATTGCGACCCCGGCCTCTACAGTCGCGGTATTGGGAACCGGAGTGGATCATTGTTATCCCCGCAGCAATGCGGCGCTCTATCAGCAAATAGGTAGCGAGGGCTTGTTATTGAGCGAGCTGCCCTTGGGCAGTCCGCCTCTGCGTCATCAATTTCCCCGTCGAAACCGGCTAATTAGCGGAATGAGCTTAGGCGTTTTGGTCGTCGAAGCGGCAAGGCATAGCGGTTCGCTAATCACCGCTCGGCAAGCCCTGGAGCAGAACCGCGAGGTGTTTGCCATTCCGGGTTCAATTCATAATCCCGCTAGCCGCGGTTGCAATGCCCTGATCAAACAAGGCGCTAAATTAGTGGAAACCCTCGCGGATATCGTCGAGGAATTTTCAGCTTGGACTAGTGTGGCTGCCGCTGAGCCGGCAGCAGGCAAACACCCTGGGCCTAGTTTACATTCTCAAGTCTACGACGCATTGGGCTATGAACCCTTATCATTAGACGAGCTCGTTCAGCATTCTGGTCTTGGTGTAACTGAGCTACTTGCCGACTTAAGTGATTTAGAGGTGGAGGGCTGGGTGGAGCAGCTTCACGGAGGTTGGCAGCGATGTCGATAGCGCGAGACGTGTCGCTATGGACACCGAGTTTTCATAGTGAGTATTATTTCAGTCTCTTTTATCCGGTGTTACTTCTGTAATTTACAGCTCATTGATCTATAAAAACGGGTATACTTTGGCCGCATTTTGTCGCTTTCGCCAATCACTATGCGGATCTATTGTTATGGCCTTGCCTGATTCCTATCGGCTGCGCCGCGCCGCCGCCTTGCTGCGAGCAGGTGCTGTTGTCAGCCACCCAACCGAAGCGGTGTGGGGTTTAGCCTGCGTGCCTTGGGATCGCGCGGCGGTCACGCAAATCCTGCAAATGAAAAAGCGCGACCCCGCCAAAGGCTTAGTATTGGTGGCGGATTGCACTGCGCGGTTCGAGTCAATACTAGTAAATCTACCTGATACCATTCGTGAAACTGTCGAAGCGAGTTGGCCCGGCCCTCACACATGGGTAGTGCCGGATTTTGGCTGGGCGCCAGGGTGGATTCGCGGCCGTCATCATAGCGTGGCTATTCGTGTTAGTGACCACCCACTTACGTCGGCGCTCTGTCGTGCGGCGAATACCTGTTTAGTCTCTACGTCGGCTAATCCCGCAGGGCGAGAGCCCGCAAGAACACAGTTTGAAGCTCAACACTATTTCCGTTCACAAATTGATTGCTACGTGCCCGGTCGTACCGGCGCCTTGGCTCAGCCTACAGATATTCGCGATGCACTGAGCGGTGAGGTTTTGCGTGGGGCTTGAGACGATAACGGTGTCTGTGTGGGCAGCCGTGGAGAGAATATGAAAAACATTGATATCGCCGCCGTAAAGCAGTTTTTACTGTCCTTACAAGATCGAATTTGCGATGAGCTTAGCGCCGTTGATGGCAAGGCTGACTTTGTCGAAGACGACTGGGGTCGCGGTCGCAGCCGCGTGATAACTGATGGCGCGGTGTTTGAAAAAGGTGGGGTGAACTTCTCTCACGTTCAGGGCGACGCGATGCCTGGCAGCGCCAGCGCACACCGGCCAGAATTAGCTGGTCGCAGTTATCAGGCAATGGGGGTGTCATTGGTGATGCACCCGCAGAACCCCTACATTCCAACCAGTCATGCCAATGTACGGTTTTTCGTCGCCGAAAAGCCCGGTGAAGAACCGGTTTGGTGGTTTGGCGGAGGCTATGATCTCACCCCCTACTACGGTTTTGAGGATGATTGTCGACATTGGCATCAAGTGGCAAAAAATGCCTGCGAACCCTTCGGCGCGGAGGTGTATCCAAAGTACAAAAAATGGTGCGATGACTATTTTTATATGGGGCATCGCGATGAAGCTCGCGGCGTGGGTGGCTTGTTTTTTGACGATCTGAACGAAGGCGGATTTGAGCGCTGTTTTGAATTTATGCAGGCGGTTGGTAACTCCTACACCGAGGCTTATATACCGATTGTCGAGCGTCGCAAAACCATGACGTGGGAAGATCGGCAGCGTCAGTTTCAACTCTACCGCCGCGGCCGCTATGTGGAATTTAATTTAGTCCATGATCGCGGCACCTTATTTGGCTTGCAAAGCGGCGGTCGCACCGAATCTATTCTTATGTCGCTGCCGCCCTTGGTGAGATGGGAGTACAATTGGCAGCCCGAGGCAGGTAGCCCCGAAGCCGCTTTAACATCCGATTTTCTGCCGGTTAGAGATTGGCTTTCAGCGGAATAATAAAGGCAGTGATTCTGAGTTATGGAAAATAAAGATCAGTACGCAGTGTACGGAAACCCCGTTAAACACAGCAAATCGCCGCAGATTCACGCGGCATTTGCTGAGCAGACTGGGCAGCAATTGCACTATCGCGCGCACAAAGTAGAGCTAGGTCGGTTTGCAGATGCGGCTGGGCAGTTCTTTCGCCACGGTGGCAAGGGCTTAAATATAACTGTGCCATTTAAGTTAGATGCCTTTGAGTTTGCGGGTCAATTGAGTGGTCGCGCGCGTCGAGCTGGCGCGGTAAATACCCTTGCTTTGCAAGATGACGGCACCGTCTATGGTGACAATACCGATGGCGTTGGTTTGGTGCGGGATATTCACGACAATCTTGGCTGGCAATTAAGTGGCCGCCGAATTTTGGTGTTGGGTGCCGGAGGTGCGGTGCGCGGCATTTTAGGTCCGCTACTAAAGCAGGGTCCTGCCCATGTGCTGGTGGCGAACCGCACAGTGACTAAAGCACAAAGTGTGGCTAAGCACTTTGATGGGCTGGGACATGTGGCGGGTTGCAGTTATGAAGGGCTGGCTAGCGGTCAGTTTGACCTAATTATAAATGGCACTAGTGCGAGTATGAGCGGAGATTTACCGCCGCTTCCCCACCATATATTGAGTAATGATGGCTGCGCCTACGATATGATGTACGGCGCCGAGCCAACCCCGTTTATGCGCTGGGCTGCCGGTGAAGCCGCTTGGGCGGTGTCCGATGGTTTGGGGATGTTAGTCGAGCAGGCCGCAGAGTCATTTTGTATTTGGCGCGGTGTACGGCCAGATACCAAACCGGTTATTGAATTAGTTCGTCAATCTTTGTCGGCGTAAAAACGATGCCGGCGTTCTAGTTGGAAATTATAGTATGTTGTTAACTGTTGTCGCCTTGATTGTGGGCTTAGTTTTGCTTGTGTGGAGTGCCGATCGTTTTGTTATTGGTGCATCTGCGACGGCGTCAATATTGGGTGTCTCGCCCTTGGTAGTGGGTATTTTGGTGGTGGGTATTGGCACCTCTGCGCCGGAAATGCTGGTCTCTGCCATTGCCGCGGTGGATGGTCAGCCCGGCTTGGCAGTGGGTAATGCGCTGGGTTCTAATATCACCAATATTGCCTTGATCTTGGGCTTTACAGCCCTGCTCATTCCGCTAAATGTGCAATCCAAGCTGATTAGCCGCGAAATCCCGCTGTTAATTTTGGTGATGTTGGTGGGCTTTTTTCTGCTGTCTGACAATGATCTCGGGGTAATGGACGGCACAATCCTACTGGTGGGCTTTTTGCTGGTGGTACTGAGGCAATTATGGGAAGCCAAACACAGCAAAGGCGATAGCATCGAGGCGGAGTTCGCCGCTGAAATTCCTCGCGATATGTCCCTGTCGGTTGCCCTGGGCTGGTTGTTACTTGGCTTTATATTACTGATCGCATCGGCGCGGGTGTTGGTGTGGTCGGCGGTAGACATCGCGCAGTTCTTCGGCCTTAGCGATTTGGTGATTGGTCTGACGGTGGTTGCAGTGGGAACAAGCTTGCCTGAGTTGGCGGCTTCGGTAGCTGCGGCGCGCAAGAACGAACACGATATCGCCATCGGCAACGTGGTGGGGTCGAATCTATTCAATTTGCTGGGTGTCATGGCGCTACCGGGTGTGATTGCCCCCGGCGCGATTGATGAAAAAGTGATGAGCAGAGATTATCCGGTGATGTTATTGCTAACCGGGTTATTCTTTTTGGTCGCTCGCGGGCCGCGCAGAGCCCGCCGCATATCGAGAATAGAGGGTGGTGGTTTATTGCTAATTTACGTCGCCTATGTCGTCTACCTGCTGCATGACGCTGGTGTTTATTAATTCACCTTTAGTTAAGTATCGAGCGCAGCAATGTGACGATCTTTTAGTTTGGCGTAGTTAGTTGCGCTGTAGCTAAAGTAGCTGTACTCGCCTTCGGTAAGTTCTCTAATGGGTTTCGCTGGGCTGCCTACGTATAGCCACCCGCTCTGCAAGTGTTTGCCGGGTGGTACCAGCGAATTGGCACCCACAACCACATTGTCTTCAATTACGGCGCCATCCATGACAATCGTGCCCATACCAATAAGTACACGGTTGCCAATACTACAGCCGTGTAAGGTAACGCTGTGTGCTACCGTCACTTCGTCACCAATTGTAAGCGGATAGCCTTCAGGGTTGTACGGCCCAGCGTGGGTAATATGCAGCACGCTATTGTCTTGAATACTGCTGCGGGCACCAATACGGATACGATGCATATCGCCGCGCACCGTGGTGTTAGGCCAAATTGAGCTGTCGTCGCCAATACCGACGTCGCCGATGACTACCGCACTGGGGTCGATAAAAACACGCTCTCCCAAGATCGGGCTGTGCTCTTCAAACGACCTTACAAATTGCTCGGCTCGGTAACTCATTACTTGTCTCCATAATTGATACGACTGGCATTTATTCAGTTGGAAATCTACATAGTCGTCGCTAAAACGATGTTAACAGGCTTCGAGCGGCCTGTAGATTTGTTACACTGGGCGACATTGTTTTCAATAGTTTATAAGGTCTTTTGCACCATGACGGCTAATAGTTTACCGATATTCTCTACGCTTGACCCAAAGGCAATGGCTAAAGAGTGTGAGACATTGCTCGCGGATTCTCGACAGCAGGTGGCGGCGGTGGTTGCGGACGTGCGCAGTCCGGATTGGGATAATTTAATGGCGCCGCTTGAAGAGATTGATGACAAGATTGGTCGTTTTTGGGCGCCGATGAGTCATTTGCACAGCGTGCTTAGTGGTGAGGCCTGGCGCGAAGCGTACAGCAACTGTCTGCCTTTGCTGACCGCATACAATAGTGAAATGGGGCAAAATCGGCCCCTGTTTGATCGGGTCCAAGCCTTTGCTGACAGCGGTGAATGTCAAGCTTTACCTGTTCCGCGTCAGAAGGCGGTCGCCAATATGCTGCGTGATTTTACCCTGTCGGGTGTGGCTCTAGACGGTGAAAATGCGCGCCGCTTCGCAGCGATTCAACAGCGCTTAAGCGAACTTTCTACCGGATTCTCAAACAACGTCCTGGACGCGACCGATGGCTGGGAAAAGATCATTGACGACGCGAATGACTTAGCTGGTGTGCCCGCCACGGTGCTGGATAATTTAAGGGAGTCCGCTAAGGCCAAAGATTTGCAAGGTTACCGCTTGAGTTTGGATATCCCCAGTTATTTGCCGATTATGCAGTACGCCGATAATCGTGAACTGCGTGAAGGGATGTACTCTGCCTATGTAACCCGGGCGTCGGCGGTGGGGCCGCAGGGTGGCAAATGGGACAATGGGCCATTGATGGTTGAGATTTCCCAGCTGAGGCAAGAAATGGCTCAGTTACTTGGCTTTGCTCATTATTCTGATTATTCACTGGCTAGCAAAATGGCAGAGTCGAGTCAGCAAGTGATTGCATTTCTAGAGGAGTTGGCAGCGGCGAGCAAGCCCGTCGCCGAGCAAGATTTTGCAGACTTAAGTGCCTTTGCCGCGCAGCACGGTGTTGCGGAATTACAGGCATGGGATGTCGCGTATTTTAGTGAAAAATTAAAAGAAGCCTCGTTCACTCTTTCTCAAGAAGCCTTGCGTCCCTATTTTCCGGCTGAAAAAGTGATAAGTGGGCTGTTTAAAATTACGGGGCAATTATTTGATATTGAGATCTCCGCTCTAGACGATGTGGATTTTTGGCATAAAGATGCACAGTGCTACCGCATTTCACGCGGCGGAGATGTCCTCGCGCATTTCTACTTAGACCTCTATGCGCGCAGTAACAAACGCGGTGGCGCATGGATGGCCAATGCGCGCGGGCGTCGCGTTTTGGCGGATGGCGATATCCAGCAGCCGGTGGCGTTTTTAGTGTGTAATTTCTCGCCGCCAACCAGCGATCGCCCTTCGCTGTTAACCCATAATGAAGTTACTACCCTCTTCCACGAGTTTGGCCACGGTCTGCATCACATGCTGACTAAAATTGATTGCTTAAGTGTGTCGGGCATTAGCGGTGTTGCTTGGGACGCGGTGGAACTACCCAGCCAGTTTTTAGAAAACTGGTGCTGGGAAAAATCGGCCATTCCAGATATCTCGGCGCACTACCAAAGCGGTGAGCCCTTGCCGACGGATATGCTTGAGAAATTACTGGCCGCTAAGAACTTTCAGTCTGGCATGCAGATGCTCAGGCAAATTGAGTTTTCGCTGTTTGATTTTAAATTGCACATGCAATCGGCTATTCGCGATGAGGCCGATATTGATTCGGTGCTTAATGCGGTACGCGATCAAGTCGCGGTATTTCAACCGCCGAGTTTTAATCGATTCCAAAATAGCTTTTCGCATATTTTTGCCGGTGGATACGCCGCTGGATACTACAGTTATAAATGGGCGGAAGTACTGTCGGCGGATGCGTTCTCACTGTTCGAGGAACTGGGCGTGATGAATGTTGACGTCGGTGAAAAATTCCGCGCAGAGATTCTTGAACGCGGTGGCTCGGAAGATGCAGCGGTACTATTTAAAAATTTCCGCGGGCGCGCGCCTGGGAATGACGCCTTACTGCGGCACTCCGGTATTGCTATCGCGAAGGGAGCTTAAACGTGGCCACTGTATTTAACCAACGACGTTTTATCGCGGGTGCGGTGTGCCCAAAGTGTGCCGAAATGGATAAGACGGTGCTGTATCGAACGTCGGATGTTGAGCAAATTCGTGAATGCGTTCGCTGCGGGTTTAAGGAATCTATTCGCGACGATACCGGAAAAATTGAAGAGCCGACCACGCGAGTAAATCAACCTCGTCCGGGTGAAGAAGTGTTAGCCCATGAAGATGAGATACATATTGTGTCTCTAATTGATCCCCGAGATGGGCGAAATCGAAGCGATCATTGAGTAATAATACCCATTTGCAGTTTATGGGGAACGCAAATACGGTGATCTTGCCTATACTTTATACAAAGCATTTGCGGAGGAAATTCCATGCTGGAGTTATTGACCCTTCCTTTCCCCCACGTTGTAGGTGTTAGGGTTTCTGGCAAGATTAATCACAACGACATCGAGATTATTTTGCGTGAAGTTGAGCGCAAATTGATCGAGGAAGATAATTTAAATATCTTTATTGAACTCGAACATTTTGAAGGCTTTACAGTGCGCGGTTGGCTAAAAGAAATGCGTTTTTTAGCCAAGTATATAAATCGCTTTACGCGCACTGCCATCCTAGGTGAGCCGCGTTGGTTTAATCGGGGTTCAGCACTTATTACACGAGCCTTTCCCAATATTGAAATTGATCACTTTATTCCCATACAAAAAGATGAAGCATTAATTTGGGTGAGTGAGCGCGATGTTGGAGCGCTTGGATAAGTAGCTGCGTGATTACTGAGTACGGCGGCTATGTTAATTCATATGCCGCCAGCACTCGGTGTTTTCTGCATTTTGTGTTACTTGATAAGGCTGAAAGTCAGGCCCGAGTAAGCTTTTAGGCGCTCGATTAAGGTGTTACCAAAGCAGCTTGCGGGGGTAAGTAAGCCACCTGCTACTTGAGTTTTATCGATATCCCGCGCTAGACATATACTTGCCTGCCCCAGCATTTTCGCGGTTGAGCCATAGCCCGGATCGCGGTCGCCAGTAACTCGGCATTCCAGCTTTTTGCCCGATGCAGTTTTGCCGTAAAAAAGCATATCGTAAAAGCCGGTTTCCTGCTCTTGTGGGCTGGGGCCTTCGCCGGGTGATGGCAGCAAGCGAGAAAGAAGCCAGCGGCCGGGGCTGAGACTGGCCGTTAACATAAATCCAGCTAGGCCTCCGCCAATAGCGCCTGCTTTGACTCTGCCGCTGAAGCCTTTGCCGACCATCATGGCCTCGTCGTAGAGAAATGGCTTCGCGTAATTATCTTTTAGTATTGAATTCGAACGCTGCACAATTCGCGTATTTATTGCCGCCATAATAAAGGGCGTGGTCCAGCTTCCACAGCTACTATCAAACTGCGCCAAGCCCGTATTAATTTGGCGTGCTTTTGCGGTTTCATTGGGGCACAGCGAATACGGGTCTGCCATTTCTTTGCGAAGCGCGGGATTGTTTGAGGCTTCTTTCATAACATTGATTAGGCTGGCAAAGGTGCCGCCGGATAATCCACCTTTGGCGGCTTTTACCCGCATACTGACGGACGTGCAGTTTTCGTCAAACAGCTCTTTGCTTTGTTGCTGGGTATAGAATACGCCGAGATCGGAGGGGATAGAGTCAAAACCGCAGCAATTTACTATTCGTGCCCCAGAGGCTTTGGCGACGGCATCGTAGCGTGCAATCATTTTACTTATCCACTGTACTTCGCCGGTCAGATCGCAGTAGTCGGTGCCGGTTTCCGCGCATATTTTGACTAGAGGCTCGCCGTATAAGGCGTAGGGCCCCACCGTGGTGGTAACTACGCTGGTTTGTGCGCACAGGGCACGCAGTGCGTCTTCGTCGGCGGCGTCGGCAATAATGATGTCTAAATCGGCTTTGTTAAGTTTGGCTTTTACCGCCTCAAGCTTGCTGGCAGAGCGCCCGGCTATTGCCCAGCGTAGCGCGGGTTCTTCGCGATTTTTACTCAAGTACTGACACAGTATTTCGCCGACAAAGCTGCTCGCACCGAAAACGACAATATCGTATTTGTTCTGTGTCATAGGTCTTCCCCTGTTGGGCCAATTTAAAATGACTAAGCGTTCTTAGGGCAGGAGCTTAGCACTATTTGTTCACTGTCAACATTGATTGTGAGAATGCAGAATATTATCGAGGACAATAGCGTTGAGTTTGTTCGGCTTTGTCTATTCGGCCACGAGCAAAATTTAAATTACCGAGGTCAATAAGCCTATTTGTAGTGCGGGGTATTTGACTTGCATTTGCCGCGGTCATTATCGTCTAGAATTTTCTCGCATTCTTGCAGACGCCACTCGCGTGATTGATCGAAGGATGAGCTTCCGCATGCACAGAGCAGGCATGCAAGTGAAAGGATAACTAGGATTCGCATAATAGCTCGTTAAATAATGTGTGGCTGATCAAGTGTACCTGAGGCGACAGGGCTGTGGTATGCGGTCAACTAATATTGACTTAGAACGACACCCAGCATAGCAATGCTAAATCCGATAACGGCGCCGAGTGGCGGGCTACGGTGTTTGCGTATTGGTATTTGCGGGGCAATATCTTGGAATATGAGATAGAGAATGCCACCACTGGCGATCAGCATGATGCCACCTAATATTTCGTGTTGATCTCCAAGTACGCTGAAGCCCGCCACGCCAAATAGTGGCCCCAGGGGAAGCAGTGCCAGCATCATAAGTAGCACTTTTTTGGAAGAGTGCCCTGCGTCAGTAAGCTCTTTATAGGCATTAAAGCCTTCGGGTAAATTTTGCAGGCCAATGAGCACGGCTAGCAGCATGGTACTGTCTGCACCGCTCGCGGCGATACCACCGAGTGCCAGTGATTCGGGCACATAATCTAGTAACATTCCGGTGAGTTGTGGTGCCGAGCGACGATGAATATCCAAGTATTTTTCCAAGCAATAGAAAAATACCCCGCCGCTAAGCATAAGTGCAATCGCCCACGGTGAATGATTGAGGTGCTCAAGGGCGTCGGGTACTAAAACAATGGCGACGGCGCCGAGTAAAATACCAGCGCCTAAGGCAATAACGCTATGACGAAATTCTTCATCGAGCCACTGCCGCTGAATGCGAGTTTGGCTGGCAATAAACCCGCCGATAGGGATGCAGGCGCCGGCTGCGGCAGTGAGTAGAATAATATTGAGCATGCCGTGCATAAAAGTGTTAGCTACATTAATTTGTACTGGGTAAGTAGGTGCTGAAACGCGCATCTACACTGCGAATGAAATCTTCTACTTGTCGTGTGTAGTCAGAGTCTGTCCCGAGCTTGCCATTGATATCGCCGTGGGATAAATCAAGCCTTATTTGCCGTGCATTGACACCAAGCTCCTGGGCCTTTTTGGCAAAGGCATTGGCTTGTGTACAGCTATGTTCACGCCGTGTTGAGCAAACCAACAGTATTGGCTGTACATTTTTGTGAAGATGTTGAATAGCAGAATTTTTGCGCCAATAGTTAGGGTCGTTGCCAAAGGCACGATCGTATAGCCGCGGATGATCTTGGGTCATAAGGCGATTGATATCTAGTGCGGCACTGTCTAATAGAATGGCCGCTTGAATGCTAGTCAGAGTTCGTGTGTCTGTAAGTGTGGGGTCCGTCATCACTAGAGAAACTAAGTGCGCGCCGGCGGAGTGGCCCATGACGATGATTTTTGAGCTGTCTGCGTGCCAGTCGCTAGCGTGCGCTTGCACGTGTTCTAAGGCTTTCGCGACATCCCTTGCCTGCTGGTAGGGATCGGTTTTTGGTAACATTCGATAATTGATAGAGATGAATACCCAGCCACGTTGTCGCCAGCGCTCGACTTTTGCCTTTACTACCTGGTGATTTTGCTTGTCCCCAATGCGCCAAGCGCCACCGTGAACCATAAACATGATGGGGCTATTTGCTGTGTTGTCGGGCAGGTAGACATCGAGTTTCTGTTTTTTGGCGTCGCCGTAGGAAATGTCTTTAAGAGTCTTGGCATGTGCCGTCGTTCCCGCGCAAAGAGACAAGAAAAATAGAGGAAAAATGAATGAAGCCAGTGATAAATTTTTCATTCGCCCTTCCCTATTGATCAATTGGCGAAGCATTCGCGCCGCCTTTTGGCTAGGGCTACGATTTGACGTTGGGTAGATCACAGGTGGTGCGGTTGGTCCATAGTGATTCTAATATCGCACTTCGCGTAATTAGGCCGATCAGTTTGCCTTCGTTGGCTACCGGGTAGGACTTGGGTTTGTTTTTCCCCATTTTTTGGGCGAGATCGATAATAGACGAGTCAGCTTCTACCGCTAATACTTCCCGACTCATTACATCATCAACAATCGGAGCGCCTTCACAGTGGTAGCTGCTGACCAGCACGGAGTGGATACAGTCTTGTTCTGACACAAAACCCACTAATTCATGTTGCTCGTTGATAACCGGGAGGCCGAATACGCCATGCTTTAGCAATGTTTGCACCACTTCGCCAAGGTCACAGCCTTGTTTCACGAAGGGTGATGGTGAGGTCATCACGTCCCGTACCAGCATTGATGTAGTCATAAATTACTCCGCTAGAGCTGTATGCTTACTATATCGCGCTTGAGTCGATAGCGTAAATATAATGTTACCGATCACCAATAAAGGTTTTGGCTATCGAAAATGCTTGTTCGGTGAATTACTGCTATTGCTGAGTTTAACCCAATTTTGTTGTTAACTGGATTTGCCGAGGCACCGGTTATTGCGATGATGAGTGTTTTGGGTAGCCAGATTGGCTACCCAATTATGAAGCCGTGGTAAGTACGCCGTCGCGGTAGTCTCGCATTGCCTGCTCAATTTCGTCGCGGGTATTCATCACAAAGGGGCCGTATTGCACTACGGCTTCGCCTATTGCCTTCCCGGCCAGAATTAATAGCTTGGCTCCGTCAGCGGTGCTTACTGTGAGTGATTCGCCGTCGCTGAGTATCGCCGCTGCGTTATTACTAAGCTGTTGGTCGCCAATCTCTGCAGTTCCCTCATAAATATATACCAGTGCATTATGCTCAGGCTTTAGGGTGACGGTCGCGTTTTCGCCCGCGCCAATGCGCAAATCGATATAGACAGGGTCAGTACTCAGTCTTTGCCCATCTAAGCCATTGATATATCCGGTCGCCGCTGCGCCATTTATTTCAGAGCGGCCGGCAATGAGCACGGCCTCACTATGTTGGCTCAACCTTAAATGGGGGATGTGCTCGGCCGAAATATCTCGGTAGCTCGCAGCTTGCATTTTCTCGTTGGCGGGCAGGTTGATCCACAACTGAAAGCCGCGCATGCGCCCCGCTTCCTGTTGTGGCATTTCGGAGTGGATAACGCCGCGTCCAGCAGTCATCCACTGCACACCGCCGTCTTTGAGATGCCCTTTGTTACCCAGATGGTCTTCGTGAAGCATATGACCTTCAAGCATATAGGTGACTGTTTCAAAGCCTCTATGCGGATGCGAGGGAAATCCCGCCAGATAATCCGCAGGCTCGTCGGAAAAAAACTCATCGAGCATCAAAAACGGGTCATGACGAGCGGTGTTGGACTGTCCGAGACTGCGTTTGAGTTTAACGCCCGCGCCATCAGAGGTGGCTAGCGCCGAGATTATCTGTGTCACTGTGCGAGTCGTCATGAGGTTTTCTCCTTCGAGTTCTTGCTTGGCTTAGGCTGCTTTTTCAAGTAATTGCGTGCGGGCATCGGCAAGCGCTTTGTCTGCTATATCGGGCCCCATATTCAGACCTTCGGCGTAAACAAATTCAATATCACTGATCCCCATCAAGCCCAATATGTGGCGCAAGTAAGGGGTTTGGGTGTCCATCGGAGTCTCAACGTACTTGCCGCCGCGGGCAGCGAAAACGTAAACCTTTTTATTGCTAAGCAAGCCTTCTGGGCCATTCGCGGTATAGCGGAAGGTTTCCCCTGCGCGGGCGACGTGGTCTATATAGGCCTTGAATGTTGATGGCACGCCTAAGTTATAAAGCGGAATGCCAAGCACAATAATATCCGCGTCGCGCAATTCATTTATTAACACATCTGATTCCGCCACGATAAGTTTTTGCTCTTCTGTTCTTTGTTCGGCGGGCGTGACAAAGGCGGTGAATCGCTTGCCGTCCAAGTGCGGGATTGGGTTTGCATGTAAGTCGCGAGACATCAGTGCAGAATCATCAAGCTTGCTTCGCAAGGCCTGAATAAATTGATTTGCCATCTGGCTGGATTTACCGTCTTCGCCAAATAAGCTGCTATTAATGTGAAGGATATTCGTCATGGTGTGCTCCTTAAAATAAATGTTGGCTTGTCACTGCCGATGACCTATTAAACTATTGATAAATTTGTTTAAAAAGCGCAATTTATTGACATTAATTATCAGGAAAGTTGATGTTTATGGCGGGGCCTAGGACAAATTTAGAGCAGTGGTACTGTTTTTTGGCAGTTGTGGATGAGGGCAGCTATGCCCGCGCGGCGGAGGTATTGCACAAAAGTCAGTCAGCCGTGACCTATACCATTCAAAAGATGGAAGAACAGCTTGGTGTAAAGGTGTTCGAAATCCAGGGTAGAAAGTCGCAGCTGACCGAGGTGGGGCAAATGTTGTACCGCCGAGGCCGCGCGTTGATAGATGAAGCTTTGCGTTTGGAAAAATCGGCTAAGTCAGTCGCAGCGGGCTGGGAGCCGCAATTGCGAATTGTTTGCGACACCCTGTTTCCTAGTCACACGATGTTAGATTGTTTGGCTGATCTCAGTGAAAGCTGTCCAGATACGCGCATTGAATGTGTTGAAACAGTCTTAAGCGGCGCGGAAGAAGCTCTGCTTGAGCGGCGCTGCGATGTGGCGATTACGGGTATTGTGCCGCCGGGATTTTTGGGAGATCACATTCTTAGAGTGAAGTTTATTGCGGTCGCACACCGAGACCATGCCCTTCATAAATTAGATCGTCAGTTAGATTATCGGGATTTACGGCCGTTTCGACAGGTGGTGGTTCGAGATTCCGGCGTGCGTCGGCAGCGCGATGCGGGGTGGTTGGAGGCCGCGCAGCGCTTAACTGTTAGTCGTATGGAGTTGTCTATAAGTGCAGTCGCGCGCGGATTAGGTTTTGCGTGGCTACCCGAAATAGCGATGGAAAAAGAATTAGAGAGTGGCGAAATTATGCCTTTGCCCATGATTGAAGGTGGCGAGCGCTATGCCGATTTATTTTTGATTTTACCGAATCGAGACCTAGCTGGCGCCGCGGCTTTGCGCTGCGAAACATTGCTAAAAGCGGCTACCGAAAATTTAGTTTGTTAATCATGAGCTTGGGCAAATAAGTTAGGGCCGGATTTGGCCGTATATTGAGTTGATGGAGTTTTAAAATGGGGCGTCAACAACAGTTTGAATTGATGGGCCGATATAACCGAGATATGAATCAGCGTCTATACGCGGCAGCGGCGGCCATGGATGAGGATCAGTTAGCCAGTAATGTCGGTGCCTTTTTTCACTCAATTTTAGGCACCTTAAATCACCTCTACGTGGCAGATGTCATGTGGTTGCAGCGCTTTGCGGTGCATCACTTTTCCGCTGCGAATCACCTTTCAGATGTGGCAGCCATGGCGCGTCCTACCGCCTTAAATCAAGTATTGCATGAAGATTTTGAAGAGTTGTTTCGCGTTCGACGAGCGCTTGATACAACGATTTGTGCGTGGACGGAGAATTTACAAGAAGTGAGTTTTGATCGCCCGCTAGCTTATAAAAACAGTAAAGGCCACGATTTCTGCAAGCCGTTTGGATTGGTGTTACAGCATTTCTTTAATCATCAGGCGCATCATCGCGGTCAGGTAACCACCCTGCTGAGTCAGCAGGGTGTGGATGTAGGCGTAACTGATTTACTGCTTTGGATCGAGGAGTTGCCGTTTGAATCGGCTGAAAAGTAGATTAGTTGGCGGCGAAGGTGGAGCGGACGTCGTTTTGCTTGTAGAACACGACAAGCTCGTTATATGCGTTCGTGACTCTTTCCATGCGATTGATTGCCGCGTTGTAGCTGACAGGCGAAACCTTTTTGCCGCAGGCTTCTAATCGTTGGTCTGCATCCTCAATGTAATTGCGGACTTCTTTTTCAAGTTTCACAACTTGCGCAAACGTCGTTTCTTGTAATCTGGGAATCTCAGGTGCGCGATAAGCCGCGCGCGCCGCACAGTCGGCAAAAACGCCATTACTGATAACACTCAGTAACAATAGGGCCAGTATATTGGCGGTGTTTCTCATTGGTCATACCTCTAAATAAAAAATGACGCAAAATGGTTTCAAGACGTTGGGCAGGAGGGGTGATACCTATATGCACAAATATTGTTACGCAGGTTTGCGGATTAATCAACCGCTAACGGCTATCTTGCGTGAGTTTCGGGATCTTGCGTTGAGTGATATTGTTTTTGTGTTACGGATGGTAGCGAACTTCGGATTTCCGCGCGGGTAGATTTTTTAACACACTTTGCTTAAATAGCGTGGCTAAACTTATACCGCGGGCCAAATTAAATACACTGAACGTTAACCAGAGCCCGTGGTTGCCCCAGTGTCGCGTGGCAGCCCAGAGCGGCAGGTATACGGCACATACGCAAAATATCATGCACCATTGCATGGCCCTGGTTTTTAGCGCCCCAATGTAAATGCCATCGAGCAGGTAGCTGGGCGCGCAAAGCAGCGGAAGCCAAACGAGCCAGAAATAATACTCATTAAGCAGCCCGTTCACGGCTGGCAAATCAGTCATTCCGTTAATGATCAGGGGTTTAAGTAGAAATAAAAGTGCGCTCACGGCGATGGCTGTTATCGCGCAATAATTAGTACAGGCGCGGCATACAGCCATCAGGATGTTAGGATCTCGACGCTTGTAAGCTTCCCCCACAAGTGCCTCAGCAGCATGGGCAAAACCATCTAAGCCATATGCACTAATCATCATAAGCTGCAGTAGTATAGCGTTCGCCGCGAGCTGGTTTTGACCAAGGGCAGCGCTTTGGGCGGTAAAGAAAGCAATGCTAAATAGCAGTGCAGCAGTGCGAATAAAAAGCTGTAAATTGCTACTAAAAAGCGTCTTAAGACTGGGCCCGTATGACCAAGTTTGCGGTATGCCAAGTCTTAGCATTCGCGCTAGCGGCATCCGAACTGACCATAGTGCTAGACAAAAGCCGCAATATTCACTGATAGCACTGGCAGCGGCTGCGCCGTCGCTTTGGTAGCCCCATTTGATAATAAATAGGTAATCTAGGCCAATATTAAGGATGTTGCTTGCTACTGCTATGGCCAGAGGCCAGCGAGTTTGTTGTTGACCTATGAGCCAGCCTACCACCACATAGGTGCCGAGAACGGCGGGTGCGCTGTATAGGCGAATTGATAAGTAGCTTTGGGCTAAGGGATGCAGAACTTCGTCAGCATTCATTATTGATAAGCCAATATGGCCGAGTAAGTTCCCGCCGAGAAGTATAAGCGCGGCAATAGCCCAGCTAAAGGCGAGCGCTTTTATAAGTAAGCCGGCGCCCTCCTTGTCGTTATGCGCTTGGGCGCTAGCGCCGGTAGTGCCCATTCTTAAAAAGCCGAACCCCCAGTACATGAAGGCAAGCAGGCTGGTGCTTATTGCAACGGCACTTAGGTAGCGACTGTCGCTGAGATGGCCGAGGATGGCGGTATCGACGATACCAAGAAGTGGCACAGATAAATTTGCAAGGATCATTGGCCCAGCTAGGGCTCGAATGCGTAGCTTGACAGGGTTCGCAGTGGTCATGGGTGAGGCATATCGCTTAACTAGGCCTAAGCGCACAAAATTAGGGCGGAAACAAACTGAACTTGAGGTCAGGATTAAATTAGATTTTACCCTATATCTAGTGGTTACAGTCGCACATTAACCCTTTAATTGGTGGGGATAGGCTGAAAGTGACGGGACTAAGTTGAAAGCCACAGCTTAATCCTTTAATGCAGAGTAGCGCTGGTGCATTTAACGGGTTTATAATTGCGGCGTTTTGTCGCACCCAAAGTAGTGTTTACGGGTAAAGCGATGCACAAATTACGAATGAATCTCAATACGGATTTTACGAAATTCGCACTGGGATTTGTTTGTGTCTGTTTAAGAGTTCAATTTAACGATTGTGTTCCCCCGGCAGATCAAAAACTTGTCCATCGCCTGTCCAAACCGGCTTAGGGGTCTTTATTAACTGTACATGGAGACACGGGAATGTATTTACAAGCGAAACGGCTGCTTAAGCTGGCGCTTAGTCCTGTGCTAATGCTGCTAAGTCTGTTTAGTGCCGGCGCATGGGCCGAAGCAGGCGAGCGTTGGCAAACCAATATGGCCCCCGGTGTTACCGAGGTTGGTCATCAAATTTACGATTTGCATATGTGGGTTTTCTACATTTGTGTCGTAACAGGCATAGTGGTTTTTGGCGTGATGTTTTACTCGGTATTTGCCTACCGCAAAGAGCGTCATCAGGAGCCGGCAACTTTTCACGAAAATACCCGCGTGGAAATTGCTTGGACAATAGTTCCATTTCTGGTTTTGTTGTTTATGGCTGTTCCAGCCACAAAAACACTTATCGAAATCTACGACACTGATGACGCTGATCTTGATATTTTGATCACCGGTTACCAGTGGAAGTGGAAATACGAATACATCAACCCGAATGGCGACAACATCAGTTTCTTTTCGAACCTGTCGACCGATGGCGCAGAAATTGCGAACACCGAAGCCAAAGGCTCCAACTACTTGTTAGAAGTTGATGAGCCATTAGTTATTCCAGTTAACACCAAGGTGCGCTTTCTGGTAACGGCTAACGACGTATTGCACGCGTGGTGGGTACCTGCACTGGCTGTTAAACGCGATGCGATTCCTGGTTTCATCAACGAAGCATGGACTAAAGCGACTGAAACCGGTGTTTACCGCGGCCAGTGTGCGGAGCTATGTGGACGTAACCACGGCTTTATGCCAATTGTGGTTAACGTGGTTGAAGAACCTCAGTACCAGGCGTGGTTGGGCGAGAAGCAAGCCGCCGCTGCTGAGATTAAAGAGTTAATGGCAAAAGACTTTTCTTTGGAAGAGTTGGTCGAGCGCGGCAAGTCTGTGTACACCAGTAGCTGTTCAGCGTGTCATGGTGCAAACGGCGAAGGCGGTGTTGGTAACGCAATCGCTGGTAGCCCAATTGCGACCGGCGCAATGAAAGAGCACACCGATCGCGTTGTGAACGGTGTACCTGGCACAGCTATGCCAGCATTTGGTAGTCAGCTAAATGAGGTGGATCTTGCTGCTGTAATTACATATCAGCGCAACGCCTTTGGTAACAACATGGGTGACATGTTGCAGCCAGTTGATATTTACAAATTCAAGAAAGGTCAGTAGGGGGATTACACCATGGGTGCTCATCACGGACCTGCTAAAGGTTTGACTCGGTGGTTATTTACCACCAACCATAAAGACATCGGTACGATGTACTTGTGGTTCAGCTTTGCGATGTTTTTATTAGGCGGCTCGTTCGCTATGATTATTCGCGCCGAGCTTTTTCAACCAGGCTTGCAAATAGTCCAGCCTGAGTTTTTCAACCAGATGACCACCATGCATGGTTTGGTCATGGTTTTCGGTGCCATTATGCCGGCCTTCGTTGGTTTGGCTAACTGGATGATTCCGATGATGATCGGCGCGCCAGATATGGCTTTGCCACGGATGAACAACTGGTCGTTCTGGATATTGCCACCAACGTTCCTATTGCTGGCGTCTACCTTGTTTATGGATGGGGGTGGTCCTAACTTTGGTTGGACGTTCTACGCGCCACTGTCTACGACGTATGCGCCACCAAGCGTGACCTTCTTTATATTCGCGGTTCACGCCATGGGTATATCGTCGATCATGGGTTCCATCAACATCATCGCTACTGTAGTTAATATGCGCGCGCCTGGCATGACCTACATGAAAATGCCGATGTTTGTATGGACTTGGTTGATCACTGCGTTCTTATTAGTTGCTGTAATGCCGGTATTGGCCGGTGCAGTAACCATGATGTTGATGGATATTCACTTCGGTACCAGCTTCTTTAGTGCGGCCGGCGGTGGTGACCCAGTCTTGTTCCAGCATGTATTCTGGTTCTTTGGTCACCCAGAAGTTTACATCATCATTCTGCCAGCATTTGGTGTCGTGTCAGAGGTTATTCCAACCTTCTCTCGCAAGCCTTTGTTCGGTTATGACTCAATGGTTTACGCAACATCATCAATCGCGTTCTTGTCGTTCATCGTATGGGCTCACCATATGTACACGGTAGGTATGCCGATTGCTGGCGAACTGTTCTTTATGTACGCCACTATGTTAATTGCGGTACCAACGGCGGCGAAGGTGTTCAACTGGATCACCACCATGTTCAAGGGTTCTATTACGCTTGAAACGCCAATGCTGTTTGCGATCGCCAAGGTGTTCTTGTTCACCGTCGGTGGTTTCTCTGGTCTGATGCTGGCAATTGCGCCTGCTGACTTCCAGTATCACGACAGTTACTTTGTTGTTGCTCACTTCCACTACACAATGGTTGCAGGTGCGATCTTCGCGCTGTCTTCTGCCGTGTACTACTGGATTCCAAAGTGGACCGGCAAAATGTACAACGAGACGATGGGTAAAACCCATTTCTGGATCTCGTTCATTGGTTTCAACCTGACTTTCTTCCCGCAGCACTTTGTGGGTCTGGCAGGTATGCCGCGTCGTATTCCTGACTACAACCTGATGTTTGCTGACTTCAATATGATGTCATCGATCGGGGCGTTTATTTACGGTGCCAGCCAGTTGTTGTTCTTATTCAATATTGTTAGAACAATTACCCACGGCAAGCCGGTCAGCGATCCGAAAGTATGGGAAGGTGGAACGACTTTGGAATGGACAGTGCCTACGCCTGCGCCATACCACACCTTTACGACTCCGCCCCAGCTTAAGTAAGAGGCAGTAATTATGGCGACTCAGGCAGACAAAAATATCAAAGTGCTCAGCGTTAAGCTGGCGGGTTTGGTAGTTGTAATGTTTGCGTTCGCCATGTGGGTTATGCCCCCGCTTTACAATGCGTTGTGTGAAGCGTTGGGCATTAACGGGAAGACTAACGGTCAGCAGTACACGGTTGTAGATAGTCAAATCGATACGAATAGAATTGTGAAGGTACAGTTTGTTGCGCAAAACAATGAAATGATGCCTTGGGAGTTTGCGCCAAACACCAGTCAGATTGAGGTTCACCCAGGTGAATCTAATCAAGTCACTTATTACGCAAAGAATACGCAAGATAAGTTCATGGTGTCGCAGGCAATTCCCAGCATTGTTCCGTCCCGCGCTGCTGAGTATTTCCACAAAACTGAATGTTTCTGTTTTAATCAGCAGCCCTTAGCGGCAGGAAAAAACGCAGATTTGGCACTACAATTTATTATCGATCGCGATTTACCCAAAGATATCCACGTAATTACCTTGTCGTACACAATTTTTGATGTAACCGAGATGGCGGCGAAACAGGATTCTGTTGCGGCATCATCGAAATAGAAAAGAGATTTTTCTCTCCCGAGAAAATGGAGATTTAACAATGGCGGGTCAAAGCAATACAGGGCACGAAACTTACTACGTGCCCGACAGTAGCAAGCTTGCTGTCAGCGCATCGATTGGTATGACAGCTATCGTTTATGGCGCTGCCAGCGTCATTAATGACAGCAGTTATCGTGCAGGCGAAGATACCAATTCCGGCTTTATTCTATATGCCGGTTTATTTTGGTTGGCGGCTACTCTGTTTGTATGGTTTAGCACGACGATTCGTGAAAACCGTGCGGGCATGAACAGTGCACAGCTTAAGCAATCCTATGTGATTGGTATGCAGTGGTTTATCTTCTCTGAAGTGATGTTCTTCGGCGCATTCTTCGGCGCGCTGTTCTACATCCGCAACCTTTCTGCGCCATGGTTGGCGGGTGAAGGTGCCGGTGCAATGAATACCCTGTTGTGGCCTGGTTTTGAGTACACGTGGCCTCTGCTGGAAACACCGCAAGACGCAATTGGTGGCGTACAGGCTCAGGCAGCGGCTGGACATTTGGCAAACAACGGTGCATTCGTTGGTGCTGAGCGCAGCTTGTCGTTCCCAGGTTTTGCAAACATTGGTCACTGGTTACCGCTCTACAACACGGTAATTCTGTTGGCTTCAAGTTTCACCTGCCACATTGCTCATATGGGCATTAAGCAGAATGACCGCAAAAAGTTTAATATCTGGCTGTTTATTACCGTTGCTCTGGGCTGTATCTTCTTGTACCTACAGTACATGGAATACCATGAGGCTCTGTTTGAGTACGGCATCCGTTTGAACAGCGGTGTTTACGGTACGACGTTCTTCATGTTGACCGGTTTCCACGGCTTTCACGTGGCAATGGGTACCTTCATGTTGTTAGTACAGTGGTTGCGTTCAAAAACTAAAGGGCACTTCTCGGCAGAAGACCAGTTTGGCTTTGAGGCATCGTCTTGGTACTGGCACTTTGTAGACGTGGTTTGGGTATTCTTGTTCTTGTTCGTTTACATCTTGTAAGCGCACTCAACTAGTCGCTCAATGGACTTGGCCGGTACATCTGCTTACATAGTAAGCGGGTGGTACCGGCCAAGTTTTTTCTTGCCAGAACTAAGGTGTCTGCA
Source organism: uncultured Zhongshania sp. (assembly GCF_963975605.1). NCBI lineage: Bacteria > Pseudomonadati > Pseudomonadota > Gammaproteobacteria > Cellvibrionales > Spongiibacteraceae > Zhongshania > uncultured Zhongshania sp. The sequence continues at coordinate 72,346 of NZ_CAXBHN010000005.1, read as the reverse complement.
GGACCGCCTCACCAGAATCTAAGTAGCGTTGATCCCACGGTGCGTTAGAGCCTAGCTTCCCTGTGAATACGCCATAAAACAGGAAGCCCATCAGCAAGCTTGCGATAATTAGGCGTACCTTAAGCGACTGCCAAGTTCGCATGGTTGTACCGCGGTCTTGCATTAAAAAGAACAGCCCACTAAATAGGCTGATGACGAGTGCGATAAATAGCACGATTATGACAATCTTTAACCACATAGCGGTAAGCCTCCTCTTTTGTTTGCCGCAGTATACACAATAGGATTTCATAAATGGCTAGCCAGCGGACAAGGTTTCAGTGGCAGCTCGATTGGAAGTCGGTACTGGCGATAATTTTAATTTTGCCAGTGTTGGTGAGCCTCGGATGCTGGCAGCTGCGTAGAGCGGATGAAAAACAAGTATTGCTGGCCAACTTTGAAGAGCGTCGTTTACTACCTGCCGTGAATATCGCAGATCTTGACGCCTATCCAAATTACCGCCCCGTTTATGCTGTGGGTGAGTTTGATCCTGAGAAATATTGGTTGCTCGATAATCGAATTTCTCACGGTCGATTCGGATATGAGATAATGGCGGTTTTTATCCAAGTGGATGGAAGTCAGTTACTAGTTGATCGCGGTTGGATTGAGGGCGACGCCTCCCGTCGAACTGTTCCGGTAGTGACGTTTCCCAAAGGTCTTGTCACCATTAGCGGTGAGCTTTATCGCAGTGAGGATAAAAACTTTAGTTTGGGTAGCGACGTTCAGACTGGTTGGCCACGCCGCCAACAGTGGTTGGATATTGATACTGTTAAGCAGGAATTTCAAAACATGCTGCCGGTCAGTCTGCGGCTTGATGAAAGCAGTACAGGGGCATTTCAGACCGAGCGACTGGTAGTGAATGTTACACCGGCAAAACACACCGGGTACGCCGTGCAGTGGTTTGCGATGGCCTTGGCCTTAGGCATTATTTTTATTTTCCTTAACACAAATTTGGCTGAGCTACTTAAGCGCCGCAAAGACGAAGAGAACAAAGAGCTATGACAACAACTGTAGACCCCAAGCGCGGTAAGCGTCTTCTTAGTTTGATATTAGGTATTCCAATTGTCGTCATTTTATTGTCTAGCGCAGTTTATTATCTTGCCAAGGAAAATATCATTAATTTCCGTACCGTTAATCGCGGCACTTTGATCAATCCACCGGTACAACTTGGTGACTTACACCCCCAGCGCATTGATGGCGGTGAATTCCTTTTTAACCATGCGGATTCTCGCTGGGTGTTCATGGTGGTTGGTGGTCAAAACTGTATTGATGCCTGCGAGCGCATGCTTTATTTAACACGGCAAACACATACTGCGTTGGGTAAAAAAGTCGATCGAGTTGAGCGTATTTATCTTGCGACGGAAGGGCCTTTGTCGCCATCGTTGCGTGATTTTATTGAAGCAGAGCATAGCGACCTTACGGTTTTACATGCCGACGGTACGCCGTTTTTAAGCAAATTAAAAAACCTAGAAATTAATCCTTTCGATTCCCGTGCCTTTTACGTTGTCGATCCGATGGGCTGGGTAATGATGTATTACCGCGCGGGGGATACGGAGCAGCAAACGCTGACTACATTAGGCAAGGACGTCCTCAAAGATATGGGGCGTTTGATTAAGTAATCGGCGCGGAAAGAATAGCGAACACGGAATTTAACTATGGCTTTATTTAATGCACCAGAGCAACGCAAAGCAGGTTTTCTTCTGACGCTGATTGCCTGTTTTGTTGCCGTTATTGTATTGGGCATGGGCGTGTTTACTCGATTGGCTGACGCGGGCTTAGGGTGCCCTGACTGGCCGGGGTGCTATGGTCATGTTTTGTGGCCCAGCGAAGACCATGAGGTGGCGCGTGCCAATGAGGCATTTCCCGAAACACCTGTTGAGCACGATAAAACTTGGCCGGAAATGATTCATCGCTATCTGGCTTCAAGCTTGGGCTTATTTACGATTGGGATCTTGGTATTTTCCCTGCGTAGTCGCGAACCAGAGCAACCTGTAAAGCTGCCGATGTTTTTGCTGGCCTTTATTATATTGCAAGGCATGTTTGGCATGTGGACCGTAACCTTAAAACTGTGGCCACAGGTGGTTACAGCGCATTTGCTTGGTGGCTTCACCACGCTTAGCTTGCTGTGGTTGCTCACGCTTCGACTCAATAATTCCCGCTGGCAAATTCCAGCGATCGCAGAAAACAAACTAAAGTCGATTCGACCATTAGCCGTTATTGGCTTGTTGATTGTCGTAACACAGATTGCCTTGGGCGGTTGGACGACGTCGAATTATGCAGATATAGCGTGTCCTGATTTTCCAACATGTCAGGGTGCTTGGTTGCCGCCAATGAATTTCACCGACGGCTTTAACGTTGGCCAGCATATTGGTCCCAATTACCTGGGCGGGACAATGGACAACGCGGCGCGGGTGGCAATTCATTTTAGTCATCGTGTTGGCGCAATTGTGACCGCAGCGTATTTAATATTTTTGGCGATCAAGTTGTGTGGTTTGGGTTTGGTCGCAGCGAAAAAACTCGCGGTTGTTACGCTGCTTGTATTGGTGGTTCAGATTAGCTTGGGTATTAGTAATATTGTGTTCCAATTTCCTATCGACGTTGCGGTAGCACACAATTTGGTTGGCGCCCTACTTTTACTGACGCAGGTCACCATCACTTATTTTGTATATACAGCGGCGGTAAACCGCGGGGGAATTCGAGTATGACGCAGCCAAAGGTCGAGTCAGCAAACTGGCGAGATTATTACGAACTGTGTAAACCCAATGTTGTACTCTTGATGTTGCTAACTTCGGTGATCGGCATGTTTATGTCAGTGCCGGGCATGGTGCCGTGGGAACCCTTGGTTTATGGCAACCTAGGCATTGCACTTTGTGCCGGTGCGGCGGCGGCGGTGAATCATTTGGTCGACAGTCGTATTGATCTAGTTATGGCGCGGACCCACAATCGCCCCATTGCTCAGGGGCGTGTAAAAACCCGCGATGCAGCAATTTTTGCTGCGGTAATTGGCGGCTTAGGTATGGCGATTCTGCTGATTAAAGTGAATGCCTTAACTGCGTGGCTTACTTTAGCTTCACTGCTTGGTTATGCAGTGGTTTACACCCTGTATCTCAAGCGTGCGACACCACAGAATATTGTCATTGGTGGTATTGCCGGTGCGGCACCGCCACTGTTGGGGTGGACTGCAGTAACCAACCAAGTTGAAGGGCACGCTTTATTACTGGTATTGATCATTTTCATTTGGACGCCACCACATTTTTGGGCTTTGGCAATTCATCGCAGAGACGATTATGCAAAGGTAGAGATTCCGATGTTGCCGGTTACCCATGGCATTGGCTATACAAAATTGCATACTTTGCTTTACACCATTTTATTGTTTGTGGTGACGTTATTACCCTTTGCAACTGGCATGAGCGGCACTCTGTATTTATTGGGCGCCGTGTGTCTTGGCGCCGGGTTTATTTACTGGGCGATTGTTTTAATGCGGGGCAATAACCCCAAGGCGCCGATGGCCACCTTTAAATACTCCATCATATATCTGATGGCATTGTTTATGATTATGTTATTGGATCACTATTTGTTGCCGGCGATCACTATTTTTGAGGTTGATTACTAATGACTGATGAAAAACAGCAAAATGCCACAGCAAAGCGAGACCGCGGTATTCGCTTAACCGTTTTAGCGATTTTCTCGGTGGCGATAATTTTGGTGGGCGGGTTTTTCTATTCTTTCACCCGTGCGCGAGTGATGACAACCGAAGAGCTAAAATCGCAAGGTGCTTATCTCTACGAAAATCCCCGCTTGCTGCCAAATTTTACTTTGTCGGATGATCGTGGCGAGCAGGTAACACCGACGACATTTCAGGGCCAATGGAGTCTAGTGTTTTTTGGCTTTACCTACTGTCCAGATATTTGTCCAACGACGCTTGCGCAATTGAAATCCTTTTATCAGGAGCTGGACCCTGAAGTGCAAGCAGATACTCAGATATGGTTGGCTAGTGTTGATCCGGCCCGCGATACTCCAGAGCAATTGCACAGTTATTTAGATTTCTTCCATCCGGCATTTCGCGGCATTACGGGTGACTTTTTGGAAATTCATCGCTTTGCTACATCGCTGAATATTCCCTTTACCAAGGTTCCTGGCGGCGGCAGCAATTATCAAGTTGAACATAGTGCCAATGTGGCTTTGGTTAACCCTAAAGGGCATTCCGTCGGTTTTTTTAGAGCGCCGTTAGAGATTAGTAAAATGAAGCGCGCCTATTTATCAATTAGAGAATACTACTAAGTTTCTAGTAAATGACGCCGAGTTATTTAGCCGCGCCGATAACTCGGTCCTAATTGTCCCAGCACAAATAAACATCCGGCGCCTAGTACGATACTAGGGCCTGCCGGAGTATCCCAATACCACGCCCCTGCTAAGCCGGACATAACGGCGATGGCGCCACAAATTATTGCCAGTACAGCCGCTTGTTCCGGGCTGCGGGCAAAACGACCTACCGCGGAAGCGGGGATGATCAGCATGGCGGTGATCAAGAGCACCCCAACTATTTTCATCGCAACTGCGACTGTCGCGGCTACCATAAGCATTAATAGCAGCCGTAAACGCTTCACGGGGAGCCCTTCTATCTCGGCAAGTTCTGCGTGCGCGGTCACGGCAACAAGCGCTGGCCAGTAGCGAAACAATAGCGCCATAACTATGCCGCAAATAACAGCAAGACTGATAAGATCTTCTTTGGCTATGGCTAGTAAATCACCGAATAAGAAACCGTTTAAATCTAACTGTTGATTGTCTAAAAATGACAAGCACACCAAACCTAGCGCGAGACTGCTGTGGGACAAAATACCCAGCAGGCTATCTAGCGCAATATCGCGCCACCACTGCAGGGCGAAAAGAGCGATTGCGATAATCATACAAGTCAGTAACACGCTATATTGCAAGTTTGCTTGTAAGGTTAAACCCAGCGCAAGACCAAGTAACGCAGAATGGGCGAGAGTGTCGCCGTAATACGCCATGCGCTGCCAGGTCACCAGGGCGCCGAGGGGACCGCATAAGGAGGCCACCAGTAAACCGGCAATAAGGGCGTTAAATAGAATATCAATCATGGTGACGGTGCTCGCATACAACATCGCCGTGAATGTCGTGCTGATGGTCGTGGTCGTGTTGATAAAGTGCGACGGCTTCGGCGTGGCGTCGGCCAAATAGTGATAAATACGCCGGATCGTTGCTAACGTGTTCAGGGTGGCCATGACAGCAAACGTGCTGATTTAAGCAAATAACCGTATCGGTTTGTGCCATAACCCAGTGTAAATCATGGGATACCATTAATACTGCGCAGCCCAAAGTATCTCGTAAATTATTGATCAGTTCGTAGAGTTCAGTTTGTCCGCTGATATCGACACCTTGCGCGGGCTCGTCTAGCACCAGTAACTTGGGGTCACTTAATAAGGCGCGGCTTAGCAACACGCGTTGGGTTTCGCCACCTGAAATGTCGTGCAAGGGGCGTTTGCGCAGATGGCTAATACCAGTTCGCTCCAGCGCGTTAGCGATATTTTGCTTGCTTGGGCTAGCCATTGATAAAAAGCGCTCTACACTCAAAGGCATTAAGGGGTTAAGAGTCAGGCGCTGTGGCATATACCCGATACGGAGGTTTGCCTGCCGAAATATACTACCGCTGTCTGGTTTTATTAATCCCAGTGCAATTTTGATTAAGGTGCTTTTACCGGCCCCGTTGGGGCCAATGATGGTCATGATTTGGCGTGGAATGAGGCTGAGGCTGACATCGCTAAGCAGGCTTTGTTGCTGACGCTTTAAGGAGATGTGATCCAGCTTGATCAGCGGAGAGTCAATCATTGTCGCGGTTCTCCTTGCAGTGGGCACAGCAGCCAACGACTTCGACACAGGGTACTTCTACAGAGAAACCGTGTTGTTTGGCCGCGGTGTTGATGGCGGTATTGATAATATCGGTGTCTAGTTCCGTTGCATTTCGACACTGGCGGCAAATTAAAAAATGTCCTTGATGTCGGTGGCTCGGGTCTTTGCAGCCAACGAAGGCATTCAATGAGGTAATGCGATGCACTAGGCCATTGTCGAGCAAAAAATCTAGTGCGCGGTACACGGTGGGTGGGGCTGGGCGACGGCTCGAATCTTTCGCTAACTCCTCGAGAATGGTATAAGCCCCTACGGGTTGATGGTTAGCCCATACACACGCTAAAACCTGTTCGCGAATACGCGTGAACTTTACTTGCCGGCTATGGCATAGCTCCCTTGCGCGGGTCATGGCGTCATCAATACAACGCTGATGGTTGTGATGTTCAGCTATATTGTGCATTGAGCTTAAGTTCTGCATAAAATAAAATGTTATAATATTGCATTTGGGCGGTAATAAACAATGGGGACGATTAATTGAGAGTTGTAGTGTGGTATGTGTTAACGGCTTGGATGCTCAGTGGTGCGGCGTGGGCAGGCAGTGATAAGCCGGTAGTGCTGTCCAGTATTATGCCTTTGCAAATGATTGTTCGGGATATTGGCGGTGATGCAATTACGGCAGAGCTGCTGGCGCCGGCGACGGTATCCCCTCACGATTTCCAGTTGCGGCCCTCAGATGCCCAGCGAATTCGTTCCGCTGATTTAGTGCTGTGGGTGGGGCCTGTATTGGAAACCTATTTACAAAAGTTATTGGAAAAACAAGATAACGCGGTAGCTCTTTATCCAAATTTAAAGAACAGCGAAGATCCTCATGTTTGGATGGATGCAGAGGAGGTCCAAAGCATTGCTCGGCGAGTGGCGCGCTTGTTATCAGATCGTTTGCCGTCGCGAGGCGCTTATTTTCATGCAAATGCGGCGCGGTTTAGTACGGAATTCAGGCTGTACGATAAACAGTTGCAAGAAGAGATAGCTCGCCATGAGCGTCGCCCTTATCTATTGCTGCATGATGGCTTTAGTCGCTTTGAGCGCCACCATGGTTTACCTGCAGGTGAAATGGTGATGGCGGGATCTGACCGTTTACCGGGGGCAAGGCATATTGTCGATTTGCGTACTCGATTGCAGGCGGGAGAGTTTTCTTGTGTGTTCAGGGAGCCGCAATATGCACCGGCAATGCTGAATGCGTTAATTGCAGATCTCGACATACGAGTGATTGAAATAGACCCCTTGGGGGCGCGGTTTGATACTAGCGGAAACAAAGAAGGTGCTGACGGGTTTTTGAGATTATACCGTCAGCTCGGGCAGGCGTTTCTTACCTGTTTTGATCATTAGTGGCCTGTAAAGACGAATCATTAAGCTGGGGGCTTATTCGTCGATACGTGGTGTCATTAAGCTACTAATTTTGTCTTCAAGCTCGACATTTAAGCTCGCGGCAACAACGTCCAGGTTTTGCTCTAGAAAGCGTTCTGCTGAGCGCTGACTGGTGTACTCAATGTTGGCATCAGGCAGTTTGGCACTATTGACCTGATTGTAGGCTAAGACCATTGGCTCTGAGTCTGCAATATTGGGTTCTGCTGCAGTTGCCATGGTGCTGGCGACCAGGATAAAGATTGCACTGATAGTTTTGTTCATTTGTATTACTCCTTTCAATTTGGGCATGTTTGGCCCTGTACAAGATAAAGGTTACCTTGTGTTACGTAAGGTAACACATAATAAAAAGGTCTCCTCTTAATTTTTGTTAATTTCTCGGTAATGTGGCAAATTGCCAAGGTGTCACCCACCTCGATTTGTGAAAATAGGTAACACATCGTCTTATTTTGCATAGCTAATGTTGCTTGGCTGCCTCGTGGTACACTGCCTCTTTCCAATAATTGATGTATCTAATCGCTCCCATGACAGCCATAAAGCCCCTTGTTTTAGTTGACGGTTCCTCTTATTTGTATCGTGCTTTCCACGCTCTGCCGCCGCTTAACACCTCAACAGGCCAGCCCACCGGCGCCATAAAGGGGGTGATCAATATGTTGCGCCGATTACAGAAAGATTACCCCGATAGCCCAATCGCTGTGGTATTTGACGCCAAAGGCAAAACTTTCCGCGACGATCTTTATTCCCAGTACAAGGCGCAGCGCCCGCCTATGCCTGATGACTTGCGCAGTCAGGTCGAGCCGATAAATGCCATCGTTGATGCAATGGGATTGCCGCGGTTGGTAATTGATGGCGTTGAAGCTGATGACGTTATTGGCACTCTGGCGGCTCAGGCCGGTATAGAGCGTCCAGTGCTGGTATCAACCGGCGATAAAGATATGGCGCAGCTGGTGAATGAGCATGTGACTTTAGTGAATACCATGACCGATACCGTGATGGATATTGCGGGGGTCAATGAGAAGTTTGGTATTCCTCCGGAGCTAATCATCGACTTTTTGGCGCTAATGGGCGACAAAGTCGACAATATCCCCGGTGTTGCCGGTGTCGGTGAGAAAACGGCCCTCGCCCTACTGCAAGCGCTGGGTGGCTTGGAAGATATCTATCAAAACCTCGACAAGGTGCCAGACTTGCCAATCCGCGGCGCCAAAGGCATAGCTAAAAAACTTGCAGATAGTCGCGAGCAAGCTTTTCTTTCCTACTCCTTGGCGACAATTAAATGCGATGTACCGCTAGCGGTGTCTATGGCCGAGCTTTTGCCAACTGAGCCAGATAACGCGCGCTTGTTGAGCCTGTTTACAGAGTTTGAATTCAAAACGTGGATACAAGAATTAAGTCGCACTGAGCGTGCGGAAGCTGTGGAGCAGGCAGATCTCCTAAGCGGCGGCGACGCTGAGCAGGCTGTGCCCGCTTTTTCAGGAGAAGCAGATTACCAATTGATTTTAACGCAGGGCCAGTTTGATGAATGGCTCGCTAAATTGCGCGCGGCTCAATTGTTTGCCTTTGATACCGAAACAACCAGTTTGAATTATATGCAGGCGCGGGTAGTCGGTGTGTCCTTTGCGGTGCAAGCTGGTCAGGCGGCTTATCTCCCCTTTGGGCACGATTATTTGGACGCGCCAGATCAGCTCGACGAGAAGATGGTCTTGGCCGCCTTGAAACCGATTTTAGAAGACCCCAGCAAAGCTAAGCTGGGTCAGAACTTAAAATACGATGCCAATGTGCTGCTCAATCACGGTATTACCCTTCGAGGTATTACCGAGGACACAATGCTTGAGTCCTATGTGTTGGATTCTATTGGTAGTCGTCACGATATGGACACCCTCGCCCTGAAGCATTTGGGCCTCAGCACTATCCATTTTGAAGATATTGCTGGCAAGGGCGCCAAGCAGCTGACCTTTAATCAGGTCGCTCTAGAACAGGCCGGCCCCTACGCAGCAGAAGATGCGGATATTACCCTGCGCTTGCATCAAGTGATGTCTCCACAGTTAAAGGCGTGCTCGGAGCTTATGTCGGTCTACCGTGATATCGAACTACCGCTGGTGCCCGTTTTGTCGCGCATTGAGCGCAACGGTGCGTTTGTGAGCCGTGACTTGCTCAATAAGCAGAGTCATGAGCTTGGTTTGAAAATGCAGGCACTGGAGAAAGAGGCTTATGACTTGGCGGGAGGGGAATTTAATCTCGCCTCGCCAAAGCAGTTGGGTGAAATATTGTTTGAGCGATTAAACATTCCGGTTATAAAGAAAACCCCAAAGGGAGCGCCGTCCACTGCTGAGGAAGTCTTGGTTGAGCTAGCGCATGATTACCCGCTTCCCAAGGTGCTTCTCGAGCATCGCGGCATGGCCAAGCTTAAATCGACTTATACAGATAAATTACCATTATTGATCGATCCGGCGAGCGGTCGGATTCACACCTCTTACCACCAAGCGGTGGCAGCAACCGGTCGCTTATCTTCTTCAGATCCTAACTTGCAGAATATCCCAATTCGCAGTGCTGAGGGGCGGCGGATTAGGCAGGCGTTTATCGCGCCGCCGGGATATGTCATTTTGGCGGCCGATTATTCTCAAATAGAGCTGCGCATTATGGCGCACTTGTCGGGCGATCGCGGCTTGATCGACGCTTTTGCCGCGGGTGAAGACATCCATAAAGCCACGGCTGCGGAGGTGTTCGGGGTCGCTTTAGACGAAGTAAGTGATGAGCAACGTCGCAATGCAAAGGCGATAAATTTTGGTCTAATTTATGGCATGTCGGCCTTTGGCCTTGCGCGGCAATTACATATCGGCCGCAAAGAAGCTCAAGAATATATAGACCTCTATTTTGAGCGTTACCCGGGCGTGTTGCGCTATATGGATGAAACTCGGGTATTGGCGTCAGAAAAAGGTTATGTAGAAACCTTGTTTGGTCGACGCCTATATTTGCCGGAAATAAATGCCAGCAATGGAATGCGCCGACAAGCAGCGGAACGCACGGCCATTAACGCACCAATGCAGGGTACGGCGGCCGATATCATCAAGCGAGCAATGATAGCAGTAGATCGCTATTTGGCAGAAAGTGGCGTAGATGCCCGCATGATCATGCAAGTTCACGACGAGTTGGTGTTGGAAGTAGCGTCGGCGGCCCTGGATTCGGTAAAGGCCGAAGTGATAAAACTGATGATGGCGGCAGCAGATTTATCTGTACCTTTGGAGGTCGGGATGGGTGTGGGTGCGAATTGGGATGAGGCGCATTAATTTGCGTAATCGCAAATCTGCGTCTACTTTAAATAGGCTGTTGCTCCTAAATGTATGTGAGAACAGCCCCGCGTTAGGAGACTTGTCTCCCCCTGACTCCTTAGGAGTAGGATTGCCCGGTGAGTTCAGCGCACCGGGCTTTTTTGCACCTAGCAAATAGCGTCAAATCTCGCTATTGGGCGCTGCCAGCTCATCGATACCAGCTTCATCAAGTCTTGGAATATCTAACCACTGGTCTAACTGGCTGCGCAGCGCCTGCAGGCCGTCGCCGTTATGGGCGGAGAATAATTGCACACTAATTAAGTCGCCGTATTCGGCGAGCTCCTTACGCACTGCCAATAAGGTTGCCGAGGCGGGGCCGCGTTTCAATTTGTCAGATTTGGTAAGTAAAATGTGCATAGGCATAGCGCTTTTGGTTGCCCAGCTTACCATTTGCTTGTCAAATTCCGTGAGGGGGTGACGGATATCCATCATTAACACCATGCCTTTAAGTGATTCGCGTTTTTGCAAATAGGCTTCAAGGTTGCGCTGCCACTCATTTTTAACTGCCAGCGGAACTTTGGCAAAGCCGTAGCCTGGAAGATCGACAAGTCGCTGGCGCCCGCTTTCATCTAAGATGAAAAAGTTGAGTAATTGCGTTCGGCCCGGTGTTTTACTGGTTTTAGCTAGCTTCTTATTCTCGGTTAAGCGATTGATTGCGCTAGATTTTCCTGCGTTAGAGCGACCGGCAAAGGCAACCTCCGCTCCGGTGTCATCTGGGCAGTGCATCAGGTTTGGCGAGCTCTTTAGATAACTGGCGCGGCGGTAATTTAAAGCAGGGGAGGAATCCATAATATATCCGAGAAAATGACTAAGGCAGTGTGTACAGGCTCTAGGGCAATAACTGGCCCACACGCCGACTAGTTGTGTATAATGCCGCAGTTTTTGTGCGGGGTCACTTTAGGTGCTGAGTAAGCCCCAGCGTTCCGAAAAACGAGTTCGAACTGCTGATATTTGGAGATGTAACTCATGCATAAATGGTTTGTAGCTTTACTTCTGTTGGCAGCTAGCTTGACTGCCACTGCGGCCGAGCAGGCGATTGTAGATCGTTATAAGGCATCCTGCTATGCCTGTCATGGTTTTGGTGCCAATGGTGCGCCAAAAACAGGTGTAGAGGCTGATTGGTCGCCTCGTTTAGAAAAAGGCATGGATACATTAATGAAACATACTAATGAAGGATTTAATGCAATGCCGCCAAAAGGATTGTGCTTCAATTGCAGCGCAGACGAATTTAAAGCATTGATTGAGTATATGGCGACGCCACAATCTTAAGCAGTGTGTGACAGAATTATCTTGATTAAAGAGTGTGTGACAATGAATAAACCTCTATTAGTAATGATTGCCTCATTGATGTTCGCTGGTTCTGCCGTGGCATTAGAGGGCGATGCCTCGGCCGGTAAGGCGAAATCTGCACCATGTGCTGCCTGTCACGGTGCTGACGGTAATAGTCCCGCGCCGAACTTCCCTAATCTAGCGGGGCAAGGTGAGCGCTATTTAGCTAAGCAGATTCACGACATTAAATCTGGCGAGCGTTCTGCGCCATTGATGGCGGGCCAAACTGATAATTTGTCTGACCAAGATATTGCAGATATCTCTGCCTATTACGCTAGTAAAACGGCTAGCACGGGTCAAACAGATCCTGCATTGCTGGAAAAAGGCGCCGCTATTTATCGCGGTGGTATTGCCGATCGCAGTGTGCCAGCTTGTGCGGCCTGTCATTCACCAACCGGCCAAGGTATGGCGGCGGCTGGCTTCCCTGCACTGGCCGGTCAGCACGCGGATTATACGATTGCGCAATTGAAAGCTTTCCGCGCCGCGGCAGATGGTCGTGAAGGTCGCACCAATGATGGCGACACCAAAACGATGCGGACGGTGGCATTTAAAATGAGCGATTCTGAAATTGAAGCGGTAGCAAGTTATATCCAAGGTTTGCATCACTGAGTGCGAGCAGACAAACAAGCGGCTTCGGCCGCTTTTTTTATTTCTGCAACCGTAGATTTTAAATGAACAAAATCCCGGTAAGTTGCGTATAAGATTCTGTTAAATAGGAATCATTGTGTATTAGCATGGTCTCAGACAACTTATAACAATTTAATTTTCTAATTTGCGTTTCCCGGCAGTTAATGGGTAAACCGCTTTTAAATGAGGTGGCTTCATGTTCAAGAAAATGCTTTCACTGCTCAGTGTGTTCAGCTTTTTATTATTAGTGTCGGCGTGCAGCGATGGTGCAGAGCCTGCTGCTTCAAAAGCAGCCCAGCCAGCAGCATCTGCCGCCGCCCAAACTCAGCCAAGCGACAAAGCTGATGTGGGAGAGCGCTTTATTCGCATCCCTCAGCCAGTGAGAACGGCTAATCCTGATAAAATCGAAGTCGTTGAAGTGTTTTGGTACGGCTGCAGTCACTGCTTCCATTTTGACCCCATGATTGAGGCGTGGAAGAAAAAGCTCGCGGCGGATGTTGATTTTCACCGTTCACCGGCAATGTGGAATGAGCTGATGGTCGTGCATGCAAAAGCGTACTATACAGCGCTGACCTTAGGTGTGCTGGATAAGGTACATGAGCCAATATTCAAAGCCATTAATGTTGATCGTAATACCCTTCGTGATGCCGACGCTCTCGCCGCATTATTTACTAGCCATAGTGATATTGATGACGCGACTTTCCGTAAAACCTTTGATTCATTTGGTGTGAATAGCCAGGTGAAGCAGGCGGATGCGCGTGCTCGCTCCTACGGTATTGCAGGCACGCCCGAGTTAATTATCAACGGTAAATATCGCATCACAGGCCGTTCGGCGGGTGGTCAGGCAGAAATGCTGAAGGTTGCTGACGAATTGATAGCGAAAGAGCGGGCGGCCAAGTAAATCATCGTCGCAATTTCGTGTTAGCCCTTGTCTCGATAGAGGGCTCAGAAGATAGAAATAAAAAGGCCGCTTAGCGTACACGCTAAGCGGCCTTTTTATTTTTGTGCTGGGCTTTATATTTGAGTGCCGGGCTCACTGTTAAGCTCAGCCGACGAATTGCCCTCTTGCTCCGTAGTGCTTGGCAGCATTTGCTGGGCAAATTCTCGTTGGCAAAACGCGAGTCGCTTCGCGGGGGCTGGATTTTTTATACCCTTGGCGGCAAGTCGATCAATTTCATTCTCTACTTTCCGACAGCGTGCCGCGAGGCCTGCATCGTTGGCGATTTGGATATTGAGTCCGGGTCGGGCATTTAGCTCTAGCATCAAGGGGCCGCGATCTTTGTCTAGCACCATATCTACGCCTAAGTAGCCTAGGCCGGTGAGTTCATAGCAGCGGGTTGCCAATGACATAAAGCCGTCCCAGAACGGCAACTGCACCCCTCTTACGGGGTTGGTTGTGTCTGGGTGACTGTTGATGAGTTTATTTAGCCATGTACCGTCCAGCGTAATCCCCGTTGCTAGATCGACTCCAACTCCTATCGCGCCTTGATGGAGGTTGGCCTTGCCGCCAGATTGGCGGGTAGGTAGTCGCAACATTGCGAGTAAGGGGTAGCCTTTCAGCACAATAATGCGGATATCAGGCACACCTTCGTAGCTTATGGCACTAAAGATTGGGTCTGGCGTCACTCGGTATTCAATAAGTGCGCGGTCGCGATGCCCGCCCAGTGAATAGATACCCGATAAAATGCCCGAAAGGTGGAATTCAATATCTTCGTGGCTCAGTAATTTTCCAGATGTGGTGCGATAGTAGCCTTCAAATTGGTCAGCAATAACAATGATGCCGTCACCACCGGCGCCTTGTGCCGGTTTAATAACAAAGTCGCGATGGTCTTTAACGATGTCCTTAAGTTTGCTGATCTGCTTATCTGAATCGATGACACCATACATGGGCGGCACGTGAATACCGGCCTGTACCGCGCGTTCTTTGGTTTTAATTTTGTCATCAACCAAGGGATAAAGATGGCGTTGGTTGTAGCGCAATACATAGTCTGCATTGCGCTGGTTGATACCCATAACGCCCTTTTCACGCAGCTCTTTCCACGTACTAAATAAGGACATGTTATTTGCCTTTAATCATGGCGTTAAAACGGAATAGCTCGGTTAAACGGTAGCCTCGGTAATGGCCTAGTACCAACATGAATGACATAAATACCAGCAGCATACCTGGGAAGGTAAATACGAAGTACGACCAGGGCTCGTAGGTCATCATTAGATGTGACAGCGTCGCGGCGACTAGCGTGCCGACACCCACCTTGCCGGCGTGAACACCACCGCGCTCCTCCCAGACAATCGACATACGCTCTATCGACATGGTCAAAATAACCATGGGGAATAGCGCAATCGACAAGCCGCGATCTAGCCCTAAACGGTGCCCAAGGACACTAATTAAAGCCATTACAATCACCACAAAGGTCAGCACCACAGACAGTCTCGATAGTAATTGCAAGTGCAAATGCTCGAGATAGGATCGCAGCGATAGGCCGAGCGCGGTAATCACGGTGAACAGAATGACTCCCCAGAATACCTGGGTTTCACGAAATGCCAGACCGATTAGAACGGGCGTAAATGTGCCCAAGGTCTCCAGGCCGATAACATTGCGCAACAATAGAATTAGCATTACCCCAATTGGAATCATAAGAATGATTTCAAAGGTTTGCTGTGACTGCAGCGGTAAGTCGTAAAGCGACAGAGCCCACAGTTTATTCTCTTTGCGCTCTGCCACGGATTGGGCGAGCATAATAGAACTCATAATGCGTTGATTGGCGGTAACTTCTATTTTTAGATTACGGCCACCTTCAACGGCCGCCATTGGCTCATCACCGGTCCACCATACAACTCGATCATTGGGTAAGCCGAGGGCGCCAGTTTCAGGGTTGAAGTAGAGCCAGCGCTTGCCATTGTAGCTGCGCATCCACAACTCGGAGATTTGCGCCACGCTGCTGACTAGTCGCAGGGTGTGGACACGCTCTACAGGGATATGAGCAGAAGACAATAATAATTCGAGCACCCGCGACTTACTGTCTTGTGTGTAGTCGTTACCCAGCAGTAAGCGGGCATTGTGGTTACTTGGTTCGTTAATAAGTTTGATTGCTTCGCGAATGAAGGTTTCGATATCAGCGGAGTGCTCGCGAATTGGTTTTAGTAGAGCATCAACGGCGACTTTCTCTACGCCTATCAGTTCTGGGCTTTCGCTGAACAGGGGGCCGGGTTCTGATTCGGAGAAGCTTGAGTTGCTGCGTTTAGTGAGCATTAAGCGATAAAAAAGCTGCTGACTACCCTCGGCGCGGCGCGCTGACCAAACCGCCTGGCGATTATCGCCGACGACATCGGTATTCACGCCGTAATTTTTAGAAATGAAACTCTCGTTCAGGGTAATGAACTTGCTCCACACCGGTGGCAAATACATTTGTACTTTTACCGGACTATTGTCGCGGGCGTTAAAGCTGAGCTTGGTATCGATTACCCACACTGGCTCTGTGGTTTCAGAGGATATCGGAATATTTAGAACAAAAATCTGCCATGCAGTACTGGCGGCACCCATAATTAATAGTGCCAGTGCCAGTACCCTGACATGCAGTTTTACGCCCTTCATTCGTTTTGCTCCTCGGACTTATCTTGTTTAGTGCAGAGCGTTTTGTCCTGCATGTATTTTTTACTTGGGTCAACCAGCGCGTTAAACGCAGTCAACGGTTCAGAGCCAACCAGCATAGGTTTAGAAAACTGTCTGCGATCAGCTAGATTAACCTCAACCTTGTGTGAGTTACCGCCAATACAGAGTGTTAGTTCTAGCACCGGGCGGCGACTATAATCTTTTTCGTCTTCATCGTAGTCAGCGGCACGACGCTTGATACGGATATGTTTGCTGAGCGGCAAACTCACTGATTTTAGCGAGTCATCAGGCAACACCAAGTCAAAATGGACGATGTCATCTTTTTTACCCTTGCCCTTTTCGACTTGGGCGTTGATCGCATTGATTGACGCGCTCTCAGCGCCGGTATCAATTTTCGCCTTGTAGCGAACTCCCAGCTCCTCAATGTAAACGTATTCGCTTAATCCGAAGATCTGATGGGAATCATCGTCGGCGTGGCTAGCAGCGGTGAATAAAATGGCGTTAGTAAATAGTAGCGTAAAGACAGCAAATCGCACGGTTACTCCTTTTCATCTTATTGTGCTCCCAAGTGCCTGCATAGCATAGTTCAGGCTGGGTACAGTTAGCCAGCACGGGCTATCACTGGAGAGCAATAAATGTGTCTGAGTGTGCTTAGTCTCTTATTTCTTTAAAAAGTGCGAGGGTAATTTTTCGCCTTTCATTGTGATCGACAATAGGCAAAGGATAATCCGAAATAGCTGGTGGTTGATGCAATTGCTTGCCCTGCAGGCCTTTTAGCTCGGGTACGTAGTGCACAATAAATTCGCCGTCGGCATCAAAGCGCTGGCCTTGAGTCGTCGGGTTAAAAATACGGAAATAAGGCGCTGCGTCAGTCCCCGTCGAGGCGGCCCACTGCCAGCCACCGTTATTTGAGGCAAAATCGGCATCAATGAGGGTCTCTAAGAAATGGCGCTCACCCCAGCGCCAATCTATATGCAGATCTTTGCAGAGGAAGGACGCTGTAATCATGCGCAAGCGATTGTGCATCCAGCCAGTTGCCGAGAGTTGACGCATGGCAGCATCCACAATGGGGTATCCGGTGCGACCTTCACGCCAGGCGTCGAATAGTGCTTGGTCATTTGGCCACGGAATGGCGTCGGTATAGCTCTGAAAGGCCTGACCTTTTACGACTCGCGGAAAATGGTAGGCAACATGGCGGTAAAACTCTCGCCATAGCAACTCATTAAACCATGTGCCAGCATCACTTTTGGTGTCCCAAATCTCCTCACCACACTCCTGCTGTAAGCGGGCTAGGCATTGACGCGGGCTGACGAGACCCAAAGCTAAGGCGGCCGAGAGTCGCGAAGTGCCATCAATTGCAGGATAATCGCGATGCTTTTGATAGTCAGCAGCCCGCTCGGCACAAAATTGACGCAATTGTTGCAGCACGCCCTCCTCGTCGGCCGGCCAGGCTGAGGAGTCTTTTTCCTCTCCAAATTTTGGACACTGCTCTGTTGTTGTGGTGTCCGATGAGCTTTTGGCAGCAGGCCGCCGCAAAACACGGGGAAACTGCGCTGCCAGGACCTCGCGGCAGCGTCGAGAGTACGGCGTAAACACTTTGTAGGGCTGACCATCGCCCTTGGCAATGTGCAGAGGGCTGAGCAGGCTGTCATCGAGTAAATGTAGCGGGATGTCTAATTGCGCGGTGCAGAGACTATCACGCTGTATTTCATCGACCAGCCATTCTTGATTGGCATACACGGCCTCAATGCCGTGTTTCTGACAATAGTTTTTTAACTGGTTTGGCACGTGTTTGAAGTGGGTGGCATCGACGATGTCGGTGGGAATACCTAGCTTACCCAGCTGTGCGCTTAAGTCATCGACGGCGCGGCGCAGAAAGTGTCGACGAATGGGGGCAATGCCATGCTCATCAAGCTGCTGCGGGCAGAGAAAGTAAAGTGCGCGAACTTGCTCATGGTTCTTGCTGGCGGCGGTGAGCGCTGGGTTATCTAAACTTCGTAAATCATTGCGAAACCAAATAAGTGCCGTCATACGCTACAAGCCCATACGCAGTTTCAGGTCCCGAGGGTATGGGGTGAAGTAATACTGGTCCAGTAGATAGTCAACTTGGTATTTCTTTAAAAACATACCGAGCATTTCCAGTGGCACTAATAATGGAAGCAGTCCTTCCGAGTAATCTCGAATAACCTCACTGAGTTGCGCCTTGTCACTGGCATCGAGGTGCTCTTTAAAGAAGCCTTGGATGTGCATAAGCGTATTGGTGTGGTTTTTAACGCTCGCGGGGTGCCGAATTGCTTGCATAAATTTACTAATGTAGCGATCGCCAATTTCATTTACGTCGCCCGCCTCTGCGACGATCGGCCCCAATTCGCGGTATATAGGTTGATTGTGCGCTAGCAGCAAAAATTTGTGGCGGCGGTGAAAGTCCTGCAATCGTTTCGCACTCAGCCCCTCGGCGGCCATGGCTTGCCAGCGAGCATAGGCAACAACGCGCAAAACAAAATTTTCCCGCAGATGTACATCGTTTAAGCGGCCGTTTTCTTCCACTGGCAGCAGCGGATGAGCGGCCATTAATTGTTTGGCGAACAGTCCTACGCCTACTTTGCCTAGTCCGACTCCGCTGTCTGAGTAAACAGGCACCCGCTCCATTCCGCAGCTAGGCGATTTTGCGCAAAGAATATAGCCGCTGATGTAATCGAGTGTCGCCACCGTGTCGCGGGCGAAGACCGTCATTTTTTCGGTCACGTCCAAGCTACTGTCTGAACTTCCGACTAAGCGCGGGCTGTCAGGGTCGCCAACAAGTCGAATTGTCGGGCGCGGCACACCCATTCCGATGGCTTGCTCAGGGCAAATTTTGACAAAATCGAAGTGGCGAGCAAGCTCATCAGAAGCAAAGGGCAAACG
This sequence comes from uncultured Zhongshania sp., assembly GCF_963975605.1. NCBI lineage: Bacteria > Pseudomonadati > Pseudomonadota > Gammaproteobacteria > Cellvibrionales > Spongiibacteraceae > Zhongshania > uncultured Zhongshania sp. The sequence continues at coordinate 53,227 of NZ_CAXBHN010000005.1, read as the reverse complement.
CTTGTGGCCGCCGTCGTAACGCACTTGCTCGCCGAGCAAGCAGGCGCTAATACCAATACGGATAGCTGACGTGTCAGACATGGTGATGGCGCTTCCTAAGTCTTTGTAAGTAGGTCGGTATTACGCACTGATCTCGGTAGCAGATCAAACCTAAGGCTAAAAACCCGCGTCGCTAGGTTGCTTTCGACCGGCCTGAAATTATTCGCTTTGCCCAGAGAGGAATACGATTAAATTGCGAAAATCCTCTTCACTACAGCCCATGCACATCCCTTTTGGCGGCATGCTATTCAGCCCGTTAACGGTATTGCTAAGTAGCACGTCCATGCCCTTTTGAAGTCTCGGTGCCCAATCGGCCTGATTACCGCTGCGCGGCGCTCCAGCAGCCCCCGAGCTGTGACAGCCATAGCAACTTTGGATATACAGTGACTTTAACGCGGGGTCGCTGGGCATGAGGCTGCGACTAGACGGGGCAGCGCTCGCTGTCTCGGTGGTGGCCGTCGCGCTTGTACTCGGGCTCGGGCCGCAGCCTACGAGGGCGATGACAAGACCGAGCGGCAGTAAAGTAGCGAAACGGTGAATAACTTTAAACGACATCATTAAGTGTCCCGTCAGTTTAGTGTTAAGGGCTGCAGTTTACCCATGATGTGAGCACTTTGTCTTCGCAAAGGCAGTGACGGTTGATCGTTGGCTTTAAGTTTGGTCGAAAATTAAGATGTGTAAAGTGGTGGGGCTTTAGCAATTGCTGTAAGGGAGGTTTTGATAAGGACAGTAAATGTTTCGGTTGCCGCAGGGGCGTCAAGATCAGTAGGTTCGCCTGTGTCGAAAATACCCGATGCTAGGGGTGATACATCTGAATTTCCTAGGGCACGGCAGGTAAAATTTCGGTATGTATCTGTCATGACCAACATTTACCGGCGATGTGGCGCTTATATAACGGAGGCTAGTCTTCGCTGTGCTCAAAGCCAAAGGTCCGGTTCTCGTCCTCACTTTGGCGGTCTATGGCTCCCACGTCCAGTAGTGGTGCGGCATCGATATGCTGGGCATCCATCATATGGGCGACACGCTGTAGTGCGCTGATGATGTGAGTTTGCTCCCAATCCTGCAAATCACTGAATTGGCGAATGAAGTAATCCTGCAGTGGCATGGGGGCGTTGCGAATCAACTCGCTGCCCGCATCGGTCAGGCAGGCGTAGACCTTGCGTTTGTCCTGCTGCGAGCGCTCCCGCATCACTAATCCGCGTTTTTCTAGGCGATCGAGAATGCTAGTCACTGTCGCTTGGCTGAGATTAATGTGGTTTGCCACGTCACTGATGATGGCATCGCCCTGGTCACGCAGCGTTTGAAGGATGAGCATTTGTGGTGCAGTCAGACCTGCTGTCTTCATAAGGTGCTTAGAGTGCAAATCAATGGCGCGAGTCACCCGCCGCAGAGAGATAAGGACTTCATCAATTCTATTCATTTTAACTTTCTTCGATTCCTTTAGCGCCCCAATGGTAGCGGCTTACCGCCTATTTTGCACCCGACAAACTACGTCGTTGTCAATACCTCAGCTTGAACAAAGACACTTAAATCACTTATAATGCTTCGTGTACTAAGCAATTAATCAGGAGGTTGAGTTCACGATTTAGTGAATAAATGCGATATAACGCACCAAAATGGCGCTTTGTATACCATTTGTTTATTAAGTTAGTATGAACACAAATAAATTGTGTTGAAATCAAATAGCGCGATGCAAGCCGACGCTGCCACGCTTCGTTTTCGCCAGCCAACGGCGGAAGATGGCTATGCCCTAAATCAATTAGTGGCGGCCAGCCCCCCACTAGATACCAATTCTGTTTACTGCAATTTGCTGCAGTGCACCCACTTTGCCGCGACCTCGGTTGCGGTAGAAGAGGACGGTCGCTTGGTTGGTTTTATATCAGCCCACCGTCCACCGGAAAAAAGTGACACGGTGTTTGTATGGCAAGTCGTTGTAGATGGGTCTCAGCGCGGCCGTGGTTTGGCAAAACGGATGCTGAAAGAAATCGTAAAGCGTCCTGCGTGCGCAGGAGTCAGCTTTTTAGAAACGACTATTACACCAGATAACGAGGCCTCTTGGGCGCTGTTTCGCAGCTTTGCCCGCGACCTCAACACAGAATTAAATCACAGTATTTGGTTTGAGAAAGACGCCCATTTTGGTGGCCAGCACGACAGCGAAGCGCTGCTCCGTATTGGGCCTTTTTCCGCGCCGCAATAAGCCACAAGGCTAGGCAGCAACAAATACGAATTCAGTAAGGAATGCTAAGAGGAGTGAAGACTATGACAATCTTTGACAGGCTCGAATCAGAAGTACAATCCTACGCCCGATCTTTCCCCGTTACCTTCGACAAGGCACAGGGCGAGCATTTGTACGACACCGACGGCAAGCAGTACATCGACTTTCTTGCGGGTGCCGGCACACTTAACTACGGGCATAACAATCCGGTATTAAAGCAGGCGCTCGTTGACTACATTATGCGCGATGGCATCACCCACGGCTTAGATATGCACACCGCCGCCAAAGGTGATTTTTTGCAGGCGTTTAATGAGCATATCTTGGCACCCCGTGACATGGAGTACACCTTCCAGTTCACGGGTCCTACCGGCACCAACGCGGTAGAAGCGGCGCTAAAATTAGCGCGCAAAGTGACCGGCCGTACCTCAATCGTGTCGTTCACCAACGGCTTTCACGGCGTGACCCTTGGCGCAGTTGCCGCAACGGGTAACAGCCATCATCGCGGCGGCGCTGGTGTCGCACTGGGCGATGTAAACCGTATGCCCTACTGTGGCTACTACGGTCGCGATGCCGACAGTTTAAAAATGATGGATAAATTACTGTCAGATCCATCTTCCGGTGTTGACCTTCCTGCGGCCATGATTGTTGAGCCTGTGCAGGGCGAGGGTGGCCTGAACGTTGCCAATAACGATTGGTTGCGCGGCTTGGAAAAACTGTGTCGCAAGCACGATATATTATTGATCGTTGATGATATTCAAGCGGGCTGTGGTCGCACTGGCACCTTCTTCAGTTTTGAAGCCAGCGGTATAAAGCCAGACATTATCACTATGTCTAAATCGTTGAGTGGCTATGGTTTACCCTTTGCTATTGTGTTGTTGCGTCCAGACTTAGATGTGTGGGAGCCAGGCGAGCATAATGGCACCTTCCGTGGGAATAACCATGCGTTTATTACCGCCGCTGCAGCGATTCGTCACTACTGGACGGATGACAAGTTTGCCGCAGACATCGTTGAGAAATCAGCGATTGTGAGTCACCGTTTCAAGAAAATTTCAGACCGCTACGGCGTCACCCAAATGCAGCCCAAGGGGCGTGGCATGATGCAGGGTCTCGCGTGTCGCGATGGCGAAACCGCCGATGAAATCGGCCGAGCTTGTTTTGAGCGCGGATTGGTTATTGAAACCTGCGGTAATCGCGGTCAGGTCGTTAAAGTGTTTTGCCCACTCACTATCGACAAAGCGGAGTTGGTGCGCGGCCTGGATATTCTTACCGATGCCATTGCCGATGTATTGGGCAAAGCGGTCGAAAAAAAAGCCTCTTGAATGAATGAGTAAAGCGTCTCTTCTGCGGAAACTGTTCTGTGGAAGAGGCCTTTATTAACGGTCTATTTATGTCGCCGCTGGGTATCAGCAAGAGCGGCATTTATTTTTAAGAAATAAAGGAATTTGAAATGATTGTTAGAACCTTAAAAGAATGCGAAAACTCAGAGCGTTGTGTAGCCACCGACACTTGGCAAAGTGTGCGCATGATTTTAAAAGACGACAAAATGGGCTTTTCATTCAATATCACTACTATTTTTGCCAATACCGAAACGCCAATTCACTACCAGAATCATCTTGAATCGGTGTACTGCATATCAGGCAACGGCGAAATCGAAACCGTGAATGACGGTAAAATTTATAAATTAGAAGCGGGCACCATTTATCTCTTAGATAAACACGACAAGCATCTATTGCGCGGCGGCAGCGAAGATATGCAAATGGCCTGTGTGTTTAACCCGCCCTTGAGTGGCAAAGAAGTACACGATGAAAATGGCGTCTACCCAATCGACTGAATCTGCTGAAGACCGACAATTTATTTAGGAGAGCTTTGCACGAGCCGGAATTTTGTTCTTTGGTAAGGAAAAAGCGCACGGAATGAGGGAGTTTATAATAATAAATGACCGATTGAGTACGATTTTGACGCTGCCAGAGGGCAAAATAGTAATCGTGTAGAGGTCTCTTTCAGCTATTCAACGGAGAGAAAAATGACACATAGTGTAGAAAAAATCGGCGGCACCTCGATGACCAATTACGAGGCGGTGAGAGACAATATCGTGCTCGCCGGTGGCGAGGATGGCAATGTTTACGGCCGTATATTTGTCGTATCGGCCTACGGTGGCGTAACCGATTTGCTGTTAGAAAATAAACGTAATAGTCATCCGGGGGTTTACGCCCTGTTTGCTGACGATGGCGCTGAAACCTTATGGCGAGATGCGCTTAGCAACGTTGGCAACACCCTTAAAGAAATTAATGCGGGTTTGTTTCCAGATATTGAGCAGCTGGCGGAAGCCAATAAATACATTGAAAGCCGCTTGTTCGAAGCCGAACGCTGCATGGACAACTTGCACCGCCTTTGTCAGCACGGTCATTTTGGCTTAGAAGACCACCTGCTAACGGTGCGGGAAATGTTGGCAAGTATCGGCGAAGCACACAGTGCGTGGAATACAGCCGCACTGCTTAAGCGCGACGGTGTTAATGCTCGCTATATTGATCTCTCAGGTTGGCGTGCCGAAGAGGCATTGCCTTTAGACGATCATATAAGGGAAGCGCTTGCCGGCATCGATTTAACGACAACGCTGCCTATTGTGACGGGCTACGCGCATTGCCAAGAGGGACTAATGGCCAGCTTTGATCGCGGTTATAGTGAAATGACCTTCAGCCGTATGGCGGTCATCAGCGGCGCTCGCGAAGCGGTTATTCATAAAGAATATCATTTAAGTAGCGCCGACCCTCGTTTGGTTGGTGCCGATAAAGTCGTGCCCATTGGCCGTACCAATTATGACGTTGCCGACCAGCTCGCGAATTTGGGTATGGAGGCAATTCATCCCCGTGCAGCGAAGGGCTTACGCCAACAGAAAATTGCTCTGCGAGTAAAAAATACCTTTGAACCCGATCATGCGGGTACTTTAATCGACTGTGATTATCGCAGTGAAAAACCTTGCGTAGAAATTATTGCGGGGCGCAAACAAGTCTATGCCTTAGAGGTATTCGACCAAGATATGGTTGGCGCACTGTGGCAGTACGAGCAAAAAATATTAGCGGCGATCGAACGCTTTAAAGGCACGGTGATCACCAAAGATATTAACGCCAACACTATTACCAATTATCTCGGTGTTAATTTAAAAACCGTCAAGCGCATTGTTAGCGCGGTTAAGGAATTATTTCCTAGTGCCGAAGTAAGCACGCGCAAAGTAGCAATTATCTCGGCCATCGGCAGTGATATGCAGGTACCGGGGATGTTGGCCAAAACCGTTTCTGCCTTGGCGTCTGCAAATATTAGCGTGTTGGCCATGCACCAATCTATGCGTCAGGTAGATATGCAGTTTGTGGTGAATGAAGATGATTATGAAATGGGCGTAGCCAGCTTGCACCGTTGTCTTGTTGAAGTGCATGACCACGGCGAAGCCATATGCGCAGCATAATTAAACGCTTGGCAATTCTAGCCGCACTATGTGCTCCGCTGCTGCTGTCAGCGGAGCCTGCATTAACGCCGGAAGACAGCAATGTCGACGCCTCAATTGATAATTTAAGCGAGCCACTCTACTCACCTTTCATTGAACGCTATATGTTAGATGAAATCCGCAGCTTGCGGATCGATATGGAGCGATCGCATCGAGAAATGGCAGCGGAAGTTGTCGATCGTGAATTGGGCGCTGCCGATAAGGCGGTGTCTTACGCCACCAACACCGTTACCTATTTTTTCTATTTAATTGCTGCAGTGAGTTCGGCGTTGGTCTTGATTGGCTGGAATTCGATTCGCGATATTAAAGATAAAGTTCATAAAGTCGCCAACGAACAGGTGGCAGAATTAGTTGAAGAATATGAGAAACGGCTTCGTACAATCGAGAAACAACTAAAACAAGAAACCGCGCATATAGAATCGAATCGCGAAGAAATTACCCTCACCCAAGAAATACATTCGCTTTGGTTGCGGGCGAGTCAGGAATCAAGCCCAGCGGGGAAAATTGCGATTTACGATCACATACTCGCCCTGCGCAAAGATGATATCGAAGCGATAACTTACAAGGCCGACGCCGCGCTAGATCAAAATGAGCCGCAATGGGCAATAAACTTATGTCATCAAGCGCTGGTGTTAGACGACGCCAATGCGCACGCCTTTTACCAGTTAGCGTGTGCGCATACCTGTCAGGGAAATTTAGATGATGCCGCGCGCTATTTTACCCACGCGGTCGCGCAGGCTGAATCTTACCGAGAAGAGTTGCACCGAGATCCTGCTTTGTCGGAATTGCGAGAGCACCCCTTGTTAATAGAGTTATTGGCTCCGAATACAGCGCCTGCATAAGCACATATACAAATCAACACACAGCAAACATCACGGAATTAACTATGATAACAGCCTGGAGTTTTGCCGCCTTTCTCAGTGTATTTGTGCTTATTGGCCTATCGTCGTTATTTTTTAATACCCACCAAAGCAAAGATTATTATTTGGCCAGCAACACCATTAAACCTTGGTTGGTGGGTTTGTCGGCAGTGGCGACCAACAACAGTGGTTATATGTTTATAGGTGTAATTGGTTACACCTACACCGTTGGGTTGTCGGCGTTTTGGGTTATGGTCGGCTGGATTTTCGGCGACTATATTGCCTCACACTTCGTGCACCGTAAATTGCGGGCCACCACAGAAAAAACCGGCGAGGTAAGTTATCTCGGTGTGTTGGCAAATTGGAATGGCGCTGTACTGCCAAACTACCAGCGTCTTGCTGCGCTGATCTGCATATTGCTTCTTACCGCCTATGCTGCCGCTCAGTTATTAGCCGGTAGCAAGGCGCTGCATGTATTGTTTGATTGGCCAACTTGGGCTGGCGCCGTGTGCGGCGCGGTGCTGGTAGCTGCCTACTGCCTTGCAGGTGGTATTCGCGCATCTATCTGGACTGATGCGGCACAGTCAGTGGTGATGATCAGCGCCATGGGAATACTCATGTGGGTGGCAGTTGCTAACCTGGGCGGTGTCTCTGCAACCCTTACGGCTTTAAAAGACGTGCCAAACTACATGGACTGGTTCCCTGAAGATCTCGCCTTTCCCGGTGTGCCCGGTGCGTTTTTGTTTGCTTTGGGATGGTTTTTTGCTGGCCTCTCAGTTGTCGGTCAACCTCATGTTATGGTGAGGTTTATGACCCTAAGTAGCGGTGATGATATGAACCGCGCAAGGGTGTGGTACTACCTGTGGTTTACCGCCTTTTATTTAATGGCCACAACGGTAGGTTTGCTGTCGCGCCTGTATCTGCCGGAAGTCGGCAGCTTCGACGCCGAGCTAGCGCTGCCAACCATGGCGCAAACTTTGTTGCCCCCTGTGCTGGTCGGTTTGATTCTTGCCGGTATTTTTGCCGCGACATTATCCACAGCAGACTCCCTAATACTTAGCTCTTCTGCGGCATTCACCCACGATCTAGTACCTAAAAATATAGAGCGCCCGTTTCTGATTAAAGTTTCTACCTTAGGCGTTTGTATTTTGGCCTTGGCTTGGGCACTGCTTAGCGCGCAGAGTGTATTTGCGATGGTGGTAATGGCGTGGTCGGGTTTGGCTAGCGCCTTCGTTCCTATGTTAGTCGTGCTGATTTTTGGCGGCCGGCCAAGTCAGGGAGTAGCCATCGCTATGAGCTGCGTAGGTATTACCACCGCCCTAGCATGGCGCTATTTTGATCTGCACAATATGGTTTACGAAGGCTTACCGGGGATTGTTGCCGGGGTCTCGGTGTATTGGCTGGCTAAACCATTTACAAACAGCAGCAAAGAGCCAGCACACTAGAAAATGACGTTTGTTGTTTTCGCTTAATTTAAAATACGCATAAGCGTATCGATATGGTGCTCCATATATTCTGTACTGCTGGGTTCAACACCGAGAATACGCTCTGTAATAGGCGCTACATTCACTAAGTAAATTAATGCGCCTGAGAGGATGTGGAGTAGGTCCATGGAGTCTACCTTGGGTAATAGGCCTCGGTGCTGAGCAAGTTCTATCATGGCCCTACCTTCGATAAAATCAGTACCGAGAAACTCCTCAACCAGCCAGTCTAGTCGCGGGCCGGGCATGGACGACTCTTGGAACATAATTTTTACCCACTCCGGATTGTCGAAGGTAAATTGCAGAATACGCCGGCACAAATCCCGAATCATTTCCGATTTATCGTCAGAATTTTTTCTTTGCAGAGAGATATCTTCAATATAGCGGGGCAAGGCATTGTTTCGCTGACGCCACACATAGGCAACGGCCTCCTTCCACAAAACCTCCTTGTTATCAAAATGGTACTGAACGAAGGTCTTTTGCTCTCCTGCGTGCTCAGCAACGATTGAAAATGAGGTGCCATCAAAGCCCATTTGCCCAAAAAGCTTGGCGGCAGCTTGAAGCACATTTTCTCGCCGTTGATTCGATTTGCTTGCTAGTTTCTTGATATTCATAAGGCCTAATTTATTTACCCTTCTCTTATGGCGCGTGATTATAAGGTCTAACGCTAGCGCAACTTAGCATTTGGCTTGACATTACACCAAAACTATATGATCGTATAGTTTGTTTGATAAAGTCTACCTTGCTCATAAAAAGGTGTAGACGCTCATATAACTATAAAAGCAATAAGACGGAATTATGGAATGCATAGCGTGACGCCAGAAATATATTTCCTAGAAGAGTTAGGAGTTAATCAAGCGCGCCTTCACGCCGCTGGTGGAAAGGCCGCCGGGCTCAGTCAACTGATGGGCTGGGGCCTTAAGGTGCCGGCGGGGTTTGTGATTTTAAATGCTCAGCGCGGCCAACACCCGGCGGAGCTCGCCGATTACTATCGGCAACTGGGAGCTGGACAGGTAGCGGTACGTTCATCTGCTCTTGGCGAAGATGGCGTTGAAAGCTCATTTGCAGGTCAGTACGAAAGTATCCTTAATGTCAGCGGTTTAGACGAATTAAAAGACGCTATAGATCGCTGTGTCGATTCCTTGACTAGTCAGCGCGCCAGTTCATATCAGCGAGACAAGCATATTCAAAGTAGCCAAATGAATGTTGTGGTTCAGAATATGGTCGACGCCAGCTTTGCCGGCGTTATGTTTACGGTTGATCCTGTATCCGGGCGCCATGACAGGCAAGTTATTGACGCTGTCGCCGGTCTAGGGGAGGCCCTGGTCAGTGGCGAAGCGACGCCTGATCATTATGAGCTAGATGGTGAGGGTAAGATTGTTCATTCCGACTTGCTTGGTGATCCCCCGATGTTGTCGCCACAACAGTGCTCGGCGCTCTTCAGTGATGCCAAAAAGGCAGTGCAAGAGGCGGGCGCGCCCTTAGATTTAGAGTGGGCTATTGATAAAACAGGAGAACTGTTTTGGCTCCAAGCACGGCCAATTACCACTATTGGTTCTGATTTGAATGAATTAGATACGCCATTAAAACCTGGTGATGTGCTTACCCGCTGCAACGTGGGTGAAATGATGCCGGGTGCAAGTTGCCCCTTAACCTTTTCAACGACAGGTCGCTGTATTGAAAACGGCATGCAACACATGCATGTCAGTTACGCGGGGCGGCCGGCTGTGAATGAGGAATGGACTCAAGTCGCAATGAGTCACGGCAAACTCTTTCTTAACATGAGTGGTTCCATCGCCGCGGCGGCAAATGTGTTAGGCGTAGACGCAAAGTCGATGGGCTATAGCTTGTGTGGCGGTGTAGTCGAGGAGTTAAAGGAGCCAAAGAAAAGTTACTGGTGGATACGTTTGTTGGGCACCATGCGAATGTTAAAATATTTGTATACAGCAGATGGTGTAATTGAAAAATTTGAAAAAAGGGCAAGTCACTTCTCTTTGCCCGTGACCGGCACAAGTCACGAGCTCGCTAGTGCTTTAGATCAAGCCTTACCTTTTTATTCGGAGGCGATGGCTGTTCATTTGCAATCATCAACCACCTCGGGTTTTGCATCTAATATATTGCAGGGAATGATTTCCGGGGGGCAAGAGAGTACAGCAGTAGAGCAAGCTGAGGCCGCCAGTTTAATGGCGGGCGCCAATGATGTGGAGAGCGCAGTGCTGGTAGAGCAGCTTGATGCCATCGTTGCGAAAATTGCAGAAAATAAAGAAGAAGCGAAACAATTTATAAATGCTACGCCTGCCGATGCAGTAACTTACTTGTACAGCGCTGACTCAAAAATTAGCACAGACTTTAATGATTTTCTTAAACGGCATGGTCATCGCGGTTACCGCGAGCTTTGCATGCGCGAGGCAAGCTGGGCCGATGCACCAGAAACGCTAATTGCCACCATGCAGGCTTCGGTAAAAGGGCAGCTTGGCGGTGCGAGAAAAGTGATGAAGCCCCAGCAGGTTGATCTCAATAATTTAAGTCGCGGGCTGCGTTGGATTTTGCCAAAAGCGCATAATGCTATTCGTCGCCGGGAAAAAACCAAATCCTTGCTGGTGGATATTGCCAATCGCTTTAAGCGCAGTTATCGAGCTTTGGGCGAGCAGTTATTCAGCGAAGGAAAGTTAAGCGATACGGATCAAGTCTTCTTTTTTACTCATAGAGAATTAATTGACTTTGTCGATGGCAAGGTCGATCTGGGTTTATGGCAAAGTAAAACAAAAGCACGTCGAACCGCATTGCACTTCCAAGACAAATTGAAATTTGAAGAAATATGTGTAGGAAAACCGGTCCCTATTGACCCGCGCATACACGTGAACCATGAAGGAAAAATTACTGGACGCCCGGTTTCCTCAGGCAGTGTGGTGGGAATAGCTCGGGTAGCTTTTAGTGTGGATGAGGCCGCCGGATTAAATCTAGGTGAAATACTTGTTGCGCCAATTACTGACGTTGGCTGGACGCCGTATTTTAGTCTAATCGCAGGGTTGGTGACCGATGTCGGCAGCTCGGTATCTCATGGTGCAGTGATTGCCAGAGAGTACGGATTACCGGCCGTTGTTAATACCCGCGTTGCCACTCAACAAATTAAGACCGGCGACAAGATACACCTCGACGCTGATACTGGCGTGGTGACAATTTTACAAACTTTCGATTCTCTTAATAACAATCTCTGAAAAGAGCAAATGACTATGATTGACGAAAAGACTCTCAGCCAGTTTGGCATAAAATTAGAAGATGAGTTTCCCCATGTCTTTAGTGAAGACCATGAAGACTGGAATGAATCTTATTTTTTCGATTGGTATGATCGTGAGGGGCACAATGCCGGTCACTGCCGTATTGCTTGGCACCCAGTTCAGAAGCGTGTGCTTTTTTGGTTGTATATATTTAACGGCTCGGAATGGATGGTTATTGAAGAGTATCGCCTGCCATTTTCAGAGCTTAAGTTAAATACCGATAAGTCGGTGTTCTCTTATTCCGGGTGGGGCCTAGCGTTCGATTACGTAGCCACTGCCGCACTCAATACCGGCAAATTAACGGTATCTGGATTTGCCCGCGTGGTATCGGGCCACCGACAGGGACTGGTATTGCCCGTGAGTCTGAACCTGGCATTTCAGGCGCTTGGTCCCGCACATTCGCGGGGTGCTGGCACCGTAGAAAATCACAGCGCTGAAGGTTTCAGTACTAATCGGTATGAGCAGCCAATTGCTGCGGAGCTGCAATTAGCGATTGATGCAGATAAATACCTTATCGATGTGCGCGGTGAGCGTGATCATTCCTGGGGGCCGCGGCCTTGGGATATGGAGTGGCAATTTTTTGTGGTTAATAGCGAACATTTCAGTCTTCAATCTACGGTAGTGAATATACCCGATTGGTCGACTATTCAAATGGGCTACTATCAAGCGGCAGAGAAAGAGATGGAGCATCTCAGCAAGGTTGAGTTCGATTTGGCATTTGATGCGGCTGATCCGACTAAGGCGGTGCAGGGCAGCTTTAGTTTAGTTTGTGATAGCGGAAGACAAATAAGTGGGCGCATAGAAACAATTAGCGGAATGGAAATTGATATTACTCACACCTTCGCGACACCGAAGCGCACAGAGTATCGCCGTTCACTTGTGCGTTGCTTTATCGAAGGTGAAGACGCGGTGATTGGCTGGTTGGAATGTAATCGCCAAATTTAAAAAACTAAAAAATAATTAGGTAATGAAATGAAAATTGACGGACCCTTTTATGCGCAAATGAGTGGCGCAGCCGAAGAGGCAAAGCGTTTGGCTGCGATAGGCTACGACGGTGTTTATTCCCTGGAGGGAAGTTGGGACCCCTTCTTTCCACTGGCCCTCGCTTCTGAACACGAACCGAGCCTCGATATTGCCACGGGTATTGCCGTAGCCTTCCCGCGCAACCCATCTCATATTGCCTATCAGGCTTGGGATTTGCAGACTTTCTCGAAGGGGAAGTTTAGCCTTGGCATAGGCTCGCAAATAAAACCGCATATTGAAAAGCGTTTCGGTTTGGAATTTAACCCCGCGGCGGCAAGAATGCGGGAATATATTCTCGCCGTGAAAGCGTTCTTCGACTGTTGGCAAAATGGGTCTACATTGGATTTTCAGGGTAAGTTTTATCGCCATACTTTAATGACGCCGATGTTCAACCCCGGCCCAAACCCTTATGGTGTTCCGCCAATTTTATTAGGTGCGCTTGGCCCAAAGATGACCGAAGTGGCGGGCGAAGTAGCAGACGGTTTGATTGTTCATCCATTCAATAGTATGCCGTTTCTTGCGAACCACGCGCTTCCCGCTGTTCGGCGAGGACTTGAAAAATCGGGTCGTGGTTTTGATGATTTTACCTTGCAAGTGAACGCCATCATTATTACCGGCGAAACCGAAGCCGAATATCTGGCAGCGGAGAAAAGTGTAAAAGGCTTACTGGGCTTTTACGCGTCAACACCAGCGTATATCCCACCAATGGACGCTGTGGGATTGGGTGATTTACAGCCGATTATGAATCGGCTGTCGAAAGAAGGTAAATGGGATGAACTCGGTAGCTACGTTAATGATGAATTTGTCGACGCGTTTTGTACTAGAGGTAAGCCTGAAGAAATCGCTGGTAAGCTAAAAGCCAAATATGGCGCTTACGCAGATAGATTAGCGATTTACGCCCCTTATGCTGCACCGGATGAGATGTGGAAAAAAATTATAAGTGAGCTGAAATCGTCGTAATTTACAATGAATTAGCAATTTTCGGTATACACTCACAATGTTAAACCGAACTGAGTTTTGGCTGTTATGAAAAAATGGATTTACACAGCGTTGGCGGTGCTCGCTCTGTATCAAATTTATTTACGGAACCCCCAGCTAGGCGAGCACGTTCAGGATTTTTTACCAGTAGCGTCAGAGTCTAGGTTCCAGGGTGTTAGTGAAGAAGTTAGTGGCGAACAACAATTAGCCGACGCGTTTAATCGCCAGCTTAGCGATGTTCAAGTGAGTGGTAGTGGGCAGGTTATTAAGGTCTTGGCAGACGATACCAAGGGAAGCCGGCATCAGAAGTTCATTCTTAAACTCACTTCTGGGCAAACGTTATTGGTTGCGCATAATATCGATATAGCGCCGCGTATCGAAGGTTTACAAGCCGGCGATAAAGTTAAATTTTATGGTGAGTACGAATGGAATAAGCTGGGTGGCGTACTGCATTGGACACACCGTGATCCAGCAGCACGACACGTCGGCGGCTGGTTAGAACACCGTGGTCGACGTTATCAGTAGCGCTCAACCTTCTAGTGCCTTCCAAAGCCCCAGTGCACTTATCAATAGCAGCGTTATGCCCAATACCCTAAAGAAGATGGGTGTTTCTGCTTTCAGCATTTTTGCGTGAAAGCGCAGGCCGATAAAGTGGCCGATCGCGGCGCAGGGTAATAGCCACAGGTGGTGAATCATTTGCAGGCTAACATCGGCATAGATAAATGCCGCCAGCTTTATACTCACTAAAATAAACCACAGTGCAAACAAGGTATCGCGCAGTCGTTCGCGGGCAACATGCTGGGCGGCCACCGCGATAATTAAGGGCGCGCCAATTAATGAGGTGCCGCTGATATAGCCACCGGCCATTAGGAATATGGCGTCGACAAACTTGTTATTACTCTTAAAGGGTTTGTTGAAAATGTAGGTCACCGCGTACACCGACACGATCACGAAAATGATCATGCTTAGCACGTCGGCGGGCATGGTAATCAAACCAAACACCCCGAGTAGTTTTGGCACGATCATGATTGCCAACATATATCTTAGGTAGGGCCAATCGACGGTGCTTTTGTGAGCGCGATTGGCGGCCTCTGATTTACGGTTGTTCAAGACCAGCGTGATGGAAGAGAAGAATAATAACTGCACGGAAATCAGCGGTAGAAAGACCAGTGGCTGGTTGTATACCAGTAGTAAAAAGGGCAGTGATAGAACCGCGCCGCCAAAGCCGAGACCGGAACGGACAAAGCCGCTCCAGACAAAGATCAAGCCGATCAGTAGGTACTGATATAGGTGAAGGTCAGACATTGGTATCCGGTGACATTGTGTAAACGCATGGCGGGAATTGCTGGTGCAAATTGTAAGGTGCTAGCCATTCCGTTGCTAGGGTCTGTCGCTGCAATCCGGATAATTTTGGCAGCCGATCGCTGCTCCCCAAACTATATTTTGTGTTTATCGTCATCGCCTATAGCTAAAACCAACAAAGGGCGTACTCTGACAGTCATCACTACTAGCGTGGTGGTGTTTTGTATTGCCGGTGAGATGTCTATATGGCGTCCACGCCCCACTGAATGGAGTTCAGTTTATGAGTAAAGAACAAAAAAGTAATAAAGAAACCAAGAAAAAGCCCTTGTTAACGCAAAAGGAGAAGAAGCTAGCCAAAAAAGACAAGGCTAGTACTACAAAAAGTTCACCGTTCAATTGATATCCCAAAACTCACAGGTGCGTAGCAGCCAATGCCTCGCACCTGATGCCTCGTACTTGCACTCAGTAACACCTACTTCCTAAACCTTTATTAACCATGATTTAAGCGATGACTTCCGCGAGTGTTCGCTAAGATACGCGGCTGCCTTTCATGACTAGCTAGTGTAGTATCTTGAATAGATGCGCTTTATAGAAAGCTCTCCTGGCGATCACCACAAGGCGCAGTCCGCAGGCAATAGTGGGCTCTCTTGTCAAGGACCGTAACGCGGTGGTGGGCGCCTGGCGGGCTTCCCGCAGGGTGAGGAGCGTCACCCCACTGCAACAGGCCTTGCGCCGGAACTGAAAACGCGACTCATCTATATGTGCAGTCTATTCAAGACACTACACTAGGTTAATATTGGCTGCATTCAATACTAGATCGATGTGGTTTTGGCGATGACGACGGCGCTGCTAAATCAGCAAATTGAGGATGTGTATCGAAAGGAGTCGCGTCGTGTACTGGCGACACTCCTACGTTTACTCGGCGACTTTCAATTAGCGGAAGAGGCTCTGCAAGATGCATTCACTGCGGCTTTAAAACAATGGCCTGGCGACGGCGTACCCGCAAATCCTCGGGCCTGGTTAGTGTCTACCGGGCGATTTAAAGCGATTGATGGACTGCGGCGACAGTCGCGCTTTGTGCACGGTATCGACGAGCTTGCCGACCAGTTGGAGGCGGACACCCCCGATTTTGTCGCCTTTGCTGATGATGATATCGAAGATGATCGTCTGCGCCTTATTTTCACCTGCTGCCATCCCGCCCTTGCCGAAGACAGTCGTGTTGCTCTAACGCTGCGCGAAGTCTGTGGACTGACGACGGAAGAAATCGCCAGCGCGTTTCTCAGTCGGCCAAGCACCATTGCCCAGCGTATTGTCCGCGCCAAGGCAAAAATTCGCGACGCGAATATTCCCTTTCAAATACCCGGTGCGGCGGAACTACCGGAGCGTATTAACCCGGTGCTGCAGGTGCTCTACCTAATGTATAACGAGGGCTATTCGGCGTCGTCGGGGGAAAATGTCACGCGGGCTGATCTTTCCGCAGAGGCGATTCGCTTGGCGGAGTTAGTGCTAGATTTAAATAGCGATAGCACTGCTGACACGGAAATAGCGGGGCTGCTCGCACTCATGTTATTGCAGGAGTCCCGCCGCGCTGCTCGCAGTGACGCGCAGGGTGAATTGGTGCTGATGGTGGATCAGGATCGCCGTCTCTGGAACCGCGATTTCATCGAAAAGGGGGTGGCCTTGGTGCGCCGCGCACTTGGCGATGGTCGATATGGCTCCTATTCTATTCAGGCCGCTATAGCGGCGATTCACGCCGAATCCAGCTCGCCGGACACCACCGATTGGCACGAGATTGTGGGTTTGTATGAGGTGCTGTTAAGGGTGAATGCCAATCCGGTTATTGCCTTGAACCGTGCGGTTGCCGTCGGCATGAGAGACGGCGCTGCCGCTGGGGCACGGGCAGTGGATGAGATATACGATAGCGGTGCGTTGGCGGACTACCACCTCTTGCATGCCGCACGGGCCGATTTTCAGCGCCAGCTTGGGCTGTATCAGGCTGCTCTGACGGCCTATGAAACGGCGCTTGGCTATGCCCAGCAACTACCGGAAATTCGGTTTTTAGAAAAACGTATCGCCGAGATGCGGGCAAAATTAGCGAGCTAATTTGGCGGCCTGTGTCGATTTAAGGTCTCCCTAATCGACTAGGATAAACAGCAAGCTTTTAGAGGGTGAAGAAAATGAAGTACTTATGTTTAGTCTATGGCGACGAAGCCAAAATGGCGGAAATGAATGATGCTGAGTGTATGTCCTGTGTTGGGGGGCTCATAGACAGCGGTCATTTCATTGCCGGCGAAGCGCTGCAGCCTGTAGAGACTGCCACTACCCTGCGCATTCGCAATGGCAAAGTCTCCTATACCGATGGCCCCTTCGCCGAAACCAAGGAACAGCTAGCCGGGTTTTATCTACTGGAAGCCCGCGACCTTAACGAGGCGCTGGATAAGGCGGCGAAAATTCCGCCCGCCCGTATCGGTTCAATTGAAGTTCGGCCAATACGTGAGTTGCAGCCAGATTAAGCCAGCTCGGTTTTGCTGTGAAGCTCGCCTAAAAGCTGATCTTTGTGCGCCCACAACTCCGACACCCACTGCTGAAACTCGGCCCTAAATTGTTGATCGCTCATATAATCACGGCTTAAAAAGCGCGGTGGAATGGTTTGCCTTTCTACGCGAACTACCACTTTGCTTATTTGGCCAGACAAGAAGTGCCAAAAACTGCGGTCGTCGCTAGGGTAGTGAATCGTAATATTTAAGAGGGTGTGCAATTGCTCGCCCATGGCGCCCAGTACAAAGGCGGCACCGCCAGCCTTGGGTTTGAGCAAATACCGGTAAGGTGATTCCTGTTGTGCTTGTTTTTCAGGGGTAAAGCGCGTGCCCTCCATGAAATTAAACACCGTGACGGGGGTGTATTTAAATTTCTCGCAGGCTTTGCGGGTCGTCTCCAAATCCTTGCCTTTTAAGGCCGGATTTTTCTCTATCTCCGCCGGCGAGTAGCGTTTCATAAATGGAAAGTCCAGCGCCCACCACGCCAGACCAATCACCGGCACCCATATAAGTTGCTGTTTAAGAAAGAACTTGAGCATGGGAATTTTGCGGAAAAGGGCTTTCTGAGCAACCAGAATATCCGCCCACGACTGGTGATTACAGGTGACGAAATACCAGTCCTTTGGATCGAGTCCGTCTGTCCCTTCGATATCCCATTCAATGTTATTTACAACTTGAAGCAGCAGATTGTTAAAACCCACCCATAAATTAGCAATCTCAATGGAGATGATTGTGAACCAGCGCCGAGTTGCTGTTAGCGGAATAAGCAGTTTAAGAAGCGCTGCAAGTAATAAAAATGGGACTAAGATTAAAGTGGAACAAATGATCAGCAGCAGAATCAGGCCGCCGCGTAAGCACTGGGGGAGAAATGTCAGCATAGTTTCAGGTCTGTAACTATTTATGATGTTGGCCATTGTAATGCCAATACCGGGTGCGAGTAAAAACTTTGCCGCATGCCTGATACCGGACAGATGTGAGGAATAAATAGAATTAGGTAGAAAAATAATTCCCACCACCTGTCGAATTAACGCAGTGGGCTTCGACTATAGGTGAATATTGTTAAATGTGGAGTGATTTATGAAATGCATTGTGTTGATGAAAGCGAGCGCAAGTAGCGAAGCAGGAGAGATGCCAAGTGAGCAATTACTCACCGACATGGGCGCCTTTAATCAAGAGTTGGTAGCGGCGGGTATTATGTTGAGTGGTGAAGGATTACATCCGACAAGTGCGGGGGTTCGTGTCCACTTTGGCGACGGTGAACCCCGCGCAGAGCGCGGCCCCTTCTTGGAAGGCACGGAGCTGATAGCTGGGTTTTGGATGTGGCAGGTCGCATCGATGGAAGAGGCGATAGCCTGGGCTAAGCGAATTCCCAATACCGACGGCGAGCATGGCAATGTTGAAATTCGCCCGGTATTTGAGGCAGAGGATTTTGGTGAAGAATTTACCCCCGAGCTGCAGCAACAAGAGACGCGCTTGCGTGACGCCATGCAGCAACAGCAACAATAATTTGAGTAAATCTAAGGACCCTAACTATGAAAATTAATCCCTATTTGAATTTTGCCGGTAACTGTCGGCAGGCCTTTGAATTTTACGCTGCGTGCTTGGGGCTTGAGCCCGTAATTATGGCCGTGGCGGAAACGCCTGCCGCTGAGCACTTTCCCGCAGATAGCCAGCATCATGTCATGCACGCCCAAATTGATAACGGCAATGGCTTGACCCTAATGGGCTGCGACGCCCCCGCAGAAATGTACGAGCGACCTGCGGGTACGAGTGTGGCCATTCAGGCCGACACGATCGCTGAGGCTGAGCGCGTGTTTGCGGCGCTGTCAGAGGGGGGCAGTATTACGATGCCAATAGCAGAAACTTTTTGGTCACAGCGTTTTGGCGCTTTTGTCGATCAGTTTGGCATTTCGTGGATGGTAAATGGACCCGCGCCCATCGGCGCAGAATCTGATTGCGCATAACACCTTAGGAGATAGAGCGATGAATTACGTTGATGGATTTGTATTGCCGGTGCCAGAGAAAAACCTTGATGCCTACTTTGAAATAGCCAGAAAAGCAGGTGAAATTTGGAAGGAGTTTGGGAGCCTCTGCGCAACTTGGTGACACTCCAGGTTTTGCCTTAGCTCGCTCGGCAAGGCGGCGTTACGTAAGAAGGCTGGTTGCCTTTTTAGTAAGGTCAACGCAGCTGAGTGTGCTAAGGCAAATCCCCGAAGGGCGGGTCTTTGGGGCGCCCTGGGCAGCGTTGCCGCCCTCATCAAGGACAGCCAGCCTTGATCTTCGGGCGCCGCCTTGCCAGAGTGCCCCAAAGACTCCGCTGGAGTATTACCAAGTTGCACAGAGTCTCCCGAGTGCCCTGGAGTATATTGAATGTGTGGCGGACGATGTAAAAACCGGCGTGCACACCTCCTTTCCGCAAAGCGTAAAATTAGAGGAAGGTGAAGTGGTGGTGTTTTCTTATATTGTGTATGCCTCGCGGGAAGACCGTGATCGTATTAACGACGCAGTGATGAAAGACCCGCGCATGGAAGCAATGATGGGACCAGATGCAATGCCCTTTGATGGCAAGCGTATGATCTTCGGCGGTTTCAAAACGCGGGTGGCGATGTAGCCGACAGTATTTCCTTTTGCACAAGATGACAAAGCTTGATAGCTTCAAGTTGTTTTGTTATCTATGCAGAAGGTGATCAATGCCGTTTAGCGTCAACCTCGGTCATCAGCATTATGTGTTTGCCGATCTAAAAACCTTGCTCGCCAAGGCTACACCCGCACGCTCCGGTGATAGCCTTGCGGGCATCGCCGCTACTAGTAATGAAGAGCGGGTAGCGGCGCAATATACCTTGGCTGATTTACCTCTGCGCCATTTTCTCAACGATGTTGTTATTCCCTACGAAGACGACGAAGTCACTCGACTCATCATAGATAGCCACAGTGCGCAGGCTTTTCAGCTGGTGTCCCATCTTACCGTTGGTGGTTTTCGCGACTGGCTGTTGTCGGATGTCGCAACGACTGAATCACTGCGCGCCCTAGCGCCAGGCTTAACGCCGGAAATGGTCGCGGCGGTGAGCAAATTAATGCGGGTGCAAGATCTGATTCTCGTCGCCAAAAAATGCGAAGTGATTACCCGATTTCGCAATACCATTGGCTTGGCCAATCATTTTTCGACACGGCTGCAACCCAATCATCCCAGTGATGATGCCGCCGGCATTGCCGCAAGTATTGTTGATGGCCTGTTATACGCCAGCGGCGATGCAGTCATTGGGATTAATCCCGCTTCAGACAATACCCAAACCGTCACGCGTCTTTTGCATTTATTAGATGACGTCATTACACGTTTTGACATACCGACCCAATCTTGCGTGCTGACCCACGTCACCACCACGCTAGAATTAATCAACCGGGGCGCGCCTGTCGATCTGGTCTTTCAATCGATTGCAGGCAGCCAGGCGGCGAATACTAGCTTTGGTGTGAGCTTGGCGATATTGGCGGAAGCCCAATCTGCCGCTCACGGATTACAGCGCGGCACCGTAGGCAATAATGTGATGTATTTTGAAACCGGCCAAGGTAGTGCGCTGTCGGCCAATGCCCATTGCGGTGTTGATCAGCAAACCCTCGAAGTCCGCGCCTATGCGGTTGCTCGCGCGTTCTCGCCGCTGCTGGTAAATACCGTGGTCGGTTTTATTGGCCCAGAATATTTATACAACGGTAAGCAAATTATTCGCGCCGGCCTAGAGGATCATTTTTGCGGCAAATTACTTGGCCTGCCGATGGGCTGCGATATTTGCTATACCAACCACGCTGAAGCCGATCAAGACGATATGGATATGCTACTCACCCAGTTCGCGGCGGCGGGCGGCAGTTTTATTATGGGTATTCCCGGTGCCGACGACATTATGCTCAATTACCAAACAACCTCTTTTCACGATGCTTTATATATTAGGCGGCTACTAAACTTGCCGCCGGCGCCCGAGTTTTTTCAGTGGTTACAGACATCAGAGATTATGGATGAGCGCGGTGTTTTGTTTTCAGGGGCAGCGCTACCGCCGCGGTTTGCCCAAGCATTAGCGCTGCCGGGGGCGTCATGAGCGACACTAAAAAAGATAGTTGGCATGACTTGCAGGCTTACACATCGGCTCGCATCGCCCAGGGCCGAAGCGGTGTTTCACTGCCAATTGCCGCGAATTTAAAGTTCCAGCTAGATCACGCTCGCGCCCGTGACGCGGTGCATACCGCTTTTAATATTCATTCATTTATAGACTCATATTTAGCCGCCTATCCCAGCGCTGCTGCGCCGCTATGTGTGGCGAGTGCGGCGGAGAGCCGTGGCCAATATTTGCAGCGGCCAGACTTGGGGCGTCAACTACCCGAAGCACAATGGCAACAATTACGTCAATCGCTGAAGAGCGAATGTGGCAGTGATATTGCCGTTGTTGTCGCTGACGGGCTATCGTCGGCGGCGGTTCAACGTCACGCCCTGCCCCTGCTTGCCTTGCTGCTTCCCGCTATAGCTACTCAAGGTTTTAGTCTGGCGCCCCTGTGTATCGCAACTCAGGCGAGGGTCGCTCTGGGTGATGATATTGGCGAGGCCATAAAGGCAAAATTACTTGTTATGTTGATTGGCGAGCGACCCGGTTTGAGTTCGCCAGACAGTCTTGGCATGTATATAACCTATGCGCCGCAGAGAGCTTGCACAGATGCTCAGCGCAACTGTATTTCAAATATACGCGACGGAGGCCTTAGTTATCAGCAGGCCTGCGATACCGGGATTTACCTAATAGCGACGGCAATGAAAAAAGCTCAAACTGGCGTTAGTTTGAAAGACGAATCGATGCTACTAGACAGCCAGACTGCTACTGCCATTCCATTTTTCAAGACCAGTGCCTAATCGATTCGCTTCAAAATAGAGCAATAAATTAGTTAGGAACTTGAGGATAAACGCACCATAAGGACAAGCCCGTATGGGCGCTAAGACACTTCGCCTTCACAATGAACTTTTGCAGAGATATAGCTGCACTCTTGACGCGTTCTCAGCAATTTTATCATTGCCAATTAGTGGCTCTTCAGCGCGAAGGCCAAGTCTAGAGAAGTTGTAAAATTGCTTGATTAACTGGGTGCAGAAATGCGTCTCCAGAGATTGCTTGTGAGAGGTGCATTAGTGGAAACCCCAAGAACTCCTGACGGTGAAGATAGGCGCATAGCGGCTTTGCGAGCCCTGGATGTCTTAGATACGCCGATGGAGGAGCGTTTCGACCGCATTACCCGCTTTGCAAGTCAGTTGTTTGACGTCCCAATCGCTTTGGTAAGTTTAATAGATCAAGATCGCCAGTGGTTTAAATCTGCTATGGGACTAGATGTCCGAGAGACGTCTCGTGCAATTTCCTTTTGTGGACACACCATACTCACGCGTAAAATTCTTCTTACACCAGATGCTCTAATTGATAGTCGCTTTTCAGATAATCCTTTGGTGCGAGGAGCGCCTTATATTCGCTTCTATGCCGGGTGTCCAATATATGCTGAATGCGGATCAGCGCTGGGAAGTTTGTGCTTGATCGATACCAAACCGCGTGTTCTTTCAGAGACGGATTTACATGCGCTGCGGGATTTAGCGCTAATGGTTGAGCGCGAATTACAAAGGCCAGAGTCGAATATACTGGATGAAAAAACCAGTATCTGTAATCGCAATGGCTTTTCACTTTTGGCTGAAAAGGGCTTAGATCTTTGTGCTCGCCGAATGACTCCAGCATCCATGGTATTTATAGAAATAGATGGGCTCAACGACGACAAGGAAAGTAAAGAGACAGATAGAATACTGTATCAGTTCAGCGAGTATTTGAACTGCCATCTAGATCATTCAGCATTAGTCGCTCGAGTAGAGAAAAATCAGTTTGTTGCGCTTTTAATTGACGCTTCCGCCGCTGCTGCTGAATTGGCGATGATCAATTTCAAGGCGGCTATTGAGGCCTTGCATATCCGTGAAAACTGGAAGTACTTACTTCGGTTTAGTCACGGCGTAGCTGAATTCAATACAAATAAACATCCTACGGTCGACAAGCTAATTACCGATGCCGATATTGCGATGTACGATAATAAAAAGCAAAGGCGTTATGCCGATAGAGCAAACGAAGCTGTAAATTAATTGTTATTCTAAGCATGACATTTTCATACGAACTATCATCGTTACGCTCGTGATATCCGCGCGATATTAAACTTAATTTTACTAATTGCGTCTCTAAAATTTATTGGCTTTGCAATATGATCGCTCATCCCAGCTTCAAGACAGGCGTCGATATCAGTGGGAAAGACATTCGCCGTCATTGCCAGTATCGGTACGCGATCGTACTGTGGCATGTTGCGAATTATCCGTGTAGTTTCTAAGCCGTTTATGTCGGGCATTTCCATGTCCATCAAAATAAGATCAGGAACTAAGCCATCATTTAATTTTCTAATTGCCGCTTTTCCTCCGCTTACTGCGGTAACCGTGGCGCCACTTTGTTTTAACATTTCAGTGGCGATTACTAGATTTATTTCGGTGTCATCAACCACTAAAATAGTAAGATCTCTAAGTTGAGATACAGAGTTCACTCCCGGTGTGAGCTTCTTTTCCGCTAAATTGCTATCGTCAATATCCTCCAGCAAGCTGCAAATTTGTTTGGGCGTAGCGGGTAAGCAAATTAGTCCGCGACCATGATCCGAATCCCACGCAGTCACTTCGCCGCTTTTGTGCGGTTTAGTTGCAATTAAGCGCGGCGCTGTTTTGCCTGGCAATAGCAAGGAGATTGTGTACTGAACGGTATCTGATTCAAGCATACCGGCATCAATAATCGCCGCTGAGAAGGTATTTCCCTCCTTAATTTCGACAAGTTCATTAATAAAATCGGCTTCCGAGTGCACTGTGACCACTGTAGCGCCAAAGTCATCGAGCATCTGTTGCAGATTATTACGATACAAACTATTGCTCTGAGCTAGCAAAATTCGATATCCGGATAAACTCATCGAGGTATAAGTTTTATTATCGAACGAGGTATAGGGCAATGAGAGAGAAAATTTAAATACGCTACCTTGGCCAAGCTGGCTATTAACAGATATCTCACCACCCATCATATTGATTAATCGCTGGCTGATTGAAAGACCCAAGCCGCTGCCACCAAACCGTCTACTGGTTGAATCTTCGGCTTGTTGAAAACTAGAAAATATTCTTCCTTGCATCGACTTTTCAATGCCAATGCCGGAATCTTCAACTGAAAATTCTAAAGTGCTATGCGTTAGTGATTTGTCGCATACCTTAACTCGGAGTATGACATGGCCTTCATTGGTGAACTTTATCGCGTTGCTAAGAAGATTCATTAGCACTTGCTTTAGGCGCAAATCGTCGCAGAAAAACAGTCCTGGCAATACAGAGGGTATGTCGAATAGTACGGCTATATTTTTTTCGCGACCGCTGCCAGCAATAATTGCAATCACTTCCTGCATTAGTAAATCTAGGTCTATATTGCGGGGCGCTAAATCTATTTTGTTTGCTTCAATCTTGGAATAATCAAGGATATCGTTTAGCAATAGCAGAAGTGAATTTGCAGCAGTAGCTGCGCGATTGACAAAGTTATTCTGGCGATCATTCAGTTCTGACTGCTGCAGTAGTTGAAGCATACCGAGAACGGCATTTAACGGTGTTCTAATATCGTGGCTCATATTGGCGAGAAAACTCGATTTTGCTGAGCTTGCAGATTCCGCTAATTCCTTGGCTTGGCGCAAGTTTCGCTCTAGCTCAACTTCTGATGTGATGTCGCGATTGAATCCCGCTACTTTAATAATACTGCCATCAACATCTCTTTCTAAAGCACCTCGCGCTTGAATATAGCGGATGTTACCGCTAGGTAGCGATAGACGGAATATCGGGTCATACTCTCCGAGCTCTGCTATCGCGTCGTGTAAACTTTTTTCTGCTGCCTCTACGTCTTCAGGATGTACCCGTGAACGCCAATGTTCGTAATTCAAGCCATTTTGATTTAATGCTGTGGGCCATTCATACAGCGCAAACATTTTGTCATTCCAGTCAAGGGAATTGTCTTCAAGCGTCCACGTCCACACCCCTAATTCTGCAACGGTAGTGGCTTGCAAAATCTTACTATTGGACGCTTCAATATCCCTTCTATGCTGGCTTTCCTTTGTGACATCGGTCGCGATGATCAAATAGCCAGAAGGGCTGTTTGCTTCGTTTAACATTGTACTAACAGCGACATTACCGACAAATATGGCATCGCCGTTTTTGCGGAAGCGCCACTCCCTGCGCTCATGGAGTTTTTCGGTGGCGAGATGAGTTAATACGCGAATATCATCATTACTATCGTGTAGGTCGATGCCAAGCTCTTTGCTTCTTAACTCTAGATCCTTTCTTAGAATAAAACTCTGGATAGAAGCCTTGTTTACAACCTCCTCCGAGCTATAGCCTAATAGGTTTTCTGCACCGGCATTAAAAAAGCGAATAACACCATCTAAATGTGTAGTTATAATGGCTACCCCCGAAGCGGAGTCCATTATATTTTGCAGCAAACTATTGAGCTCGGTTAACTCTGAGGTTCTACGTTTAACTTGTTCGTCTAACTTAATATTCAGCGCATTTATCGTTGCTGACTGCGCCTTTTGGACGGTGATATTTTTAACAAGCCAAGAATATCCTGTGGTGTTTGTACCACTAATGACAAAGGGAGATCGGGTAACGGCAACATCTATTGGTGTATCTGTTTTGCAGTACCACAGGGCGTCGTAGCTTATTGCGCTGTTTTCCGCAGTGCTCTCCTCGGATTGGGTGTCCATATTTTGAACACCGCTTTCTTTCACTAATGCAAAGAGCGATGCCCCAATCGCTTCACTGCGGCTAAACCCTAAGTTTTCTGTTGCGCCAAAATTCCAACTGTTAATTACGCCATTTAAGTCGGTACCAATTATGGTGTCGGCTGATGACTCTACGATTTTAGCCAGCTTTTCTTGTTCTTCAATAACTTGCTGCCGTATCTGCCGCTGAGCACTTAAAACGCCTAGTAAGGTGGCTAGTAGAAAGGAAATAATTGCGCCTAGCCCGAGTACTTTAGATCCAGGGAAGAGTGCTAAGCTGTCAATAAATGCGGGTTTAACTAATAGCTCTTGCTGCCATACGCGGCCAAAAACGCGTATGGTGCGTGTGTCTGTTAATTTGGGCTCAGGGGCGCTCTGTTCGCTTTCAAAGAAACGAGTAGGGCTTTCAGCGTCGGTAATATCAAAAAGTTGTAATGTAAAGTATTCCGCTTTTAATCTGAGGTCGGCAAGTACTTCATCCATAAGCAGGGGTGCGTAGCTCCATCCCACAAGATTTGCTATGCGCTGTTCCTCTGTTTCCGGCGTGCTGTAAGACGCATAGGCTGGCATTAAAATAAGAAACGAGCGTTGGGTTTTTCCCGATGCTTGGACAAGGGTTATCGGCCCTGTCAGACGAACTTCGCCAGATTGCATTGAGTCAATAGCGGCAACTCTGCGATTTGTTTCTGATGCGATGTCGAGGCCAACGGCCTCGCGGTTTCTTTCGACAGGCTCAATATACTGAATGACAAAACGATCGTCATCGTTCGTAGAAAGCTGCTTAATCTGAAAATTTGGCCAGCCATCTGCGCGCGCCGCTTCTAAAAAAGTCTGCTCTTGATCGGCGGGAACTCGGCGAATAAAACCAAATCCTCGCGCACCAGGAAACTCGTCTGGCACGTCGCGGGTTGCGCTATAGCGAGTAAACTTGTCTCTATCAATATCTGCGGCTAGCACCACTCCCCGCGCACCACGCAAGCCGTATTGATATAGTTCGACTCGCTCTTCTACGTAGGTCTTACTCGCCTTCGCGTAGCGGGCAACTTCATCGACAATGCGTTGCTTATTATGCTGCGATTGCTCGTAGGCGAGGAATGAAGAAATCGCTAGGCCGCTGACGAATAGTCCCCAGGACGGTATGTGACGAACTATATGATGTAGCGTTTTATTCAATGGTTTTTACTCGACTTATTAGCCACTTTTATTCGCATCTGGTTTTGGCAGCTTATGTATAAACTTCATTCTTATGGAAGCGGTTAGTTATGTCATTGTACAAGCACTTATAATATTAGGCATACAATGACTTTCTCGATACCCTTAGGTATCTATACTTACTTTATTAAAGATTGCTAGAAAAATCTGAGGTCAGATGTTTGCGGCTGTATCAAGAAGAGCTACTGTGCTCACTTGAACTTGGTATAACAAGTACGCGTGATAAGGGAGGACGTATGACAGATGTTCAATATCCTATTTTTGGGTCGTGTCAATGTGGCAGCGTGCGTTATCAATTACTATCGCCACCCATAAAGGTGATGGCCTGCCACTGCAAGGAGTGCCAAAAATTATCAACCAGCGCCTTTAGCCTTACCGCGCTAGTGTCGGCCGATTCGGTGGTGTTTGAGGGCGAGCTCAAGCAGTGGGAGCGTCTTGCGGAAAGTGGCAATAAAAACTACGCCAAATTCTGTCCAATCTGCGGAAATCGGATTTATCATTTTAATCCTGATCAGCCGGCCGTTATTAAGTTAAAAGCCGCTAATTTATCCGATACGCGAATTTTGCAGCCCGAGGCACATATTTGGGTAAGTCAAAAACAGGATTGGTTTCACATTCCCGATGGGGTGCCGCAGTATGACAAGCAGCCTTGATTGCTTAGCCCGCACGCTGCAGCCTGCCGTGTTCATATTGTTGATAGCGGCTGTCGCTGCTTGTAGCAATAAACAACTTTATGAAGCCAGTCATCAAAATCGCCTGCAAGAGTGCGAGAAGTTAGTTGCCTCACAGCGTCAATCGTGTCGTGAAGAGTACAGCGAATCTTATGATGAGTATCGCCGTCGCTTAGAAGTGGAAAAGCAGTCGCAGAAGTAAATGTGGGCTTTATAAATATCGGAGGCGGGCCTAGGGTGATGCGACATCATGTCGCATTGCTGAATACTCAAAACTTGATAATATACCCCGCTCTACTCAGAGCTGCGCGTGACCCTTGATCCACACCTCTTTTGCTCTCCATGAGTTTTGCTGCCTTTTGCCGTTTGTGATCGGATAATGTGATATGTCTAAGAAAGCCCCGCGTCGTCCTTCTTCACTTATTGGCTTCTTATTATGCTGGCATCCGCGTCTCGGTGGCGTGGTCGGGCTCGCCATTATTGCTTGGGGGCTAAGCGGCTTAGCGCACCCGATTATCTCTCGCATTCAACCCTCGGCGGCGGCGTATGTCTACAAGCTTGAGCCCTTTTCTAGCGCGGGTGTATTAACTGTTAGCGACGCTGCAGCGCGCGCGGGTTTGACCCAGTCGCTAAGTGCTGTACGTCTTTTGGCTTGGCAGGGCCGGCCATACTACCGCTTACAAACGGCGGCGGACGTGATCTGGGTAGACGCCCGCAGCGGTGTCGTGGCTGAGTATGCCGAGCGAGATTACGCGGAGTTTCTCGCCCGGCATTATGTGGGGGATCAAGATAGCGCCGTAAAATCGATGAGCTTACAAACAGAGTTCGATGAGGATTATGTGTTTGTAAATCGCCTGTTGCCGGTGTGGCGGGTTGAGTTTGAGCGCGATGATGGAATGCGGGTGTATGTAGACACCGCCAGCGATCGTCTCGGCACAATTGTAAACAACACCAAGGCTGCAAGCAGTGTGTTTTTTCGCAATGTGCATTCGTGGATTTTTATCAAAAACGACAGTCTTCGCCTTAGCCTCATGACTATTTGTCTTGTTGGCGGCGGTATTATTGCGCTGGCGGGAATACTGCAATACTTCCTGCAGTGGCGCGCTGGTCGCGGCTGGCGACAAGGTCGGCCGACGCTAAAATTTCATCGTGTACTGGGTGTTAGCGTCGCGTTAACGGCGGTGACCTTTACCGGCAGCGGTTTATATCACTTATGGCAAAAGCAATTTGTGCTGCAGCCTGAGATGGTAGCGGCGAAGTACTTTGACGCCGCGCAAATCAATGTGGGCTGGTCCACATTGAATCCAGAGATCGTGCAGGCAGACATGGTTGCGATTGGTGACGAAGCGTATTTTCGAACTTGGTACGGCGGTGGTTTACAGTATCGCAATGCACTTGATGGCGAGCTCTTGGCTGATGGTGAGCGCTTACATGCACTAGCCTTGGCGGCGCAATATATGCCAACAAACGCACCGGTCAAAGCGGTACGCGCGGTAGATTCCTTTAACGACGAATATGGTTTTGTGAATAAACGTCTGCCTGTTGTCGCGGTGGATTATGAGCGCAGTGATCATCTCAGCGTGTATGTTGAGCCCCGCAGTGGCGCCTTGGCCACCGTGGTGAGAGACGCTGATCGCTACGAAGGATTTAGCTTTGCCTTCCTGCATAAATGGAATTTTATTGATGGCCTTGGGCACACCGTACGAGACATCATTGCAGCCTGCTTTGCGGCTGGCATTGCGGCCACGTTTATACTCGGAATGACCTTGTTTTTGCGCCGCGCAAGGCGGCGGTAATAGCATAGTAGTCAGCAGCCAAAGCGATTCTTGTTAGATCGAGGTAGTGGCATCGGCCTCTGATTTAGTCTCTATTTTGACAATTTGCTCACCAGTTCGGCACAGCGGCCACAATAATTGCTCGGCGACCGTGGTGTCGGGCAGGTTTTCTACACCTATTTCGTCGGGATAGCGGCGGGTTATTTTTGCGCTGCCGAATAGCACATCCCAGAAAAATAGTAGATTGCCGTAGTTGCCTTTGTAGTGGGTGACACCGTCTTCCGCGTGTTTACCGTGGTGGGCCGAGTGGGTAGCGGGTGTGGAAATAACGCGTTCTACCAGCCACATCAATTGCGATATCACTGGAATCGTATAAAGCTTCTTATCCCAGCGTACATCGGAGTGAGCTCCGAAAATAACCGCCATTTTTACAACCACATAAACGACGTAGACCCAGCCTCCACCGAGATAAACCAATAGTCCAGAGAACCACAGCCCAGGCATTAGCAGGTAATAAAAGAGATTGTTGCGATATACCATACGAATCGACATGTATTCCGCGTTGTGGTGAGGGCGATGCAGCTTGTACAGCCAGGGCACCATATGAGAAAGCCGGTGCCACCAATATTGGCTCAAGTCGTCTAATACTAAAAACAGCCCGAGTACCAGCCACAGGGGTTGCGACACCAGAATGTCTTTGTACTGCGGCATCAGCAGTGCTCCAATAGCCATGCCGCCACCGAAGGCCAGAGGCTTTGTCACAAAAAGAAGACTCAGGGTGCTAACCGCTTCCACAGTGGCATCGCCGCGTTTTTGATTGGGCTTGTGCAAAATCCCGGTGAGTGTGGTCTCGAAAAGCACAAAGCCAAGGAAAATTATCGTGATCATCATTTCGGGTTGCATGGCAAGCCTCGCTATCGCTGTTCTCGTTATTGGTGATATTTGAGCAAGCACAGATTAGCAGCAAGTGCTAAGCTAGAATGCAAACTTTTATACATTTGGGTGCGAATGATTGATTTACTTCAACACGGATCGCCTAGCCTCATCGATCTGATTTCTGATGAGTTATGGCGTCAGCTTCAAGCCATTGGGACAGTTGAGCGCTACCAAGACGGCCAGATGATTCATTTGCGCGGCGATGAAAAACCCGGAATTACGGTGGTGCTTGACGGGCGCGTGATGATTGGCCTGCAGGGTTCGGAGGGCACGTTTCTAACAAGTTCTGTGATGGGTCGTGGTCAGTGCTTTGGGGAGTTCACACTGTTTGCTGGTTTGCCGCGCACACATGATATTAGCGCTATCGGCGAAACCCAGGTGCTGCAAATTAAGGGCAAGCCGTTTTTGGCCTTATTCAATGCGGAGCCGAGTCTGTCCCATGCGCTGCTTACCATCAATGTGTATCGCACCCATGGTTTGCTGGAGTTTCTTGACGACTTGCGACGCCTGTCATTACCCGTCCACGTCGCTAAGTTCCTGCTATCTATGTCTGAGTCGGCGAGTAATAAGAAAGAAATTCAATGCAATCAGGAAGTGCTGGCATTTAATTTTGGCGTGTCGCGAATTTCGATTGGCAAGGCGCTAAAAAAATTAGAAGCGACCGGGCTGATCGAGGTCGGCTACGGTAAGATAGCGATCACTGATCACCCTCAATTGCGGCGTTGGGTAGAGCAGCGCTGCCCGGTTTCTGCGCTCCGCGCGTCGCGTGTAAATTCGACATCGCAATGATGCGAATGCCCTGATTTCCCGGTAAAATCAGGCTTGCTACAGTACCTCTCCAACAATTGAAAGCGAGTTCCCTTGGCCAGAAAGACCATAGAATTACCTGACAGGCTTCCATTCAGCACCGAGTATGTGGTGTTGTATTCCGACGTGAATGTGGCTAATCACCTTGCTGCGGACCGCATCCCCGCTATTGCGATAGAAGGCCAGCTGCGTTTTATTATTGCCTTGGGTTACGAGCAAGCCACCGCCTTTGAGGAAGCCGGTCTCATCATGGCGCACTCAGAAATCTCCTACATTTCTGAAACCGACTACGGTGACCGGCTGCGGATTGATGTGGCGGCGGTCAATTTCACGGCCAAGAGTTTTGACCTAGTTTTTCGCTTGTTCAATTTGACTAAGAATATTGAAACCGCGCGACTGCGCAATACCATGCTATTTTTTGACTACGCCAGTAAATCCGTGTGTGATGTACCGGCCAGCTTTAAAGAAAAAGTGGCCGCAATCTAAGCTTTTGTCACGGATCTTGCGACCAATTGATCTACTTTCTTTTTAAGCTTCGTATGCTACAAATTACGGCTAGCCCTTTTGGCTGGCCAAATAACACTGCATTACTCAGCCGATGAACGGAATGTTTATGCGCAATATGATAAGAATACTACTGCTGAGTTTACTTTCAATTGGCGTCGGTGCGGACGAGCTTGAGCGTCTACCGAAATGGGAGTTGGGCTTGGGATTGGCTGCCGTCAATTTGCCGGATTACCCCGGAGCCGATCAGAGCCAAAGCTACGTATTGCCCTTCCCGTATATTATTTATCGCGGCGCTCGCTTAAAGGCCGGACGCGAAGGTTTGCGGGGCCTGTTGTTCGAAAGCAAGCGTTGGGATTTGGATATTTCGGCCGGCGGTAGTTTACCGGTGAACAGCGAAGACAATCGCGCCCGCGAAGGCATGAACGACCTGAGCGTTAGCCTTGAACTCGGGCCATCATTGCGATTGAAGTTTATCGACACTCCCGATCAAAAACTTCAGCTACGCCTAAATGTGCGCGCACTGTTGGCGGCCGATGATTTTCCCGCTCTCGATTATGAAGGCTGGTTATTTAATCCCGAGTTACGCTGGCGCAAGCATTACGGTGACAGCCTAATTCTTGGCGCGGGCATGCAATTGCGCTACGGCAGCAAAGCCTACCACGACTACTTTTACGGCGTGGCACCGCAATTTGCCACCGCAACCAGGCCAGTCTATCGCTCGGAACGTGGCTACAATAGCCTGGGTGTAAACGGTTTTGCGGCTTTGAAGCTCGACCAGAATTGGCGGGTGACAGCCAGTTTAGGCTACTACGATCTACAAGACGCGGTATTCAACGATAGCCCCCTATTTCGCAAAAATAGTGGCGCATATTTCGGCATTTCTCTATCTCGGATCTTATGGCGCTCAGAATCCACCGTCGGCCCAGCACGTATTGATGACATCGCCTTGTAGCGAAAACATAGGCTAAACCCTAGCATCGCAGCCGGTCTCAATGCTCAGCAGATTGCGGTACAATCTGCGTTTCATCTATTCTTGAGCCGCCCCATGCCCGATTCTGCTATTCATCTTTCTGCCGTCGTCATCGGTGGTGGTCCTGCAGGGCTGATGGTCGCAGAACAGCTAAGCAAAGCGGGAATAACTGTTGATCTATACGACGCGATGCACACAGTGGGACGCAAATTCCTGCGGGCCGGTATTGGCGGCTTAAATCTTACCCATAATGAAGGCTGGGATGACTTTGTTGGCCGCTTTGGCCACAAAGCTGCCGTGCTCAAGCCCGCGCTAGACGCCTTTAACGCCATCAACTTACGTAGTTGGGCGGCTGATCTAGGGGTCGATACCTTTGTTGGCAGCTCGGGGCGTGTTTTCCCCGTCGAGAAAAAGGCCGCTCCCCTTTTACGTCGTTGGCTGAGCCGTCTGCGTGAAAACAGAGTACGCATCCACAGCCGGCATCGCTGGCTGGGCTGGAACCAGCAAGATGAACTACTAATTCAAGGGCCAAGTAGCATACTAACCATAAACGCAGCGCTCACTTTTTTCGCCCTCGGCGGCGGTAGCTGGGCGGCGCTTGGTTCGAATGGGCACTGGCTACCCAAGTTCGCCGAGCGTGGAATAAGCTGTGTGAAATTTAGACCCAGTAATTGCGGATTTGAATACCCCTGGTCGGCGGATATGAAAAGCAATTTTAGTGGCACCCCGCTAAAGTCCATAGCCGTTAGCATCAAAGACCGTAACGGGGCTGAGTGGCGTCAGCGCGGTGACGCGGTTATCGCCGATTACGGTATTGAGGGTGGTCCTGTCTACGCCGTATCCGCCCCCATGCGTGACGCAATAGAACAGAAAGGCGAATGCACAATACACTGGGATCTCGATCCCGATCGCTCGCTGGAAAAATTACAGCAGGCGATAGCAAAGCGCAGAAGCAAGGACTCCCTCGCCAATGTGCTGCGAAAGCAGTGCGGGCTTAGTGGTAGCAAGCTGGCACTGTTTAAAGCCTTGACCAGCAAGGAACAAATGGCCGATATAGATGCGCTACCCGCTCTTATCAAACATCTTCCACAAACCTTTGGTGCTACTCGTGCCTTAGACGAGGCGATTAGTACCGACGGCGGAATTTGCTTTACGGCCTTAGATGATAAGCTGATGTTAAAGCAAATGCCGAATACCTATTGCGTAGGTGAAATGCTTGATTGGGAAGCGCCGACGGGAGGCTATTTACTGACAGCTTGTTTCGCGACGGCAGCGTGGGCGGCGAAGGCGGCAGTCGCTCGCAAAACGGTTTAAACATTTACGGAGGTGGCATGGCCATTATTGAATTTTCAAAAGAAGAAAAAGACATCATTATTGCGAAAGTACAGCGCTATTTTGAAGACGAGTTACATCAGGATATTGGCAAATTCGATGCAGAGTTTTTAACTGACTTCTTCTCTGAAGAAGTGGGGGCCTACTTTTATAACCGCGGTTTAAACGACGCAAAAATGGTGCTGGAAGATAAATTGGCGGATATCAGCGATGCACTTTATGACATTGAGAAGCCAACTAATTTTGTAAGATGAATTTTGAATTTTTTGTAGACTTTAAATAAGGGACTATTCCGTGGCGGCAATGGCATTACAAGATCTATTAAGTCTCAGCGGCCACTGTGTTGTACTCATGCCCAGCGACGCCAGTGCGCGACAGTGTCGCGACCGCATAGCGCGCTTGCGCGGCAGTCACGATCAAGCGTTTATCGAAACTGTCACAGTAGTGCCAGTAGATCAGTGGCTAGCGGAATTGTGGGATGCCACCTTCCCTTCTAAACAAGTTCTGCGCCCTATTCAGCTGCTGGCCCTGGCGCGGGACATCATTGAGAGCAGCGATTTTTATCCAGAAAATTGCCTGAATAGCATGGCAATTACCCGCCAGTTTGTAGATGCTTTTCAATTGCACGCCGAATACCAGCTCAGCGACGATGAAGACTACTATCGCTTCTCCACAGAGTATCAGGCGTTTTATCGCTGGCGTCAGCAGATGCAGCAACAATTGGATACGCAGTCGGCATTGAGTGGCCAGCAATTACCTGCGCATTTAGGTGAATTACTCGATGAGTCCGGTTTAGATTTGCCGGACCACATAGTGTTGCATGAAGGTTTGGATCTCAGTCCAGCAGTGCACGCGTTTATATATCGCTGTGCTGAAAAAACCTCGGTCTCCACCTTGGCTGAGATTCTTACTGCCGAGCTTCCGCCGAGATTTAGCGCTGCCCAGCAAATAGAGCAGGAGTGCCAGGCGGTTGCCGCGTGGTTGCGTGATAAGTTTGCCGCAGAGGCTAAACCAGAAAAGCCATTGCAGGACGCACTGTTCGCGATATTAGTGCCGGATATGAAACGCTATCGCGGCGTCTTGAATAGCGTTTTGCAGCGGCAATTTTATGCCGATGGATTATTTCCTAACGCAGAAAAAGAAGCGCGAGAACCCTGGCTATTTGAGTCCAGTGAAACTCTCCTATCCTATCCGCTGATCATGTCTGCCTGGGACTTAATATCGCTGAGTTCGCGGGCCTTACCGCTTGAGCAGCTCAGCCGAATTTTACGTTCACGCTTTGTGCGCGGCTGGCCGGAGTCGCGCAGTATTCGAGCGAGCTTAGACATTCGCTGGCGAGAGTATCTCAGCCCAGAAACCACTTTGCGCAATGCCCTAGGTCTTGCCCGCAGAATGGAAGCGGATGAGCCCAGTGTCAGTGATTTTTTGCATGATCTTGCGGCCATGCTCAATGTCATGCCCGCCCGTCAACTACCGTCGGCCTGGGTGAGATTTTTTGATCAATTGTTGCTCACGGCGGGCTGGCCCAATGCCAGTGATGACGATGTTGTCGTGCAGCAATGTCGGCGTGGCTTTAGTCAGGCGATGGATGTGTTCCGCGCCTTAGACCGGCAGCTAGGTGACATAAAACACGACACGGCGCTCGCTTGGCTACAGCATATTTTGAGTACCAAGCGTTTTTCTGTCAGCCGCGATTGGCCCTGTCCGGTACGCATCATGGAATACGATGACGCACTGGGTTTGAGTTTCGATGCGGTGTGGATAATGGGCTTGGATGACAATGCTCTGCCGCGTCGCGTTGAGCCCTCGGCGTTTTTACCTTTGGAACTACAGCAGCAGGCTAAATATCCTGACAGTGACCCCAGCCTTTGTCTGCAACGCGATCAGCGGTTGTTGGATAGTCTTCTGCGCTCTGGGCCGGAGGTGCACCTAAGTCACTGCCGTGAAAACGAAGTGGGTAGCCCGCTTGGGCCTTGTACTTTACTCGCCGGCTACGATGAAGATGAAACGTGGCTTGCTGAAAGTCAATTTGTTGCGCGGGGCGATATCGCGCTGCCAGCCATAGATACGGTGCGCGGCATTAAGCCTGAGCAGCGAGCGACGGTGCGCGGCGGCACAGGTTTGTTTAAAGAATATGCCAGCAGCCCTTTTTTCGCGTTTCTAAAATACCGCTTAAACTTGCGAGAATTTCCTGTACCGGCCGAGGGCTTGGATCATCGCGTGCAGGGTATTCTCATTCACGACACTATGCAGCATGTGTGGGAAACCCTAAAAACCAAAGCGGCACTGGACGCCTGCAGTACATTGCAGTTAGAGGCACTAGTCAGGGCGAGCTGTGAGCGCGCCCTTGAAAATCCTGAGTTAAGCGCGCTGCGGTTTGGCGAGTCTTTGTTAAGCATTGAAAAAGAGCGTGTTATCACTTTGGTGTGCGCGTGGATGAATAAAAACGAACGCCGTCGCCTGCAGGATTTTAAGGTGCTATCCACCGAGCAATTAACGGAAAGCGAATTAATGGGGATTCCGCTGCGAATCCGCATGGATCGCATCGACCAAATAGGCGACAAACGCTTAGTTATCGACTATAAAACCGGCACCATCGATGGCCGTTCTCTCAGTGTTGATAATTTAACGGAGCCACAGTTGCCGATCTATGTTTTGGCGCAAAATAATGCAGCACAGCAGCTAGACGGTGTGATGCTGGCGCAGCTTAAAAGTCCCGATGATTTAAAAATCCATATGCGCAGTAACTGGGCGAACAGTGTTTTAGCCAAAAAGCCTCATGCCAGCGATGTCGATACTGCAGAAAAATGGCAGGCAGAATTAGAGGCGTGGTC
The DNA here is from genome assembly GCF_963975605.1 of uncultured Zhongshania sp. NCBI lineage: Bacteria > Pseudomonadati > Pseudomonadota > Gammaproteobacteria > Cellvibrionales > Spongiibacteraceae > Zhongshania > uncultured Zhongshania sp. Next base: position 16,142 of record NZ_CAXBHN010000005.1, on the reverse strand, counting down.
AAGCGCCTTACAAGAAATGGCAGAGGGTATTTTAGCGGGCAATATTGAGCACGACTTTAGTCAGAATCACAGTCGCGGGTTTAGCGCTTTCTTGCTGCCGCTGCTGCGAGATTTAAGTATTGAGGAGGATGCGCAATGAGCCAGTATCCTCGTCCCCCAGATCAAGATCAGCGCCAGCAGGCAGTTGATCCGCGCCACTCAGTTTTAGTTAGAGCGCCGGCCGGCTCCGGTAAAACCGGCGTGCTGTTATTGCGCTATTTACACTGCCTGTTGGCAGTTGAGCAACCAGAGACAGTGGTTGCCATTACGTTTACCAATAAGGCTGCTGGCGAAATAAAAGAGCGGGTAATGTCGGCTTTGCAAGACGGTACCAAGGCTCTGGTCAGCGCAGCGAATGGCGATGATATAGAGCCCGCCGGCAGTGGTTTTGAACACGATATTCGCGAAGCGGTATGTAAAGTCCTGGCCAAAGATGAGAAGAATCACTGGCACTTGTTAAAGAACAGTGCGCGCTTGCGCATCACGACCTTTGATAGTTTTTGTGGCAGTTTGGTTAGGCGTTTACCATTGTTGTCGGGCTTAGGGGCGGCAGTGCCGTTTACCGACGCCGACGCGCTGTATCGCGAGGCGATTCTGAGTTTGTTTCGCCAGTTAGACGAAAGTAGCTGCCCCCCTGCCCTCGCTACCGCGCTGCAAAAATTATTGGCCTACGGAAGTAACCGTATAGAAACCTTGCTGCCCTTGTTGTCGGCATTACTGTCCAAGCGGGATCAGTGGCTGCGAGACGTGATTAGCGGCGATCTCGACTTGATGGAAGCCGCCTTGGCAGACGAGGTGACATCGCAATTTGAACCCGCGTGGGCGTCGCTGCAAGACTTAAATATTCAACAATTGATCAGCGCATTTATGGCGTCGTCGTCGGCGAACGAAGATCACGCTTGGGCTGCAGATTTGCGCAGCGCCGGCGAATTGGATATTGCCGATTTTGATTTGGTGCAGCAATTAGCCAGCGCCATGCTCAGCGGTAAAGGGGAGTTGTATAAGCCCCGCTCCTTAAATTACGCGGGACTGAAAGCGGGCCAGCCGGGTACAGCGGAAGCCAAGAGTTGGCTAAAGGGCTTGGAAGACGAGGGCTTGTTTGATGAGGCATCGCAGGCCTTGGCGGCGATAGCCAGTTTGCCGCCACCGTATTTTCCTGACAGCAGCCGCGAATTAGTTGGCCATTTTAGAATCGCCCTCGCCTATTTACTGGCGCATTTGCGTCTGAGCTTTGAACACAAAGGCGGTGTCGATTTTGGCGAAATTGCCCAGCGAGCCATTACTGCGCTCAGTGCCGAGCACGGAGAAGCGGTGGGCGATGCCCTGTTAATTGAAGATCGCGTGCAGCATATTTTAGTTGATGAAATGCAGGACACCTCAGTCAGCCAAATTGAGTTGCTAGAAGCACTCTGCCAAGGCTGGGAAGAGGACGACGGTCGCAGCGTATTTTTCTGTGGTGATTTGCAACAGTCGATCTATGCGTTTCGCGGAAGCTTGGTCAGCCTGTTTGATGAGTTGCAGCAGCGCGGTAGTTTTGCTGGCAAGACCTTGCTGCCCTTGCAGTTGAAAGCAAACTTTAGATCGTCGCCCGACCTGGTTAATTGGGTAAATGATTGCTTTAAAATATTGTTCACCGACCGCGGCCGATACTATGAGGCGGCACTTCCCCAGCGAGACAATGCCGGCAAGGTTGTCATTCACCCGCAGGTGCTGGGTCAAAAAGTAGAAGCCAAATTGACTGCCGGTCAGGCGGAAGCGCAAGACATTGTAGAATTAATACAGCAGGTTCAAACCCGCGATAGCATTGCGGGTAGCACCTCGTCGGTAGCGATATTGGTTCGTAATCGCGGCCACCTAAAACATATTGTCCCAGCCTTAAAAACGGCTGGAATAACCTTTTCTGGTCAAGATATTGATAGCTTGACCACTACCCCCGCGGTCATGGATTTTATGGGTCTGCTCCGCGCCTTGTGGCACGAGGCCGACAGCGTGGCGTGGGCGCGGGTGCTGCGCGCCCCGTTTGTGGGCTTGAGTTGGGATGATCTTCTCTCGCTGCGCGAGGCCGGTGGCTTGCTTCGCGATACCCTGATGAATTTTGAGACCTGCGCGCCAATAAGCGAGGACGGTAAGCGAGCACTCACCCATCTTCGGGATACTATTAATTGGTTGGAGTCTTGTCCGCAGAGCCGTGACTTGCGCTGGGCGCTGCGCAGTGCCTGGCATTTACTGGGTGGTCCAGCTTGTATTGAGCCACATCAGCAGGGTGATATTGATCGGGTATTGGCCTTGCTTGACGAATACGCTCCGGCGGGATTGTTAGAGGATATTCGCGCTTTGGAGCGCGCCCTCGAAAGACTTTACGCGACACCGCCGACTAGCAATATTGAGTTGATGACCATTCACAAATCCAAGGGCTTGGAATTTGATGTGGTGATCTTGCCGGGCACCGGTGCCGCAGGTCGCAATGCCGACCGCGAGCTGCTCGCTTGGCAGTGGATTCGCGGCCACATGATATTTGCACCCAAGCCGCAAAGTTCGGGAGCGGATCCCGCGGCGGAAAAGCTATATAGCTATATGAGCGAGCGTCAGGCCCGCGCCTTAGATGAAGAAATTGACCGCTTAATCTATGTGGCTCTCACCCGTGCCAAAAGTGAGCTGCATGTGTTCGGGCAGGCGAAAATGAATAGCAAGGGAGATGTGGCGGCAACGTCCGGCAGCGTCTTGCATCGCCTGTGGGATAGTGTCGGCGACGATTTTGAACGCTGCGACATTATCGAGACAGATGACGCGATTGCGCCGCTGCGGGTGCCAATGGCACCTCGTCTGCGGAATTTGCAGCGTGTAAGCGAGCCGGTTTGGCAGCCGCCGATGCCGCCGGAGTCGCCCTTGCAGCGCGCCCAGCGTCAAACTGAAAATGCGGTATTAGAAGATAATATTGAAGATCGCGCCGTGGGTATTGTGTTTCACGAGCTGATGGAGCGGCTGGGACGGAGAAATGACCGCGACCAATGGGTTGCAGACCACGATCGTTTGCAGCGTGGTGTGACTCAGCGCCTGCGCCATCACTGCCATCCTGAGCCCGGTCTTGATGAGAGTGTTGCGCGGGTAATGAGCTTGGTCAGCAATACCTTAAATTGTGAGAAAGGTCAGTGGATTCTGTCCAGCTATCAGTGGCAGGCCAGTGAGCAGACCATTCGCCGCATGATAGGTGGGCAGTGGCAGACCTTGATTTTGGATCGGGTTTTTATTGATCAGAACCGCTGTTGGATCGTCGATTACAAGACGGCCACCGCAAAAGGCAATGTAAAGCGCTTTTTCGAAGAGCAAGCTGAGCGATATCAAACAAAAATGCGTATTTATCAGCAAGCTTTGTACGCAACTGGGGTAGAATGCGCGATTGCGACGGCCTTGTATTTTCCCGCCCACCAGCATTTATTGGTTTTGGATGAAGCCTAAGTTGTCTAGACTTGGTATGGCGGTGCCTTGCTCGTGAAACAATATAATATATTTGGCTTGTTTGAGCCGATTTTAGGAATAACTTTGTAAATGAAACACCTGCTTGGCTTTACACTCATATCGATGCTGCTAATGGGCTGCTCGCAATTCAAGACGACCAAGGTAATTGCACCTGTAAATTTACAAAAACCTGTGCAGCTTGAAGAAGACCAGCAGCTAGATGAACCCAGCGATGTAGAAAAGCTGGCGACTAGTGAGTCGCGGAAGATGTTACTGGGCAAATGGTATGGCATTCGCAAAACCGCCGACGGTGGCCAAAAAGAATGGCTGACTGAGCGTTCAGCCGATGGTACATACCGTGTTGATTTCCGCTTTGTGGCGGCCGATGGCACTGCGCGCTCGCAGTCAGAGGTTGGTTTTTGGGGCGTGTCTGGCGATATCTATTTTCGTATTTTCCGTGGCTGGGTTACCGTTGAAGGCATGAAACCAGCCGATCCAACCGTGGCCGAGCACTACGACGCATATAAAATCGAAGGCCTGGACGATAGCTACTTCAATTATGTGCATAAGTCGCGCGGCCAGCAGTACACGGTAAGGAAAATGCCAGGTGATTTTCGTTTGCCGATCACGGTTAAAAACCAGGAAACCGAGCCTCTTACCTTTAGCTATTAATCAGTTCGTTAACTCGTTCTGGGCGCCTGCCACGAGGTGGCGGCGCTAATCTTATCATCGTCAAATACACCAAGGCGGCGCGCCCTCTTCGCCCATAGCTCGCGGGCCAGCGCCTGCATATCAATAGCGGTGTCGGTTTCGTCTACAATTTCCATGCCTAGCATGGTTTCCACTAAATCTTCCATCGTCACCAGGCCCATTACACTGCCGTATTCATTTACAACCAAGGCAATTTGCAGGCGCATTTCGGTGAGGTTTTTAAGCAGCTCTGGTGTCGGCAGTGTTTCGGGAACAACGAATAGCTCGCGACGCAAACTGCTTAGTGGCGCGTCTGCGGAGCGGGACATGGCAAGCATAAGCTCATCTTTGCGGACGAAGCCGGTGATATTGTCGGGATCATCGGCGTAAACCGGGATTCTAGAAAAAAGAATGACGTCGTTGCCCTCCACCACTTCTCTAACACTCGCGGTTTCTGGGACGCTAAAAATGACTAATCGCGGCGTCATTACATCGCGTGCTTGCAGCGATCGAAAACGAATTAAACTGGCGACCGCTAAGGATTCTTCCTTGTCCAAGATACCTTCGCTGACGGCAACTTCTGCTAAGGCGACAAACTCTTCGCGACTGATAGAGTGTGCCCCTGCCCCGCGCGACATTAAGCGCGTCAGCACCTGTGCCATTGCCACCAATGGGGACATTGCCCACATGATAAATCGCAAAATAATCGCACATGGCGGCGACAATTGACGCCAGAATAAGGCGCCAAGAGTTTTTGGAATGATTTCAGACACGAAGAGAATTAATAGGGTGAGCACCGCCGAAATAAGCCCAAAATAGGCCTCGCCAAACAGCGCTGTTGCCTGCGCCCCTGCCCCTGCCGCGCCCACTGTGTGGGCGATCGTATTGAGACTTAAAATGGCGGCGAGCGGTCGGTCTATGTCGGTTTTATAAACGCGCCACAGTTTGCCGTTGCGATGGCCGCGCTCCTCTTCTGCGGCAATATACGACGGTGTAACGCTGAGTAGGACAGCTTCTAGTACAGAGCATAAAAAAGAAACGCCTAAGGCGATGGCAACATAAATCAGCAGTAAGAGCATAGCGGAGTCGGTTTAAAAGTGTAGGGATGATTGCCGCATTGCCGGCGCATAAAGTCAAGCACTGTTGGCGCATAGGCATCGAGCGGAGCATCTCCCTATATAGTCCAGTTCGGTGTGCCACCCTCTTCCGATTTTGCATTTTGGGCAAGAATTTTTTTAACGCCAAGGTGGTGAGATAGAAAAATTTCACCACTTAAATGCTTTATAAAATCTGTTGTTAAAAGTATGTCACTTACCGGCCCCTTTACTTCAGATAAATGCAGCTTAATTCCACTGTCACTTAATCGCTGGTTGATGGATTCCAGTGCGTCTAAAGCGCTAAGGTCAATTTCATTTACTGCGGTACACATTAAAATAACATGGTGTATGGCAGGATTTTTTCCAACAAGTTCGTAAATTTTATCTTCAATAAATCCGGCGTTGGCGAAATACAAACTTTCATCAACTCGCAGAGATAGAATTTCACTGTGGGTGATTACTTTGTGGCGATTCACATTGCGATAGTGTTCTGTACCGGGAACTTCGCCCACGACCGCCATATGTGGTGTCGAGGTTTTATATAAATGTAAGGCAAGAGACGCAAACACACCGCAGGCAACGCCGCTTTCTACGCCGGCAAGCAGGGTGACCAATAAGGTTGTGAGTACCGCTATAAAATCGCTGCGAGCGTAGCCCCAGCTGCGTTTTAAAATAGAAAAATCGACCAGCGATAACACCGCAACAATAATGGTTGCGGCCAAGGTTGCTGTGGGTAAATAGGCGAGATAAGGGGTGAAAAACAAGGCGGCCATGCCAATGCCGACAGCGGTAAATATGCCGGCGGCGGGGGTCACGGCGCCAGCATCATAGTTAACAACTGAGCGTGCAAAGCCGCCAGTAACAGGGTAACCACCGGAAAAGGCCGCAGTAACATTGGCCGCGCCCAAGCCAATAAGCTCTTGGTTTGGTGAAATTTTTTGACGACGCTTGGCTGCGAGGGTGTGGCCAATAGATATAGATTCCACGAAGCCAATGATTGAAATAAAAATAGCGGAGACGATTAATTCTCGCCACGCGCTGTGGTTGATATTGGGTATCTGTAAGGTCGGTAAACCGCTTGGTATTTCGCCAACAAGCTTAACGCCATGCTGGCCGAGATCAAAAGTGTAAGCTACCGCGCTGGTCGCAATAATACCGATGACTGGCCCAGTTTTAGATAGCATTCCTGCCGCTTTGTCGCTCAGCCCGGTGCGTATTAACAGCGGCTTTAAACCGCTTCTTACCCAAAATAAAAATATCAATACCGGCAGGCCAACGGCAAGGGTGTAGAGATTGGTATTTGCAATTTCACTGAGTAATGCCGTTATTAAATGAAATAAATTCTCGCCCGATGCACTTATACCTAAAATATGTTTTAACTGACTTACGGCAATAATTATTCCCGATGCGGTTATGAAGCCAGCGATGACGGGGTGGGATAAAAAATTTGCTAAAAAGCCCATACGAAAGATACCCATACCCAGCAGGAATAGGCCGGAAAATAGTGCTAATAATAGCGCGGCTTCAATATAGCTGACGCTGCCCTGAGCCGCGATATGGCTTATCGCAGAGGCCGTCATCAGTGACACCACCGCGACGGGGCCGACGGATAGGGTGCGGCTGGTGCCAAAAATTGCGTAGGCTAGCAAGGGCAGCATACTCGCATACAAGCCCATTTCCGGAGGCAGTCCCGCTAGCAGCGCATAGGCCAAAGATTGGGGAATGAGCATGATGGTGACGATAACCGCCGCTAACAGATCGCTAATCAAGGTGTCACGTTGATAGTCCGCGACCCACGTTAGAATCGGAAAGTAGGATTTAATCGTTTTTATTTTCAAGTTTATATTTCCTAGGCTTCATCGCTCATTACTGGGTTTACCAACCACTCTTTACCTTTGAGCATACCGCGCCAGTAAACGGGCGGTAGTAGTTTTTCTTTTAAAAACCACGCCGCGCGTGTTGGTTTGGTGCCGTCAATGATCCATTTCGGAAAACTCGGTAAAAGTGTGCCGCCGTATCCGAATTCAGCCAATACAATTTTGCCGCGCTCTACCGTTAGCGGGCAGGAGCCGTAGCCATTGTATTTCGCGACGAGGTGGTCACCTTTGATGTCGGCAATAATATTAGCAGCCACAATTGGTGCTTGTACCCGTGCTGCGGCAGCGGTTTTGGCATTGGGGGTATTGGCTACGTCGCCCAGCGACCAAATATTGCTATAGCGCTTGTGGCGAAGGGTATATTGATCTACATCTACCCAGCCGGCCTCATCCACCAGTGGGCTGTTGCGGATAAAGTCGGGCGCCGTTTGCGGCGGGCACACGTGGATCACATCAAATTCACGGCTAATAATTTCGGTGCTGCCATCGCCTGTGGTGGTTTCAAAGTAAGCGGTTTTTTTGTCGCCGTCGATACGCACCAGTTTGTGATTAAATTTTAATTCGGTCTGGTATTTTTTGACGTACTCCATCAATGCCGGGACGTAGTCGGCCACGCCAAAAAGCACGGCGCCAGCGTTATAAAATTCGATATTAATATTTTTTATGTTTTGATTTTTGAACCAGTAGTCGCCAGACAAATACATGGCTTTTTGTGGCGCCCCCGCACATTTAATCGGCATGGGTGGCTGGGTAAATAAGGCGCGCCCCCCTTTTAAGTTGCGGACCAAATCCCATGTGTAAGGCGCAAGGTCATAGCGGTAATTAGAGGTGACGCCATTACGCCCCAGGGTTTCGCTGAGACCTTCGATTCCAGCCCAATTTAGTTTTATACCGGCGGCAACCACGAGGCGCTGATATTTAATGAGTCGGCAGCCTTCAAGGATAACGGTGTTACTGTCCGGGTCGAAGGCAGCGACCGCGGCCTTTATCCAATCGGCGCCTCTGGGTATCAGCGATGCCATATCGCGCATGGTTTGCTCAGGCGTAAATATCCCAGCGCCAACCAAGGTCCAGCCGGGTTGGTAATAGTGTTTGTCGGCCGGATCTATAATCGCTATTGATAGTGCTTTGTTTCTGGCTAGCAAGCTGGCAGCCGTCGAGATACCCGCTGCGCCGCCTCCAACGATAAGCACATCGTAGCTTTTCAGCGCTTGCATTTCGCCGCTTTTGCCAGCAATTCGAGCGGCTACTCCGCTCATGTCGTAACCCGCTTCTTTGGCCGTGGCAACAATATCGGCCAGCGGTAGCTGCTTGGCTTGGTTCAGCGCCCACAGGGTAGTGGAACGCATACCGCTGCGGCAGTAGGCGTGAATAGGACCGTCTTGCTGAAGTAATTTGCCAAAGGCGGTGGCGTCATCATCGCTCACCTTACCGGTGACCACTGGTAGGTAGTGACATTGAATATTGTGTTCCTCGGCGGCTTTTGCTATTTCAGAAAATAGCGGCTGATCCGGGCCTTCGCCGTCTGGGCGATTGCAGATAATGGTCCGAACTCCCCGTATGGCAAGCTCGCTAATATCACTGGCAAGCAGTTGATCGGAAACGCTTATATTTGCATTTAATTCTTTAATGTTCATCGTAATTCCCTGACCATTTGGGTGGGTGGTTTAGAGCAGGTTTAGCGGCAGCTTAAGGTAGACCACCTCATTGGTGTCGGCCTTGGGTAAATGGCCTGCGCGCATATTTACCTGCAGGGATGGCAAAATCAGTCTGGGCATACCTAGGGTTGCGTCGCGCTTTTCACGCATGGCAACAAAGTCACTTTCGCTAATACCCTGGTGAACATGAATATTATGTTCGCGCTCTTGCTTGACGGTGGTCTGGTACTCAACGTCACGATCATTCGGCATGTAGTCGTGACACATGAAGAGACGAAGATCGTCAGGTAAGGACAGAATGCGTTGAATGGACTGGTATAAGGTTTTGGCGTTGCCACCGGGAAAGTCTGCGCGCGCGCTACCGCCGTCGGGCATAAACAAGGTATCGCCTACAAAACCCGCGTCGCCCATGATGTGGGTCATACACGCCGGTGTATGGCCGGGGGTGTGCAGGGCGTGGCAGCGCATTTTGCCAACAAAGTATTGGTCGCCATCGTTAAATAGTTGATCGAACTGGGAGCCGTCGCGGCAGAAGTCGGTGCCCTCGTTAAAGATTTTGCCAAAGGTGGTTTGCACTGTGGTGATCTCGGCGCCAATGCCAATTTTGCCGCCCAATTTCTCTTGAATATAGGGCGCGGCAGACAGGTGGTCGGCGTGGACATGAGTTTCAATAATCCATTGCAGCTCAAGATCGTGGTTGCGGATATATTCAATTATTTTATCTGCGCCATTCAGGCTGAGTCGGCCTGCGGCGTAGTCAATTTCCATTACCGAATCGACCACCGCACACGCATTTGATGCCGGATCTTTTACCACGTAGGTAAAGGTGTTGGTGGGTTCGTCAAAAAAGGCCAGCACGTCAGGTGTGACGCTCATGTCGGCTTTAAAAGGTAGTGTGTTCATTATAAATATCCTATTAAGTTCATTCGTAAGACAGCGCGGTCGCTTTGCCATGAAATATTCGATAGACAAAAAAGGTGTAAAACAAAATGACGGGTAGGGTGATTACTACGCCGACCAAGGTAAATTGCAGCGATTTCACTGAGGCGGCGGACTCCCATATTGTGAGGCCACCAATAACGATGTCAGGGAAAATACTGTAGGCCAGTCCTAAGCTCGCCATTAAGCAGATAGCGACGGTGCAGGCAAAGATCAGCCAGCTATAGCCTTGGTTGAGCACGGTCGGTTTGTTTAACGCCATTACGATGACGCCATAGCAAAATACACAGACCATTGGGATCGGCATTAAGTACAGGGCGTTAGGCAGGGTAAACCATTTCTCGGCAATGCTACTGCTCACCATCGGAGTGGCGATAGACACCATAAAAAGCCCTAAACCCATTGGCCAGATTGCCATGCGCGCCCAGCCGATGGCTTTATTGCGCAAATCGCCGTCGGTTTTCATCAGTAGCCAGCCGCAGCCTAAGATTAGGTAGAGGGCGGGTAGGGTCATGGCGATGAGGGCGGAGAATAATAGGCTGGTGGTGGAGCTTTGCAGACCGGTGATGTAGGCGCCGAGCATCCAACCTTGGGCGACCGATGCAATCAGGGAGCCGCCGAAAAATGCCTTATTCCATAGGCCGCGACGGTGGTCGCCCGCCTTTACCCGTAAATCAAAGGCGACGCCGCGCAGAATTAAACCCATTAACATGAGGGTCACGGGTAGATATAAGCTGGTGAGAATAATGCCGTGGGCAACGGGGAAGGCGATCAGTAGCACGCCAATACCCAGTACGATCCATGTTTCGTTGGCGTCCCAGAACGGCCCAATGGAGGCGATCATCATGTCCTTTTCCGCTTCGTCAGCCAGCGGTACAAGCAGACCGACGCCAAGATCGTAGCCGTCGAGGATGACGTAGATCAGCAGAGCGAGGCCCATGATGCCCATGTAAATGATTGGTAGCCAATATTCCATTGCTCAGGCCTCCTTGTTTGTAGTTTGGGGTGCGCTCACTGCTGTGAGGCTAAGAGACGCAGCGGGTTTGCGTGACAGGTTGAGCAGGGCGCCAATATAAGAGGCCAGCAAAAAGCCATACAGCAAGATATAGCCGATCAAGGTGCCGCCGACGGTGGCGCTGCTGTGGTCTGCTACCACGTCTTGCACCTTGAGCACGCCGCTCACAATCCAGGGCTGGCGACCAATCTCGGTAACATACCAGCCTGCTAAAACGGCGACCCAGCCTGAAAAGGTCATGGCTGAGAGGGCATATAGCAGCGGTTTTGTTGGGGTTTTGTTATTTCGCAGCTGCCAAGCCGCCCACCACGACACCAGCAGCATCAAGCCGCCTACCGCCAGCATCACGCGAAACGACCAAAACACGATGGCGACGGGGGGATGCTCGCCTTCAAATTCGTTGAGACCTTTTACTTCGCCCATGGGGTCGTGGGTAAGAATGAAGCTTGCCGCGTAGGGCACTTCAATCGCGTAGCGGTTGCTGCGAGTGTTTTCATCGGGGAGTGCAAAAATCGTGAAGGGCGCGCCTTTCTCGGTTTCCCACACCGCTTCCATAGCGGCGATTTTGGCGGGCTGATGCTCCAAGGTATTCAAGCCGTGAAAGTCGCCGACCAGTATTTGAATAGGGGCGAGTACGGCGGCCATCATCACGCCTGTTTTCATTACCTTCCAAGTGGCGGGGCCGTCGACATTGCGCAGCGCCCGCCAAGCGCTCACACCTGCAATCACAAAGGCAGAGGTCAGCAGGCAGGCAATAAGCATGTGGAAAAAGCGGTAGGGAAACGATGGGTTGAAGATCACCTCCATCCAGCTGTCTACCATTACCACTCCGTTTTCTAGGTAATAGCCAGTGGGGGTTTGCATCCACGAGTTAAGGCTGAGGATCCAGAATGCCGACAAGGTTGTGCCAAAGGCGACCAGAAATGAGCTGATTAAATGCATGCGGTTAGACACGCGGTCTTTGCCGAATAACATAATGCCGAGGAATGAGGCTTCTAGGAAAAACGCGCTGAGCACTTCGTAGCCCAGCAGGGGGCCGGCCACATTGCCGGCTTTTTCCATAAAGCCTGGCCAGTTGGTGCCGAACTGAAAGCTCATGGTAATGCCAGATACCACCCCCATCGCGAAGGTCAGGGCAAAGATCTTTACCCAAAACAGGTAGGCGTACTCCCACGCTTGGTCGCCGGTTTGGGTGAAGCGCAAACGAAAGAACAACAGAACCCAGGCCAGGCCAATGGAGATGGCGGGGAATAAAATATGAAAGCTTATATTGGTCGCAAATTGGATGCGGGCCAAAATGAAGGGGTCGAAATCCATATTGATCATCCTAATGTGAGTTGCGCATTTGCTTTCGATTCATCCGCTGGCTGTCGCAATCTTCGCCTGTGGTACTTACCACCATAGAGCAATGCACATGCCATGCATGTAGTACTTGTGGCTATGTGCAGTAAGTCATTGGTTTGTATATAGTATTTTATAAATCCGAAGAGCCTTGCCTCGTTTGCGCTGGTAAAACCTTCGCTTAATTGTCATTATTGACAACAATAAATGACAGAAATGACAATGCCATGCAGCTCATAGCAAAAGACTCAGATAAAAACGTTGCCTATATGCTCGATGGTTTCGACTACCCAGCCATATTGGTGTCTGCCGATTACAGAATACTGGCAACGAATGAGCTATACCGTTCAACATTTGGTGAAATTGATGTCGCCAAGGAGGCGCGCTGCTATCAAGTCTCCCATGGCTATCAGGTGCCCTGTGATCAGGCGGGAGAAAGTTGTCCCTTACTTGCCTGCAAAAGCTCTGGCAGCAAGGAGCGAGTGCTACACGTTCACACGACGCCACGAGGCAAGGAGCATGTCGATGTAGAAATGCTGCCAATTCACGGTGAAGACGGCGAACTGAAGTATTTTGTCGAAATTCTAAAGCCGGTTCATATCGCCAGTGCAGAGCTGAGCACCCAAAATATGGTTGGCCGCAGTCCGGCTTTTAACGCCCTGGTTGAAATGATTAATTTGGTGGCAAGCAGAGATACTTCGGTACTACTAATGGGGGAGTCAGGTACGGGAAAAGAATTAGCGGCTAAAGCCATTCATGAGGCCAGTAGTCGCAGTACAAGACCCATGATCACCGTTGAGTGCGCGGGATTGACGGAAACCCTGTTTGAAAGTGAGTTGTTTGGCCACGTTAAAGGCGCGTTTACCGGTGCAACATCGAATAAGCGCGGACTATTAGAAAGCGCCGAGGGTGGCACCTTATTTCTGGACGAAATTGGTGATGTACCCTTGGGTATGCAGGTGAAATTACTGCGCTTAATTGAAACGGGTAGCTACCGAGCGGTGGGTAGCACCGAGCTTAAACGCGCAAATTTTCGCTTGATATGCGCCACTCATAAAAATTTATCTAACAATGTAGCCAGTGGCGAATTTCGTGAAGACCTTTACTATCGAATTAATGCTTTCCCAATTGTCTTGCCCCCGTTGCGCGAGCGTGGCGACGACATCGCATTGATTGCAAAATCGATACTCGAAAAATTCAGCAAAAAAGATATGTATCGACTGACCGAGTCGGCGATCAAACTACTAGAAAAATGCTATTTTGCGGGAAATGTTCGCGAACTTCGTAATGTGCTCGAGCGCGCAATTATTTTTGCGCATTCGAATATTATCGATGTGAAAATACTGGGGCGGTGCATGCTAGATGTTCGTCCGCATAATGATAAGAACGAAGACAAGTGGCAAGATTTAAAATCTAGAGAGTTGCAGTATTTGAATGAACTATTAGCGTTTTGCGATGGCGATAAAGCGCGGGCTGCGCATATAGCGGGTATTAGTCTGCGGTCGTTCTACAGAAAGTTCGGCGTCGTAAGGTAGCTTGGTAATGAGCGCGACGGTCGACGATATTTGGTATAGCGGTAATTTTAGTGATGCCGTGCTGGCCGATCCAGCTTTGGGCCGAATAGATGCGCAGGCTAGTGCTTTATTTTTCTCCCCTGGCAGCGCGGATGCCGGTGGGTGTGGTGTGCTAAACCGACTAAATAGGATTTGAGTTTACTCGTTGGTCATGGGTCATCGTGGTCATTCCGGTTTCCTGAGTCCTAGCCGGCGTTCGGTTTATATCGAGCCGCGACATTGACCATATTAAAAGCCGGTGACTATACTCAGGTCTCATCTCGGCATAAGCGTAAAATAATGGACGATAAAACAGTAATACGCAGCTTTGGCGTCACCGACATTGGCAGGGTGCGCAGTCACAACGAAGACGCAATATGCGTAGCCGAAGATCAAGGGTATGTATTAGTGGCCGACGGAATGGGTGGCCACAACGCGGGTGAAGTGGCCAGTGCCTTGGCAATAGAAGGCTTTACCCAGTTTTTAGCAGCGGATCACGACGGCGACGACTCGGTTGCGGAAATATCTGAGTTTTCCGGGCAAACCATCGCCCTGCGAAATGCGGTGCAGGCGGCAAACGCCATCATTTTCGGAGACGCTCAGCGCAATCCGGAGCGCCAAGGCATGGGCACCACCTTGGTATCAGCGAGTTTTAACGGCAGCTGTCTCGCGGTAGCCCATGTTGGAGACTCCCGCCTGTATCGATTCAGAGACGGCTTTTTAGATCAGCTCACGACCGACCACACCTTGGTTCAAGAAATGATCGATCGCAAAGTGTATTCCGAAGAAGACGCGCGAAACTCCCGCAATAAAAATGTGATTACCCGCGCTTTGGGCCTTGCTGATATTGTTGAGGTCGATCTTTTGGAATCCCTCTTGCGTGCTGGTGACCTGTATTTGCTGTGCTCCGATGGCCTGACAGGCATGGTTGAGGATGCTGAGATCGCAGATGTTTTAGCTAGCTGCCAAGCTGATCCGGAAGCAGCCGCCAAGCAATTATTGAAAATGGCGAATAATTCCGGCGGCAATGATAATATTTCGATTATTGTAGTGTGTGTAGATAAAGTAGTCGCTGGGCAGGAAAGCTCTTCAGAGGAAGAGCTAGACTGGTTTGATTAAAGGGTTAATAGGCAAGGGCATCTCTGATTAATCCGCTGAGACATTACCGAATTAATTAGAGTTGCCCTAGATCGATACGCTGCCGTGCCTCATTAAGGGAACGCAGGTCAAAGACGGATAAGGATTATGGCTAAACTGGTTCTCAGCTTTCAGGGTAGAGTACTTGAGGATTTTCCCTTAAATAAGGAGAGAATCTCTCTTGGTCGTGCCCCCGACAATGATATTTGTATAGAAAATTTGGCGGTAAGTGGCCGCCATGCCGCCGTTGAAACGGTACTTAAAGATTGCTTTCTAGTTGATTTGGGCAGTACCAACGGAACCTTAGTTAACGGTACGGCGATCACTCGCCACCAGCTTCGCAATGGTGACTACATCACAATTGGTAAGCATTCACTTACCTTTCACAGCGAATCCTTTGGCGGCGGCGAAGCCGAGGTCGAAAAGACGATTGCGATGCGGCCAAGCAGTAAGCGCGCCGAGCCAGCACCGGTAGCGATGATTGCTAAGCTGCAGGTACAGAATGGCGGTTCGGCGGGTCGTGAGATGACCTTGAATAAGCCGCTAACCAAATTGGGTAAGGTGGGTTTCCAGGTAGCGGCAATTAGTCGTCGACAGCAAGACTATTATCTCGAGCATATTGAAGGTGTAGATGGCCGGACGCCGAAGTTGAATGGTGTCGAGATTGGTCTACAACCTCGCCAACTCAGCGCTGGCGATGTGATTGAAATTGCCGGTACGCAATTAAAGTTTGTATTGGTAGAGGCGCCGCCAGAAGTTTAAGCGCCGCTTGTCTAGGGCCTAACTACAAAAGGCACGACGTAATCGTCGTGCCTTTTTCATTTGTGGCAGGTGGGGGGATTGGCAATATCGCACCGCTATCCAGATCGGGGAAAGCAGTTCGTAGCTTGGGTTGAGGAACGACAAGCTTTTAAGCTGGGCGCCGATTCGGGCGCCCCGAAGGGGTTTATCAAACCCAACATGGCGGGGTGGGATGCTCTACCATGTTGGGTATGACTCGGCGCACCGCACCTCGGCCTGACGGCCAGCAGAGCTGCTCAAATTTGTTCCATACAAATTTGTCGCTACCGCTCCACCCAACCTACAGCGTCACACGTCATTTACAGTTCGTAGGTTGGGTTGAGGAACGAAACCCAACATGGTGGGGTGGGATGCTCTACCATGTTGGGTATGACTCGGCGCACCGCGCCTCGGCCTAACGGCCAGCAGAGCTGCTCAAATTTGTTCCATACAAATTTGTCGCTACCGCTCCGCCCAACCTACAGCGTCACACGTCATTTTCAGCTCGTAGGTTGGGTTGAGGAACGAAACCCAACATGGTGGGGTGGGATGCTCTACCA